>NZ_CVJQ01000001.1:1509166-1818333 GCF_001375595.1 Phenylobacterium immobile (ATCC 35973) | reverse complement strand
GCCTTCTCCACCGCCAAGTCGATGAACTCGGCGACCGGCAGGGCCAGCGTCACGCCTTCGACGACGTAAGGGATAGAGCCGGCCGGCGCCGACGCCACCGTCTCGACGCCTGACACGCGCAACATCTGGCTGATCTGCGGCGAAGCGGCCGCAAGGATCGCCGCCTGGGCCGCATCGGCCTCGACCACCAGAAGCGGCGGCTTGGCCGACAGCGGCACGTTCAGCGCCGAGCGCACCGAGCGGCCCTCGCTGATCGCGGCGATCACCAGGGCGATCTCGGCGTCAGCCTGCGCGTCCGCCAGCCTTTCCGGCAAGTCCGGCCACCGCGCGGAAATCAGCAGGCCCTTGTGCGCCCGCGGCGCGCCCAGGTCGGCCGTCTGGCTCCACAACTCCTCGGTCAGGAACGGCGAGACCGGGTGCAGCAAGGTCAGGATCACGTCCAGAGCCCAGGCCGCCGTCGCCCGCGTCTCGTCGCGCGCGGCCTCATCGGTCCCATTCAGGATCGGCTTGGCGAGCTCGACATACCAGTCGCAGAACAGGTTCCAGCTGAACCGATAGAGACCATTGGCCGCCTCGTCGAAGGCGCAATCGGCGAGCGCCCGGGTCACCGCCGCCGCCGTCCGCTGGGTCTCGCCCACGAGCCAGCGGTTCAGAGGAACCTTGGTCGTCGCTGGGTCGAAGCCCTCGGCGCGGGCGCATCCATTGCGCTGAGCGAAGTTGACCGCATTCCACAGTTTGGTGCCGAAATTGCGATAACCTTCAATGCGCTCGCGCGAGAGCTTGATGTCCCGCGCCGCGCCCGACATCGCCGTCAGGGTGAAGCGCAGCGCGTCCGCGCCGAACTCGTCCACCAGGTCCAGCGGGTCCAGGACATTGCCCTTGGACTTGGACATCTTCGCGCCCGAGGCGTCGCGCACCAGGGCGTTGATGAACACCCGCTTGAAGGGCGCGGCGTCCATGAAGTGGATGCCCTGCATCATCATCCGGGCCACCCAGAAGAAGATGATGTCGAAGCCGGTGATCAGCGTGTGCGTCGGATAGAACCGCGCCAGATCGTTCGTCTCATCCGGCCAGCCGAGCGTCGAGAAAGGCCACAGCGCTGAAGAGAACCAGGTGTCGAGGACGTCCTCGTCCTGCTTCAGCGGTTCATCGCGGCCATAGTGGGCCCGCGCGGCGGCTAGCGCCGCCGCTTCCGTCTCTTCGACGAAACAGGCGCCGTCCGGCCCGAACCACGCCGGAATCCGATGGCCCCACCACAGCTGGCGCGAAATGCACCACGGCTGGATGTTCCGCATCCACTCGAAATAGGTCTTCTCCCAGTGCTTGGGCACGAAGGCGGTCTCACCGCTCTCGACCGCCGCGATCGCCGGCCGCGCCAGGACCTCGGCGTTCACCCACCACTGGTCGGTCAGGTACGGCTCGACGACAATCCCGGAGCGGTCGCCGTGCGGCACCACATGGCGCGTCTTCTCGATCCCGCGCAGCAGGTCCAGGGCCTCGAACTCGGCGACGATCTTGTCGCGGGCGACGAAGCGATCCAGGCCCACGTAGGCCTCCGGCGCGCTGTCGTTGATCTTGCCGAAGTCGTCCAGGATGTTGATCTGCGGCAGGTCATGACGCTTGCCGACCATGAAGTCGTTGAAGTCGTGCGCCGGGGTGATCTTCACCGCGCCCGAGCCCTTCTCAGGATCGGCGTAGTCGTCGGCGACGATCGGGACCAGCCGGCCGACGATCGGCAGGCGCACCTTTTTGCCAACGAGGTGCTTGTAGCGCTCGTCGTCCGGGTGAACGGCGACCGCGCTGTCGCCCAGCATGGTCTCAGGCCGCGTCGTCGCCACGACGATCTCGCCGGATCCATCTTCCAGCGGATAGGCGAAGTGCCAGTAGTGGCCGTCGACCTCGCGCTGCTCGACCTCCAGGTCAGAGATGGCGGTTTGGAACTGCGGGTCCCAGTTCACCAGCCGCTTGTCGCGATAGATCAGGCCTTCGCGGTGCAGCTGGACGAACACCTTGCGCACCGCCGCGGACAGCCCCTCGTCCAGGGTGAAGCGCTCACGACTCCAGTCGCAGGACGCGCCCAGCCGGCGCAACTGGTTGACGATCGTCCCGCCGGACTCCGCCTTCCATTCCCAGATCTTGTCGACGAAGGCTTCGCGGCCCATCTCGCGGCGGCCGATATTGCCCTCGGCGGCGAGCTTGCGCTCCACCACCATCTGGGTGGCGATGCCGGCGTGGTCGGTCCCGGGCAGCCACAGGGCCGCCTTGCCGCGCATCCGCTCGAAGCGGATCAGAACGTCCTGCAGGGTGTTGTTCAGCGCATGCCCGATGTGCAGGGACCCGGTCACATTCGGCGGCGGGATGACGATGCTGAACGGCTCGGCCGCGGGATCGTCCGTCGGGGCGAAGGCGCCGCTCTCCTCCCACGCCTTGTACAGGCGTGGTTCGGCGGTCTTGGGATCGAATGACTTTTCAAGCATGGGTCAGCGTCAATAGGGCGCCCACCGCCCCAGCGGAAGAGGCTGCGGCGGCCGTCGGCTCAGCGCGCCAGGCGGGAGACCCGTTCGACCTCGACCTCGACCGCCTTGCGCACGACAGCCTCGAGGTTTTCGTCGAGCCACGCCTTGAGCATCGGCTTGAGCAGTTCGCGGGCGAGATCCTCAACCGTGGCCCCCTGCCCTTGCGGCGCGACGGCGGCGGCGAGCCCGGCGAACGCCGCGCCGGCCGCCGCCGCCGCGGGCGCGCTGACCAGGGTCTCGACCGACTCAGGCTGCGCCGCAGCGGCCGCCTCAACCACCGCTTCGGGCGGCGCGACGGGCGGCTCCGGCGGCTCTTCCAGGACAGCAGCGGGCGGCGGCGGGGCTGCCGCGTCGACACGTTCGGTCAACTCCAGCGGCTCTTCCTCGCCATCGGCCGAGGCGGCCTCAGCGCTCACCGCGCCATCTTCTGGTTCTTCAGCGATGATCCGGCGGATGGAGGCCAAGATGTCCTCCATGTTCGTGTCTTGCTTGGGGTCGTTCTGCTCAGACATGCCGCTCGTTCCTGGATAAGCCCGGAGCCTAGTTCGCACCGCCCCTCAGGGGAAGGCGGCTAGTTCGCCGGCGGGTCGCCCGCCGCTTTGGGCGGGGCCTCAATCGGCGCAGTTGCGCCCGGCGCCGCTTGCAGGCCAGGGCCGATGCTCGGCTCAACAGCACGGCTGCGCACCGTCATCAGCGGCGACGGCGACAATAGTCGGTCGATCACGCCCAGCGGCTCTTCCCATGGCACCCAGCCCCAGGTCACGCGCAGGCGACGAAAATTGGCCTTGGCGTCGTATTGCGGGACATCGGGCGTCAGGTTGCGGGCTTCCAGGCGGCCCATAGCCGCCAGCAGATTGGCCGAGGCGACGTATTCGTCGCGCCGCGCAGTCACCTGGTTGAGTTCGGCTGCCCGACGCTCCTGCTCGGTATTCAGCACGTCCAAGGTCGTTCGCAGGCCAACCTGCAACTCTTGGCGCGTGCCTTCTGTGGCGATTCGCGCCGCCCGCACCTGCTCAGCCGTCGCGATGATGTTGGCGCGCGCCGCGGTCAGCAGATTCCAGGTCTGCGTCACGGTCTGCAGCACCGAGCGCCGCTGCGTCTCCACGGTAATGCGGTCGGCGTTGTTGCGCTCAATCTGCTGGCGGATGCGCGACGTCGTCAGTCCGCCGGTGAAGAGGGGTACGGTCACCGTCGCACGCCCCACGACCTCGCGGTCATAGAGCCCGCGTTCGAAGGGATCAGCCGGTCCGGTGTGACCGTAGGTCGCCGAAACGGAAAGCGATGGGTTCCGATCAGCGCGGGCCTGAACCACGCGGGCCCGGCTGGCCTCCTCCGCAAACTGTTGGGCGCGAAGCAAGGGGCTGAACTTTTCGGCGACCTCGAAGGCCTCCTCCGGGGTCGCCGGCATCAGGTAAGAGAGCGACGGCTCCCCCGCGAGGTCGCCCGGATTTTGGCCGACCAAGGCGGCGTAGTTGGCGCGGCTGACTTCCAGTTGGGCCTGGGCCGAGCTCAACTGAGCCTGGGAGGCTGACAGGCGCGCCTGCGACAGGGCTACATCTGTCCGGGTCAGTTCGCCGACGGTGAAGCGGGCGTTCGATTCATCAAGTTGACGCTGCAGAGTCGCCAGGTTCTGGCGTTGGATCTCCAGCGCGGCCGTGTCGCGCCGTACATCGGCGTAGGCGGCGATCACGGCGGCCATCACCTGGGCCTCGACCCGGCGGAGTGACTCCTGGCCGGACAGAACGTCGGCGTTCGCTGCCGTCACGGCGGCCGCCACGCGCCCGCCCGTCCACAGCGGCTGATTGAACGTCAGGCCGATCGTGGCGCTGTTGGTCTCGTCGTAATTCGCCAGATACGGCACGCGCCGCCGGCCCCGGCTCTCGCTGTAGGTCGCGGAAGCTGACGCCGTCAGCGTCGGCCGCCAACCGGACCGCGCCTGAACATAGGTCTCATCCAGAGCCCGCTGCGTGGCGCGCTGGGCCTCCAGGTTTGGGTTGTTGCGGTAGGCCATGGCGATGGCTTCGGCGAGGGTCTCCGCCTTCGCCTGCGCGCCTGAGCCTGCGACCAGAATTCCCGCCAGACCCGTAGTGACCATCGCCGCGACCAGGCGCGCGCGAAAGCGGTTCGACATCAGCTATCCCCGACCCGGGCCAACCCCAGAGGTCCCAGGCGCAAGCGCCGGGACATTCGACTCTTAAGTCCTGGAACGTTTCCCGAGTGTTTCAATCAAGCTCACAAGGCGAAACCGTGGCGCGCTTCAAAGCCCGGCAGGACCGCCTGTGTCGCATCAAAAAGGTCGCGGCGACCAACGCCTTTGTCAGCGCGGATATAGAGGCAGGCCTTGCCGCCCGGCCCGTCACGCTCAATGACGCCGAGACGCCCGCCCTCCGCCAAGGCGTCCAGCCACACCTGCGGACAGCGTGCGACAGCGCCTTCGCAGACGATGATATCGTAGGGGCCGACAGGCGTAGCGCTCAGATCGTCACCGTCGAGACGCTCCACGGTCACACCGAGAGCCTCCATGACCGCCGCCGCATAGGGCGCGGCCACGGCCAGGGCGCGCTCGCCCGGCATCGGCCGCAAAGCCTGCAACAGCTTGGACACGTCACGCGGCTTCAACAGCCAGCGGCCGGGCGCATAAGGGACCTCCACATCAGCATAGGCCAGATAGGCCTTGTCGGCAGGGATCAGGCTCTCGCGCGGAAAAGCGCGCATCGCGTCATGAATCCGCACGTCAGTGACGTCGCTGGGACGAACCTGGCTCTCGACCATGTTCAGGCGGGCGGCGGCGAGATCAGCGGCCATCGGGTCTCTCTAATGCGGACAGGCGTTCGATGAGCGGCTTATAGGTCCGCGAGCTCCGTCAAGGCAATCATGCCGCGGGGCGATTGCCCCAAGCGTGGCGTTCTGATAGCGATCCGCTCCCTTCGGCGGCCTGATGGCGGAGTGGTGACGCAGCGGACTGCAAATCCGTGCACCCGGGTTCGATTCCCGGTCAGGCCTCCAAGCATCGCCCTGACATGACGTGCGCCGCGCGCCGCCGCCTTAGATTGCGGCGCTGTTGAAACTTGCGTCAAAGGCCTGGCGGATGTCGGGCGCACTGGCGATCACGCCGGCGTCGCGGAAAGTCGCCAGCACCTGGCTCTCCTCAGCGATCACCGACTCATCGATCGGGGCCGGCTGGCCGCGGCCCGTCTCTGCGGTCTGCAGCGCGATATCTTTGTCCATCCCGGTCTCCTTCGCGAGGGCCGCGGCATAGGCATCTTTGTGATTGATGCTCCAACGCTGCGCGCGCGAAAGGCGCATGAGGAAGTCAGCGATCAGAGGCCGTTTGGTCTCGATAGAGTTGATGTTGGCGGCCTGGAATCCAATGCCGCTCAAGGCGCCCCGCCCGTCGGTCAGCACCCTCGCGTCGTCATCTCTCGCGGCGAGGTAGATGTAGGAGTTCCAGGTCGACCATGCGTCGATCGCCCCGGTGGAGAAAGCGGCCTTGGCGTCAGCCGGCGTGAGGAAGGAAATCGTCACATCTTCAGGCTTCAGCCCAGCCTCCCGCAGACGATAAAGCAACAGGTAATGGCCAATCGAGCCTCGCCCTGTCGCGAACCGCTTGCCGCGAAGGTCGGCGATCGACCGGGCGGGCGAAATCTTCTTGACCAGGATCGCCGTGCTCGCGCCGCGGCCTAGGCTGCGGGAGGCGTGAACCGCCCTCACTCGTCCAGAGCTCGCGAACGCAAAAAGAAACGGCGCATCACCCACCCCGCCCAAATCCGCCGCCCCAGCGCTGACCGCCTCCAGCAGGTGTTGGGCCGCTGGAAATTCGCTCCACTCGATCCTGTAAGGCGCTCCCGCCAGCACCCCGGCGGAGGTCATCAGAGACTTCGTGCCGCCCTTCTGGCTCGCGACATTCAGGACGGTGGGATCGGATGGCCGAGCGCAGGCCGCCGCGGCGAGCGGGAGCGCGAGCGAGGCCTGCAAGAAGCTGCGTCGAAGCATAGGTAGCGGACCTTAGGTGGGGAAGAATCGGTTCGTCGGACGTGCAAGACCCAGGTTCTCGCGCAAGGTGACGCCCTCATATTCATTCCGAAACAGACCGCGGCGCTGCAGCTCTGGCACGACCTGGTCGACGAAATCGTCAAGGCCTTCGGGCAAGAACGGGAACATGATGTTGAAGCCGTCGCAGGCGCGGGTCTCCAGCCATTCCTGCATGCCGTCGGCGATGGTCTGGGGCGTGCCGACAAAACTCAATCCGCCATAGCCGCCGACGCGCTGGGCCAGCTGCCGGACCGTCAGCTTCTCTCGCGCGGCGAGGTCCACAAGCCGCTGGCGGCCGCTTTGGCTGCCGTTAGTTGGCGGGATTTCCGGCAGCGGGCCGTCCGGATCGAACTTTGAGGCGTCGACGCCGAGCGTGCTGGAGAGCGAGGCGATCGAGCTGTCGTAATGCACCAGGCTGTCGAGCAGGCGGCGCTTCTCCTGCGCCTCTTCGACCGTGTCGCCCACCACCACGAAGGCGCCTGGCAGGATTTTCACCATCTCGGGGTCGCGCCCTTCCGCCGCCACGCGCGCGGCCATGTCGGCGTAGAAGGCCTGGCCCGCCGCGAGGTTCGGCTGACCGGCGAAGATCACTTCCGCGGTCGCCGCGGCGAAGCTGCGTCCGGCTTCCGAAGCGCCGGCCTGGACGATGACCGGCCAACCTTGGATTGGCCGGGCGATGTTCAGGGGACCGCGCACTTTCAGGTGCTCCCCCTTATGGTCGAGCACGTGCATCTTGGCCGGATCGAAATAGAGACCATCCTCCACATCGCGGACGAAGGCGTCGTCGGCCCAGCTGTCCCACAGCCCGGTCACCACGTCGTAGAACTCGAAGGCGCGGGCATAGCGCGCGTCATGCTCCATGTGCTCATCAAGGCCGAAGTTGAGCGCAGCGTCGGGGTTTGCGGTGGTGACGATGTTCCAACCAGACCGGCCGCCTGAGATGTGGTCCAGCGACGCGAACCGCCGGGCGATGTGATAGGGCGCGTCGAAAGTCGTCGACGCCGTCGCCACCAGGCCGATATGCGTCGTCACCGTCGCCAGCGCCGACAGCAGCGTCAGGGGCTCGAATGACGTCACGGTATGGCTGCGCTTCAGCGCGCTGATCGGCATGTCCAGCAGCGCCAGGTGGTCGGCCATGAAGAAGGCGTCGAACTTGCCCCGCTCAAGGGTCTGGATGAACCGCTTCAGGTGCTCGAAATTGAAGTTCGCATCGGGAAACGCGCCCGGGTAACGCCATGCCCCAGTGTGGATCGAAACCGGGCGCATGAAGGCGCCGAGCTTGAGTTGGCGGGTCGGCGTCATGAGCGGGGTTCCGGTAAGCGAGGGCCCAACCTAGGCCGGGATCCAGCGACCTGGAATAGCGCGTCGCGCCATCGGCGATCATGACATTTGGCAATGATCCACCTGACGAAATCTCATTTGTCGGGTCGGGTCAGGCGGGTTCACCAAAGGGCGCGAAAGATCAGGAAGCTCCGATGGCGAACGAGACCCTCAAGGACCTGCTAGGCGCGCTGCATGCCGAGCGCCTCCGCACCTGGAGCTCTGAGCAACTGAAGCTCAACATCGATCAGCGCGAAGAGCTGGTCGCCGCCGCAGATCCGACAAGCTGGCCGCAGGTCGGAGACTTCGCGCCGCACTTCGTTCTCGACGAGGTGGACGGCGCTCGGCTCGATCTGGCCACGCTGACCGCGACAGGCCCGGCGGTGCTCGTGTTCTTCCGCTTCGCCACCTGCCCGGCCTGCAACATCGCCCTGCCCTACTATGACCGGACCCTGGCGCCAGCGCTTCGTGACCTGGGCGCGAGGCTGGTGGCTGTCAGTCCGCAGATTCCCGATCGCCTGGGGGATATCAAAGCTCGGCATAGGCTGAGCTTCGACGTCGCCACCGACCGCGACGCGTTCCTCAGCCGCAAATTCGGGCTGCTCTTCACCGCCAACGAGGCCTCGCAGGCCGCAAGCCGCGCCAGCGGATCGTTCATCGGCGATGTCACCGGGACAGGAACGTGGGAATTGCCCCAGCCAGCCGTGATCGTCATCGGCCAGGATCAACGCTTCAAGTTCGTGGATGTCAGCCCCGATTGGCTGACCCGCACCGAGCCCGGTCCTATTATCGCGGCTATGCGCGCGTTGGCCGCCGTTCCCGCCGAATAGCCTACCGGCGATCCCGGGTCTCATGGGTCGGGTCGCCGATCCCCGTCGCCTGCTCGACAATAATCTCCATCAAGCGAATCGCCACGCCCGCGACCACCCGTAGCGGAACCTGTTGCAGCTTCTCGTCGGGAAACAGCTCCCGGAGTTGCGACCAGACGCTGTGCGAGGTCGCGGCCCCGACGAAGTCATGGCCATAGCTCGTGAGGTCGCGAACCACCGACGGCGTCGGCCCCGCCGCCGTCTTGCCCCCGACCTTACCGTCGAGCAGACCGGTGTGAATCATCAGCTCGACATGTCGCGAGACGAGATCGGCGTCGAAGCCAGGAAGATTGATCGCCTGCGGCGTGAGGTCAGGCTTCTCCCGCACGCTGAGGGCGATGGCCTTCACCAGTTGCAGGTCTCGCTCCATCGGTCAGCCTCCGTCCGCTAAGCCGGAATCGGCGAGCGGCCCGAGTATGACCAACCGCCTGATCCACACCTTTTGCAACAAAAGCTCTTCCAACAGCGAGCGCGGCAGTCCAGGATCGTTCGCATACCTAACGACAGGTGATCCATGACCGCGACCCATCCCTCCAACCGGGATGCGGCGACTGGCGAAGCGCCGACCTTCGATTCCAGGCCCCGGGTGGACGCCCGGGCGATGCCGCACGTCCTCAAGCGGGTGGTCGGCCTCGCCTTCCGTTATCCCGGCCTCGTGATCCTCGCCATGGGCTGCGCCCTGGGGGCCGCGCTAGCCAGCCTCGCCCTGCCCAGGCTTTTCGGCCGCTCGGTCGACCAGGCCCACCAGCTGCTGGTCAGTGCGACCGTCGACGGCGACGCCGCGCGGCACGCTCTCTACGTCTCGGCCGGCCTGATCATTGTCGCCACCGTGGTTCGGGGCGGCATGACCATGATGTCGGGCTATCTGTCGGAATATGTCTCGCAGAAGGTCGGCTACGACCTGCGCCTGCAGTTTTTCCAGCAGCTGCAAAGATTGAGCTTCGGCTTTCACGATAAGATTCACTCTGGTGATCTGATCACCCGCGGCATGCTCGACCTCGAGGGCACGCGAATCTTCATCCAGTCCGGCCTGATGCAGAGCCTGACGCTGATCCTGCTCCTAGCCTTCGCCGGCACGGAGATGCTGCGCACCGACCTGACCATGGGCCTGATCGGCCTTGGCTTCGTTCCCGTCGCGGCGATCGTGCTCGGCCGCATGGGCTTCCTCCTGCGCGTCACCTGGCTGCGCTTCCAGGAGCTGATGAGCGCACTGACGCTCACCATGGAGGAGAACCTCCAGGGGATCCGTGTGGTCCGCGCCTTCGCCGGCAAGACCTATGAGATGGAGAAGTTCGACGAAGCCTCGGCCAAGGCTCTGGCCTTCTCGAACCAGCGCATCACGCTTCGTGTCCGCTCCGTCTCAATCATGCAGCTCAGTTTCAACGCCTCGATGGCGGGTCTGCTGTTCTACGGGGGCCACCGGGTCGCCAATGGCCAGATGAGCGTCGGCACGCTCACCGCCTACCTCACCTACATGACCCTGCTGCAGCAGCCTATCCGGCAGATCGCCATGATCTTCAACTCCGCCGCACGGGCCACCTCGTCCGGCGGCCGTCTCTTCGAAGTGCTGGATCTGGACCCTGACGTCGCCGACGCGCCGGACGCGCAGCCGCTTGCGCCGAACAAGGGCGTGCTCGCCTTCGATAGGGTCTCCTTCGCCTATGCCGCGGGCGCCAAGCCCATCCTCACCGACATCTCGTTCACCGTCGCGCCCGGCAAGACGCTGGGCATCGTCGGGCCGCCCGGCTCAGGCAAGTCGACCATCGCCAACCTGATCCCGCGCTTCTACGACGTCATCGGCGGGCGCATCACCATCGACGGCGTCGACATCCGCGACGTGACGCTGGCCTCCCTGCGGGAATACGTCGGCCTGGTGCAGCAGGAGGCCTTCCTGTTCGACAGCTCCATCGGCAACAACGTCGCCTACGCCGATCCGTGGGCCGCGGATGACCGCATCACCGACGCCGCGCAGGTCGCCCAGATCCACGAGCATATCGCCGGCCTTCCGCAGGCCTACGAGACCCGCGTCGGCGAACGCGGCGTCGCGCTCTCGGGCGGCCAACGCCAGCGGATGAGCATCGCCCGCGGCGTCGTACCCGGACCCGGCGTCATGATCTTCGACGATTCCACCGCCGCGATCGACGCGGTGACCGAGCGGCGCGTCCGCGAGGCCCTGGCCCGCGCGACCGCCACCAAGGCGACCATCATCATCGCCCATCGCCTGTCGTCGCTGATGCACGCCGATGAAATCCTCGTCCTCGACGAGGGCCGCGTCGTCGAGCGGGGCGGCCACGACGTCCTGGTCCGCGCCGGCGGCGCCTACGCCGCGCTCTATGAGTTGCAGACCCGTTCCGACGCCGAGGCTGTGCTGGACGACTCCGCCCGGGCGCCGCGCCCCACCGAGGAGGCCTAGATCATGAGCGAAGCCGCCGTTCCCCGCACCACCGCACGCGCCTCCCTGGGTTCCTCCGATGGCGACGACATCTTCGGGACGTTCGACGTCGGCGTCGCCCGGCGCTTTCTGACCTACCTCGCGCCCTACAAGGTCCGCATCCTCCTCGCTCAGACCGCTGTGTTGGCGGCGGCGGGGCTTTCGCTCGCCATTCCATTTCTCACGGGATCGGCGGTCAACTTCGCCGTGACCCGCAACGCCCCGGCGCTGGATCGTACGCTCATCGCCTTCGCCTTTGTCGCGGCGGGCTATGCGGCGGCCTTCTTCCTCGGCGAATGGATGTCGGCGCGCATCGCGCAGGGCGTGATCTTCGAGATTCGCCGCAAGATGTTTGTCCACTTCCAGGACGTGTCGCTGTCCTTCATGGACAAGACTCACGTCGGCCGGATCATGGCCAGGCTGCAGGGCGACGTGAACGCCCTGCAGGAGTTCCTGGAGAACATGAACGGCGCCCTGGGCGACCTCGTCACCCTGATCGGCATCGCCGTCGTGCTGCTGATGACCGACCTCCAGCTGGGCCTGCTGACGCTCACGGTCCTGCCGATCCTGATCGTCATCCGGGCGGTCTGGCTGCCCTACTCCAAGCGCGGTTTCCGCCACGCCCGCGACGCCTCTTCAACCGCCAATTCGGCGCTGGCCGAGAACATCAACGGCATCCGCACGGTCCAGGAAACCCGCCGCGAAGCGCTCAACTTCGAGCTCTACAAGGAAAAGGCCTTCGACAACTTCAAGGCCCAGGCCGGCGCCTCATGGCTCACCCAGATCATGGTGCCGACGGTCGACATCCTCACGGGCTTCGCCATGGCCATCGTCGTCATCGTCGGCGGTCAGGCCGTGCTGCACGGCCGGATCGAGGTCGGCGTGATGGTCGCGTTCATTCTCTATGTGCAGCGCTTCTTCGAGCCGGTGCGCATGCTTTCGATGCAGTACACGGTCCTGCAGCGCGCCATGGCCGCCGCCCACCGCATCTTCGAGGTGATCGACGTGCCGATCACCATCGCCGACAAGGTCGGCGCTCCGGCCCTGGCCGACGCCGCCGCCACCGTCGAGTTCCGCGACGTGACCTTCGGTTACGATCCCAAGCGCCCGGTGCTGCACGACGTGTCTTTCACCGTGAAGCCCAAAGAGGTCGTCGCCCTGGTCGGCCCGACGGGCTCAGGAAAGACCTCGATCATCGCCCTCACGCATCGCTTCTATGAGGTTGACAAGGGGCAGGTTCTCGTCGGCGGCCATGACGTGCGCGACGTCACGCTCGACAGCCTGGGCCGCACCATCGGCATGGTGTTGCAGGAGCCGTTCCTGTTCACCGGCACGATCGAACAGAACATCCGCTACAACACCAAGGCGACCCGCGAGCAGGTGGTCGAGGCGGCCAAGTCGGTGGCCGCCCATGACTTCATCATGCGCCTGCCCGACGGCTACGACACCGTGCTGGGCCAGCGCGGCCGCAACATCTCCATGGGCCAGCGCCAGCTGATCAGCTTCGCCCGCGCCCTGGTCGCCGACCCGCAGATCCTGATCCTCGACGAGGCCACGGCCAACATCGACAGCTTCACCGAGCAGGCGATCCAGAAGGCGCTGAAGGTCCTGTTCGCCGGCCGCACCTGCATGGTCATCGCCCATCGCCTGGCGACCATCCGCGACGCCGACCGCATCATCGTCCTGCAGCAGGGCCGCATCCTCGAGCAGGGCAACCACGGCGAACTGATCGGCCTCGGCGGCCTCTACAGCCGCCTCTACGCCTCAGCCCACGCCTCCTTCGACGACGCGGTGGTGGACCAAACAGGTGACTCGGAGTTCGCGACGCGGACGTGATCGCCTAGGCGACGAAGTTGTCCACGCTGATGTTCCCGAGGCTGGCGCCCGTCAGCACGACCGCGTCGCCGAACGTTCCGGCGGCGGCATGGCCGAAGACGATAAGGTCAGAGCCGACCTGCACCACCACCAGCTTCACGGCGCCGTCGTTCGCCAGCGCTTGCTCGGCGATAGCCTTCGCTGAGGCGAACGTGGTGACGCTGTTGTCGACGATCTCGCGGTAGTTGCTCACCGTTCCCGCGACGCCGAAGAGCAGCTGGTCAATGACATTCCAATCGGTGATGACATCGGTTTGACCGGCTGACGCAGGGGAGACGCCGTTAAAGGTCAGGAGGAATCGGTCAGCGCCACCGCCGCCTGTCAGAACGTCCGCCCCCGAACCACCGTCGATCCAGTCCACCCCGCTGCCGCCAAGCAAAGTGTCGTTGCCGCCTTCGCCATTCAACATCGCATTGCCGCTGATGACGTTATTCAACTCATTGCCATAGACGTAGCTAGGCGCTGAGACGATCACCAGGTTCTCGACATTGGGCGGCAGGTAGAAGTCACTCGGCAGATCAGAGAACCCGACGTCATCAGTCCAATTCAGCTCGATGGTGTCGACGCCTTCGTTCGCGGCTTCGACCACCATGTCATTGCGACCCTCGTCGATGTCCCTGCCCCAGGCGTTCACATAGTAATAGTCGTTGCCTTGGCCACCGATCATGGTGTCGCCGTTGGCGCCACCGTTCAGCGTGTCGTTGCCCAGCCCGCCGATCAGGGAATCATCCCCGCCCAAGCCGTTCAGCCGGTCGTTCCCCGCTAGCCCGTCAATCGTGTCTGCGCCGGAAGTCCCGTTGAGGGTGTCGTTCCCCGAGCTCGGTCCTCCACCGATATTACCGCTCGCGCGGACACCGTCCGTGAACTGAACAAACTCAATGGATTCCGCGTGGATATATTCATTCCGCGCGGCGTTCGTCAGCTGGAATGCCCCGCCAACATTGCCAGTCACGGTGTATTCGGCGAAGGCGCCGCGGACGACCAGCGTATCCGAACCTGTCCCGCCCAGGACCGTGTCACGCGCAGTGTCATGCGTCGTGGCCCCCGGCGTGAGGATATCATTCCCGTCATTGCCCCAGATCACGTCGCGCCCGTCGTGGCCGGTGATTTCGTTGGCGAGGGCGTTTCCGACCCCCACAAAGGGCAGCGAGTTCGCCCCCAGCAACTTCAGGTTCTCGACATTGGCCGGCAGGGCATAGGTGCCCTGGCCCGTGAAGGTGAACTCCACCGTGTCCGCCCCCTCGTTCGCCAGCTCGACGATCGTGTCGAAGTCGGAGAGGACGTAGGTGTCGTTCCCAGCCCCGCCGATTAGGGAGTCGGCCCCGGCGCCGCCCGCCAGGATGTTGGCCGCATCGTTGCCTGTCAGTGTGTTGTTGAGCCCATTGCCGGTGAAGTTGACCGCCAAGGCCGTCACCCCGCCAGTAGTGCTTTCCGCCAGGGCGTTCTCCACCTGGGCGGTCAGGACGAATGTCCCGGTCTTGCCCACCTGAACATGCAGCAGGTCGACGCCGCCGCCGCCGACCACCAGGTCCTCGGGCCGGTCGACGATGAAGACGTCATTGCCGCCGCCGCCGATCAGGGTGTCGATGCCGCGCCCGCCGTCGAGGGTGTCGGGCCCAGCGACGCCGGTCAGGGTATCGTTGCCCAATCCGCCGAAGATGGAGCCGCTTCCGGACAGGTTGTCGGCGTTCGACGTCGTGCCGGTGAACGTCGAAACTGCGATCTTCTGGTCCGTGAACTGGACGAACTCGACGCCCCGCAGGATCACCCGCTCCATGTCGGTCTTGTGGGCGATCTCATAGTCGCCGCCGCCCAGGTTGCGCATGGCGTAGTTGGCCGCTGCGCCGCGCGCCACGACCGTGTCAGATCCTTCGCCGCCATCCACCGTATCGTATCCCCAGGCCGTGCCTGAGAGACCGGCATAGATCCGGTCGTCACCAGCCCCTGTGGCGATGCTGCTCACCCCATCATGGCCGACGACATAGTTCGAGAGTCCATTGCCGATCACATCGGTGCGGACGGCGACCGGCGACAGGATGCGGGCGTTCTCGACATTGGCGCTGAGCGTGAAGACGGCGCTGGTCGAAGTCGAAATGTCGATCTGGTCGACGCCCCCAGCGGGGTTCTCAACGATCACGTCCAACGGCGTATCGACAATGAACCGGTCGTTGCCGGCGCCCCCGACCATGCGGTCGGTTCCCGGGCCGCCGTTGAGCACGTCGTCTCCGTCCCCGCCGTCCAGGGTGTCGTCGCCCCCCTTGCCGCTCAAAGCGTCAGCAAAGGCCGTGCCCACCAGAAGGTCGTTGCCCGCCGTCCCGTCACCGCCCAGCGACGCCAGGGTCTTCGGCCCGTCGGTGAACTGAACCACCTCAATGTTGCGCAGCAGGATTCGCTCGCCCGTGGCGGAGTTCACCAGCGTCGCCTCCGACGCCGACGGCCGGGCGATCGCATAGGCCGACGCCGCGCCCAGCACCGTGAGGGTGTCATAGCCCTCGCCGCCGTCCACCGTGTCAAAGGCCGACGCGCCGCTCGCCAGGCCGGCGACCATGAAGTCATCGCCCGCGCCCCCGAACAAACTGTTCAGGCCATCGTGACCCGTCAGTCGGTTGGCCAAGCCATTGCCGGCGATGTCTGTGCGAACCGCCGCGTTGGAGACTACGCGCGCGTCCTCGACATTGGCCGCCAACGCATAGGCGCCGGCGAAGTTGACCTCGACGCGGTCCATGCCGCCGGACGCCGTCTCGAAGATCACGTCCCCGGCGTTATCCACCCGATAGAGATCGTCCCCGCCGCCTCCGGCCACGGTGTCGGCGCCGGCGCCGCCGTCCAGGGTGTTCACGCCGTCATGCCCGGTAAGGGTGTTGTTCAGCCCATTGCCCGTCAGCCCGGCCTGCGTCGTCACCCGCGTCCCGGCGATTACCCGCGCGGCCTCGACATTGTCGCTCAGGACGTAGGTCCAACTGTAGGAAAAGCCGATATCGATACGGTCATAGCCTTCGCCGGCAAGCTCGACGACCAGGTCGCCCGGGTCATCGACTACATAAAAATCGTTGCCGGCCCCGCCAACCAGGCTGTCCGCGCCGGCCCCGCCGTTGATCTGGTCGTCGCCGCCCGCGCCGATCAGGGTGTCATTGCCTGCCCCGCCCGAAAGGATGTCGGGGCCCGCGCCGCCTGTGAGCGTGTCGTCGCCCGCTGTTCCCGTCGGCATGGCCGCATCCCCGCGCTAATACTGTGGGAAAACTTTAACGCGCCGCTGCGACAATCGGAATAACGAAGTATGTAAAATTGAATATACCAGCCTAAGCTCGCTTAAACGGCTCCGGCACGCGCACGCCCGCCTGCCGAGCTAGCATCCAGCCAGGGTATTCTGATGAAAGCGTGCTGACATCATCCAGCTTCGCCATCTCTTCAGCCGTCAATTTCAGATCGACCGCGGCGAGATTATCGTCCATCTGCTCGACGGTCTTGGCGCCGATGATCACGCTCATGACGTGGCTCTTCGCCAGCAGCCAGGCCAACGCCACCCGGGCGACGCTGGCTCCCTCATGGGCCCTGGCGATCTCGCGCATGACGTCCACACACCTCCAGGCCATCTCCTCGTTGACCGGCGGGAATGGGAAGGTCGTGCGGCGCGCCCCGTCTGGTCCGTTCGAACCTGGTCCGAACTTTCCCGACAGCAGCCCGCCAGCGAGCGGCGACCAGACCATGAGGCCAAGCCCCTCTGAGTTCATCATCGGCACGAGCTCGCGCTCCAGGTCACGGCCGGCGATGGTGTAATAGGCCTGCAGGGTCTCGAAGCGCGCGAAGCCTTTCGCCTCGGCGATCCCCAGCGCCTTCATGATCTTCCAGGCCGTCCAGTTCGACACGCCGACGTAGCGTACCATCCCCTGGCTCACGAGGTCGTTCAAGGCGCGCAGGGTCTCCTCGATCGGCGTGACCGGGTCGTCGCCATGGATCTGGTAGAGATCGATGTGATCGGTCTGCATCCGGTCCAGGCTCGCCTTGACCGAATCCATGATGTGGCCCCGGCTGGCGCCGCGATCGTTCGGCCCAGGCCCCATCTGGCCATAGACCTTGGTGGCGATCACCACGTCCTTGCGCGCCACGCCCAGATCCTTGAACGCCTGACCCAGGCGTTCCTCGGACGCGCCGAACGAATAGACGTCAGCGGTGTCGAAGAAATTGACCCCTGCTTCCAGGCCGCGCTGGACCACGGCGTTCACCTCGCCCTGCGGCAAGGCGCCGATCGCCTTCCACATCCCCGCCTCGGCGTTACCGCCGAAGGTCATGGTCCCCAGGCAGATCTCGGACACATAGAGGCCGGTGCGGCCAAGCTGCTTATATTTCATGGGTCGGCTCCTGGGGCTGGAGCTCAGCCTAGCGTCCTGCGCCGCCCGATGGAACGCCGCCGACGCTTTAGCCGCCTAGGCTGGTGCGGGGGCCTCGACACGCGCTTTCCGCGCTCCGGCGATTTCGCGCCAGGTTATGAACAGCGTCGAGGCCACGACAATCGCCGCACCGAGAGCGGTCCAAATGGTCGGCGTCTCATCGAACAGGAAGAAGCCGACAGCCGCGGCGAACACCAGACGGATGTAGTCGATCGGCGCCATGGCGGCCGCGTCGCCCACCTTCATGCCGTTGACGAAGCAGAATTGGTTCAGGGTCGCCACCGCGCCCATGGTGAACAACAACGCCAGGTCCACCGGCGCCGGCCACCGCCACATCAAGATCGCTCCAGGGATCGACAGCACAAGGCCCAGGGTGGCCGACCACACCAACAAGGTCGTCGGCGAGGTCTCGCGGGTCATGACCTTGGTCCCCGTAGTCGTGAAGGCGAACAGCAAGGCCGAGGCCAGGGCCGCCAGCACCGGTAGGCCGAAAACGAAACCGCCGCTCGAACCGGGCCGAACCATGACCAGCACCCCGACGAAACCCAGGAGGGCGGCGCCCAACCGCACCGGGCCGATCTTTTCGCGCAACAGGAAGAAGGCGAGCGGCACGATCCACAGCGTCCGCGTGAACGACAGGGCGTTGGCGTCGGCCAGCGGCATGTTCTGGAACGAATAGAATGACAGGACCAGGGCGGAGGTCGCCGCCAGGGAGCGGAAGGTCAGCATGACCGGGCGCGTCGTCGAATAGGCCGCCGCGCGGTGCTTGAAGATGTACGGAAGCAGGACGAGAAATCCCGCCACCTGCCGGTAGAAGATCTGGACGGGCGGCGGATAACCTTCGCCCAGATACTTCACCAAGGTGGTCATCAAGGTATAGGCGGCCGCAGACGCCATCACCCAGAGCGCGCCTTGGGCGTTTGGCGACAGCGTGGCGAAATAGCCTCGCAGGGTTGTCGGCTGAGTGGCCGTCATCAGCCGTTTCCCCCACGCCCCCTTCGGGCGTAATCTTGCGAGGTTGATAGGCGGTTCACGGCGCGACGACAACGGCCAGATGTCGTTCAGCATTATCCAGGACACGTGCGTGCGAAATCAGTGCAGAAACAATGTCCGCTAGGCAGCGGCTCGTGCGAGCTTCGCAGCGACCAACTCTCGCCAGGTGATGAACAGCGTCGAGGCGACCACGATAGCCGCTCCCGCAATGGTCCAGATGGATGGGATCTCGTGGAAGACGAAAAAGCCGATGGCCGCGGCGAACACCAGGCGCAGGTAATCGATCGGCGCCATGGCGGCCGCATCGCCCGCCTTCATGCCGTTGATGAAGCAGTACTGATTCAGGGTCGCCACCGCGCCCATGGTGAACAGCAGGGCGAGGTCGAGCGGCGCCGGCCACACCCAGGTCATGAAGGCGCCCGGAAGGCCCAGGAACAGCCCGAGGGTGACCGACCAGACCAGCAGCGTGTTTGGCGAATGGTCGCGGCTGACGAACTTCGTCCCTGTGACTGTGAAGGCCAGCAAGAAGGCTGAGCTCAAGGCCGCCACCGCCGGCCAGCCCATGGCGAAGTCGCCGCTGGCGCCCGGGCGGATCATCACCATTACACCGCAGAACCCGACAAGGGCCGCGCCAAGACGCAGCGGTCCGATCTTCTCGCGCAGGACAAAGGCCGCCAACGGCACGATCCACAGCGTGCGCGTGAACGACAGGGCGTTCGCGTCCGCCAATGGCATATGCTGGAACGAGTAGAACGCCAGGATGAGCCCCACCGTCTGCGACAGGGCCCGCCCGCTCAGGGCCCAGGGCTTGGTCGTGGCGTAGATCGCCCCGCGATGTTTCAGGATAAGGGGCAGCAGAACGAGGAAGCTCGCCAACTGGCGATAGAAGATCTGCAGCGGCGCGGGATAGTCCTCACCCAGATACTTCACGAGGCTGGTCATGGTGCTGTAGCAGCCGGCCGAGGCCACCATCCACAGGGCCCCGCGGGCGTTGGGCGGCAAGCTGGCGAACCAGCCTTGGCCGCCAGGCGCAGCTTGCGTGCTCATCCCCGTCCCCCACCATCTCGCCAAGGGCGCGCCGCTCCAGCGTCAACCGACGCCTGATAGGCGCTTGCCCGGGCGCGAACAATGCGAAGAAGCGATCCACACCCCCTCAGGGGTGGCTGGCGGTGACGCAGGGATTCGAACCCTGGATACCCGTTAGGGTATGACGATTTAGCAAACCGTTGCCTTCAGCCACTCGGCCACGTCACCAGCTCAGCACCCGGGCGGGCCCGGGAGTTGGGCTATCTAGCCGAGCCGGCGCCCCGCGCCAAGTCCTCACCGCGTCAGGCGTGTGACAGCCATTCGCGGGCGTGACGCTGGGCCTCCGCCACGTCGTCGGCGGCCATCTCGTCGGACAGTTCACGGCGGTAAATCTTGGCCTCGAGCGAGCCGCGCATCGCCGCCAGGTTGAACAGCATGTGCGCACTGACGTAGTCGCGCGGCGCGCCGCCTTGGCCCGTCGAATAGAGCATCCCGAGCCGAAAGAGTTCGTCCGCCGATGCGTCCGCAGGCGGCTCAGGAAGGCCGGCGACGGGCGCGAAATCCATGCCGTGCAGCATGATCCTCATCCCTTCTTGAGCCTTCGCGACCAGCCGCGTCGGCTAAGTGCTGGGATGATCAGACCCCCGTTCGTCTGAACGCAGGATTAAGCGCCCTGTAGCCTCGCCTTCAGCTCCGACGAGCCCGCTGGTTGAACAACATCCGGCGTTGTTCCGCTGTGGGCTGAGGCCCTTCGGCGGCGGCCTTGCGCACGGGGTCGGCGGCCGCCATGGCGCGCTGCACCGCTGGCCGGGCGGCGATCCTCTTCTTGTAGGCCGCCACATTCGGGAACTCGGCTTCTGGCGATCCGACGTTCTCCATCCCCTGCGACCACGGCCAGATCAGCATGTCGGCGATGGAATAGGGTCCGGCGACGTACTCGCGATCCTTCAACCGCTCCTCCAGCACGCCGTAAAGGCGGTTGACCTCATTGCTGTAGCGGTTTGCGCCATAGGCGAAGAAACGGGAGTCCGTAAACAGCTGCCGTGCATAGTTGCGGAAGTGGTTGGCCTGGCCGCTCATCGGGCCATGTCCGGCCATCTGCCAATAGGCCCACTGCTCCACCTCGACCTGCTCGCGAGCGTTCGCGCCATAGAACTGACCGGATTTGCGGGCCAGGTACTGCAGGATCGCCCCGGACTCGAAGACCGAGATCGGCTGACCGTCCGGGCCCTCCGGATCAACGATCGCCGGCATGCGTCCATTGGGGCTGAGCGCGAGGAAGCCGCTCTCGAACTGCTGAGCGCGGCCGATATTCACCGGCACGATCTCGTAGGGAAGGCCCATCTCCTCCAGCGCGATCGTGACCTTGTGGCCGTTCGGCGTCGGCCAGTAGTGAACCTGGATCGGCTGGACCATGGCGTGTCTCCCTCTTCGTTTCTGAGCTTGAGTTTGGATAGATGGCGCATCCGCGTTGCGCGGCAAGTAGGGATTTTCTGATGACGCGCTGCGGCTTTCTTGAGCCGTTCAGGGACAGTTCAGGCAGGCTGGGCGTTAATGAACCCAACATGATGACCCGCAACCTTGGAAAGACGAAAATCCGCCTCGGCGTCCTGGCGATGATCGCCGCCCTGGCTGTCAGCGCGACGGCGACCGACGCCGCGCCGCGCAATGACCGTGGCCGCGGCCCGGATCGCGACGCTTCGCGCTATCAAGACCGCGGTGGGCGCAACGGCGACAATGACCGCCGGGTGGGCCAGCAAGGCCGCGATCAACGCGACTATGGACGTCCGCCGGCCAATGTCCGGCGCGGCGCTTTCTTGCCCGACGACCGCCGGGGCGCGCCCGTCGGCGACTACAATCGCGCGCGCCTGCGGCCGCCGCCGCAAGGCTATGGCTGGTACCGCGAGAACGGCCGCTACATGCTGCTCGACCAGTATACCGGCCAGGTGCTGGACGTGGTGGAGTAGCCCCTACTCCACCCCCAGCTTCGCTTTCAGCATGCCGTTGATGACGCCCGGATTGGCCTTGCCGCCGGTCTCTTTCATTACCTGACCTACGAACCAGCCGATCGCCTGCGGCTTTTCCTTCACCTGCGCGGCCTGGCCCGGATTGGCGGCGATCAGCTTGTCGATAATCGCGTCCAGCGCGCCGGTGTCCGAGACCTGCTTCAGGCCGGCCTTGTCGACGATCTCCCCAGCCCGGCCCTCGCCGGCCCACATGCGTTCGAAGACGTCCTTGGCGATCTTGGAGGAGATCACCCCCTCCTCGATCAGCGCCACCAGTTCGGCGATCGCCTCCGGCTTGATCGGGCTGTCGGTGATATCGAGGCCCGCCGCCGTCAGGCGGGCGGCCAGGTCGTTGGTCACCCAGTTCGCCGTCAGCTTGGCGTCGCGGCCCTTCACCGCCTCCTCGTAGAAGGCCGCGCGCGCCTGTTCGGTGATCAGGACGCCGGCGTCATAGGCCGAAAGACCATACTGGCTCTGCAGCCGGGCCTTTTTGGCGTCCGGTAGTTCCGGCAGGCTTTCCTCGATCGCTTTCACCCACGCCGGATCCAGCACCAGCGGCAAGAGATCCGGATCGGGGAAGTAGCGATAATCGTGGGCGTCTTCCTTCGAGCGCATCGAGCGGGTCTCGTTACGCGTCGGGTCGAACAGCCGGGTCTCCTGATCGATCACGCCGCCGTCCTCGATGATCTCGATCTGGCGGCGCGCCTCGTATTCGATCGCCTGCTGAATGTAGCGGTAGGAATTGACGTTCTTGATCTCGCACCGCGTTCCGAGATGGCTGAAGTCCCCCGTCGCGCGGAACTTGTCGTAGGCGCCCACCCGGCACACCGAGACGTTCACGTCGGCCCGCAGGTTGCCCTTCTCCATGTCTCCGTCGCAGGTGCCGAGGTAGACGAGGATCGTCCGCAGCTTTTTCACATAGGCCGCGGCCTCGTCCGACGAGCGCATGTCGGGCATGGAGACGATTTCCATCAGCGCCGTGCCCGAGCGGTTCAGGTCGATGTAGGTCGCGTTCGGATCCTGATCGTGCAGGCTCTTGCCGGCGTCCTGCTCCAGGTGCAGCCGCTCGATCCGCACGGTGAAGGTCGTGCCGTCGTCGCGCTCGACGATGACCTCGCCCTCGCCGACCACCGGGTCCTTGAACTGGCTGATCTGATAGCCCTGGGGAAGGTCCGGGTAGAAATAGTTCTTCCGGTCGAAGTGGCTCTTCAGATTGATCTGCGCCTTCAGGCCCAGGCCCGTCTTCACCGCCTGCTCGACACAGTAGCGGTTGAGCACCGGCAGCATGCCCGGCATGGCCGCATCAACCAGGCTCACCTGGGCGTTTGGGCCTGCGCCAAAGCCCACCGCCGCGCCGGAGAATAGCTTGGCGTTCGACGCCACCTGGGCGTGGACCTCCAACCCAAGGACAATCTCCCAATCGCCGGTGCGGCCCTTGATCAGCTTGCTCTTAGCTTCGCTCATCGGATCACCACCACTTCTGAGGCTTGGCGCGGAAGTCCGCAGCTTTCTCGATCGCCCCACCCAGTGAAAATAGGGTTTCTTCGTCCAAAGGGCGACCGATCAGCTGCAGACCGAGCGGCAGGCCGTTGGCGTCGACGCCCGCCGGCACGCTCATGCCCGGCAGCCCGGCCAGGTTCACCGTCACGGTGAAGATGTCGTTTAGATACATCGCCACCGGATCGTCGGCGTTCTCGCCGAGCGCGAAGGCCGCCGACGGGGCCGTCGGCGTCAGCAGGGCGTCGACCTTTTGGAAGGCCTGGTCGAAGTCGTCGGCGATGCGGCGGCGCACCTTCAGCGCCTTCACATAATAGGCGTCGTAATAGCCGGCCGAGAGCACATAGGCGCCGATCATGATGCGGCGGCGAACCTCGGCGCCGAAGCCTTCTGCGCGGGTCTTCTCGTAGGTCTCAGTCAGGTTCGCGCCCTCGACCCGCAGGCCGTAGCGCATGCCGTCATAGCGGGCGAGGTTGGAGGAGGCCTCGGCCGGCGCCACGATGTAGTAGGCGGGCAGCGCGTACTTGGTGTGTGGCAAGCTCACCTCGACGATCTCGCAGCCGGCCTCCTTCAGCCAGGCGATCCCCTGTTCCCAGAGCTTCTCGATCTCCTCGGGCATGCCGTCGACGCGGTATTCTTTCGGCACGCCGATCCGCAGCCCTTTGACCGAATTGCCCACGAAGCTGGCGAAATCCGGAACCGCGACGGGCAGGCTGGTGGAATCCTTCGGATCGTGGCCCGACATCGATGTCAACAGCAGCGCCGTGTCCTCGACAGTGCGCGCCATCGGCCCCGCCTGGTCCAGCGACGAGGCGAAGGCGACGACGCCCCAGCGTGAGACGCGGCCGTAGGTCGGCTTGATGCCAACCGTGCCGGTGAAGGCCGCAGGCTGGCGGATCGAGCCGCCCGTGTCGGTCGCAGTCGCCCCTAGACAGAGCTCCGCAGCCACCGCCGCCGCCGACCCCCCCGACGAGCCGCCCGGCGTCAGCTGGGTGTTGCCGCCTTGGGCGCGCCAGGGATTGATCACGGGGCCAAACGCGCTGGTTTCATTAGACGAGCCCATGGCGAACTCATCCATGTTCAGCTTGCCCAGCATCACCGCCCCGTCGCGCCACAGGTTCGCGGTGACCGTGGACTCGTAAGGGGGCTTGAAGCCCTTGAGGATCTTCGACCCTGCGGTCGCTTCGACACCCTCGGTGCAGAACAGATCCTTGATCCCCAGCGGCGCACCGTCCAGCGGGCCGGCGTCACCGGAGGCGCGGCGCGCGTCCGAGGCCTTGGCCATCTCGATGGCCTTGTCCGGCGTCTCCAGCACAAAGGCGTTCAATGCGCGGGCCGCTTCGACAGCGTTCACGTGGGCGCGCGTCAGCTCTTCTGCGGAAAAGGTCTTCGCCTTCAGGCCGTCCAGAGCGGCCTTCAACGTCAGCGAGGTGAGCGACGACATCTATTCCACCACCTTCGGCACCACGAAGAAGTCGCCGACGCGTTTCGGGGCGTTGGCCAGCACACGGTCCGGATCGCCGCCCTCCGTCACGACGTCGTCACGCATCGGCAGGGTCACGGCGACCGCCGAGGTCATCGGCTCGACCCCGTCGGTGTCGACCTCCGCCAGCTGCTCGATCCAGTCGATGATGCCGGACAGCTGCCGGGCGGTCTCGTCCAGCGTCTCTTCAGGCTGGGCGAGACGCGCCAGCCTGGCGACCTTGCGCACGGTCGCCGCGTCGATGGCCATGAGGGCCTCCTTGAATGTGTCGCGCTGGGTTAGCCGCCGCGAAGCGCTTTTTCAATGATATGGGAGCCGCCATGGCCATCGTAGACCTGCAAGACCTCCCCGTGGCGCCCCTCGTCGGCCTCGACCTGGGCGAAAGGACCATCGGCGTCGCCGTCTCAGACGGCGCCCGGATCATCGCCTCGCCTCTCGAACTGATCCGCAAGACCAAGTTCACCCAGGACGCCGAGGCCCTGTTCAAGGTCATCGATCACCGCGGCGTTGGCGGGATCGTCGTCGGCCTGCCGGTGAACATGGACGGGACCGAGGGGCCGCGCTGCCAGTCCTCCCGCGCCTTCGCCCGCAACCTGCTGCGGTTGCGTGACATCCCGATCGCCTTCTGGGACGAACGTCTGAGCTCGGCGGCCGTCAACCGCATGCTGATCGACGAAGCCGACGTCAGCCGCACCCGCCGCGCCGACCTCGTCGACAAAGCCGCCGCCGCCTGGATCCTGCAAGGCGCCCTGGAGCGGTTGCGGCAGGGCTAAGAAATCCACTGTCATCCCGGAAGCCCCGCAGGGGCTATCCGGGACCCAGGAGGGTTCTGCACGGCTGCGCCGTCGGTACGGAGGAGACGGCGCGTGCAACGACCCCTGGGTCCCGGGTCTGCGCTTCGCTACGCCCGGGATGACGGTTAAGGTTAGGCATGACCGAAACTTTTGACTTTGGATCACCTCCAAAAGGCGGCTGGGCGAAGCTCGCGCCGGAGTTGCTGGTCAGCGACCTTGCGGTCAGCCGCGCCTTCTGGATCGATGTCCTCGGCTTCGGCCAGGCCTATCAACGGCCGGGATTCGTGTATCTGGAACGGCCTGAAGGCGGTCAGATCATGCTGTGCGACCGATCCGCCAAGTGGGAAACCGCCGAGCTTGTTCCGCCGTTTGGGCGCGGCGTGATTATCCAGGTCTTCGTCGGCGATATCGAACCTGAACTGCAACGGTTGAGCGCGCGGGCTCACCCCCTCTACGCCCAACCGCGCGAGGTCTGGCGTCGCACGGGTGACCGCGAGAGCGGCAAGCGTGAGTTCGTCGTGCAGGATCCTGACGGATACCTTGTCCTGATGGCCGCTGATCTTGGGGAACGTTCGCCGTCCTGACCTTCCCTTCCCCCCAGAAGCCCCCTAAGACGCAGCTTTGATGAACGATAGAGCGCCCTTCACCGATCCCGGCTTGAGCGAGGCGCTTGGGCGCATCGCGCCGTTCCCGAAACGCCATTTCCTGTCGGTGCTGGACCTGAACGAGGTCGAGGTCGCGAACCTCCTCGACCTCGCCGACCGGTTCGTCAGCCTGAACCGTCAGACGTCCAAGAAGCTCGACCTCCTGGCCGGTCGGACCTTGATGAATCTGTTCTTCGAGAACTCGACGCGCACCCAGAGCTCCTTTGAGCTGGCCGGCAAGCGACTTGGGGCCGACGTCGTCAACATGAGCCCGCGCTCCTCGTCGATCGCCAAGGGCGAGACCCTGATCGACACCGCCGTGACGCTGAACGCCATGCAGCCCGACCTGCTGGTCGTGCGTCACGCCTCCTCCGGCGCGGCCGCCCTGCTCGCGCAGAAGGTCACCTGCTCGGTGATCAACGCCGGCGACGGCCAGCATGAACACCCGACCCAGGCGCTGCTCGACGCGCTCTCCATGCGCCGCGCCTTCGGCAGGATCGCCGGGCTGAAGGTCGCCATCTGCGGCGACGTCCTGCACAGCCGCGTCGCCCGTTCCAACGTCGCCATGTTGCAGATGCTGGGCGCCGAAGTGCGGCTGGTCGGCCCCGCCACCCTGATGCCGGCACAGGCCGAGCGCTGGGGCGCCGCCGTCCACAACACCATGCGCGACGGTATCGCCGGCTGCGACGTGGTCATGATGCTGCGCCTGCAGCTGGAGCGCATGGACGGGGTCATGGCCCCCTCCCAGCGTGAATACTTCCGTTACTTCGGCCTCGACCGCGAGAAGCTGGCCTATGCCGACCCCGGCGTGCGCGTCATGCACCCGGGTCCGATGAACCGCGGCGTCGAGATCGACTCCGACGTCGCCGACGACCTGGCCATCAGCCTGATCCAGGATCAGGTCGAGATGGGCGTCGCCGCCCGCATGGCCGTTCTGGCGACGCTCGCCCAGCGCCTGGACAACGCCTGATGGCCGCGACGCTGTTCACCAACGTCCGCCTTGTCGATCCGGCCAGCGGCTATGAGGGCCCGGGCGCCCTCCTTGTCGAGGGCGGTAAGATCGCCAAGGTGGCCCAGGGCGGCGAGATCGCGGCCCCCGCCGGCGCCGAGATTATCGACGGCCAGGGCAAGCTAATGATGCCCGGCCTTATCGACCTTCGGGTCAAGACCGGCGAGCCCGGGGCCGAACCCAAGGAGACGCTCAAGTCCGCCTCCCGCGCCGCGGCGGCGGGCGGCGTCACCTCCATCGTCGTCCAGCCCGACACAGATCCCGTGGTCGACGACCCGTCCGTGGTCGATTTCATCCTGCGCCGCGCCCGCGACATTGAACTGGTTCACGTCTACGCCGCCGGCGCCGCCACCAAGGGCGCAAAGGGCGAGCGGATGGCTGAGATCGGCCTCATGGCCGAGGCCGGTTGCGTCTACATCACCGACGCAGACCACCCGATCGTCGACTCCAAGGTGCTGCAGCGGATCTTCGCCTACGCCAGGGGCTTCGATGTCCTGGTCGCCCACCGACCGGCCGACCCCTGGCTGTCCAAGGGCGCCGCGGCCACCTCGGGCGAGTTCGCCGGCCGCATGGGCCTGCCCTCCGTCCACGCCGTGGCTGAGCGGATCATGCTGGAGCGCGATCTGGCCCTGGCCGAAGTCACTGGCGCGCGGCTGTTGGTCGACCAGATCACCACCGCCGGCGCGCTCGACAGCCTGAAGCGAGCCCTTGGTCGCGGGGTGAACGCCGTCGCCACCACCTCGATCAACCACATGTCGTTCAATGAGATCGACATCGGCGACTACCGCACCTTCTGCAAGGTCGAGCCGCCGCTCCGGAGCGAAGATGACCGCCAGGCGGTCATCGACGCCGTCGCCTCAGGCCTGATCAAGATCGTCGTCTCCGCCCACGCCCCCGCCCCGGCCGAGGACAAGCGCCTACCCTATGACGAGGCCGCCCCCGGCGCCGTGGGGCTCGAAACCCTGCTGCCGGCCCTGCTGGCCTTCCATCACGATGGCCGCATCCCGCTCATCGACCTGATCCGCACGGTGACCGCTGCGCCAGCCGACCTGCTGCGCCTGCCCGCCGGGCGCCTGAACGAAGGCGCCCCGGCCGACCTCGTGCTCTGCGATCCCAACGCGCCGGTGCTGATCGACGCCGCCAAGCTCGCCTCCAAGTCCAAGAACTCGCCGTTCGACGGCCGCCGCCTGCAGGGCAAGGTGTTGCGCACCCTTGTCGACGGTCGCACCGTCTTCCAGGCTGGTTGAGATGACGCCCACCCTGATCCTCGCCGCCGTCATGGGCGGCTACCTTTTGGGCTCGATCCCCTTCGGCGTGATCGTCACGCGCCTGGCGGGCGCCGGCGACCTGCGCCAGATCGGCTCGGGCAACATCGGCGCCACCAACGTCCTGCGAACGGGCCGCAAAGGCCTGGCCTTCGTCACCCTGGTGGGCGACGGCGGCAAGGGCGCGCTGGCGGTCCTTTGCGCCTGGCTAGCCACCCGTGACGCCGGTCCCATGGTCCAGGTCCAGTTGACGGCCCTGGCCGGCGGGGCGGCCTTCCTCGGCCACCTCTTTTCGGTCTGGCTCAAGTTCCGCGGCGGCAAGGGCGTGGCCACCTTCCTGGGCACGCTGCTGGCGGCCGCCTGGCCGGTCGGACTGATCGCCTGCGCGACCTGGCTGGTTGTGGCGAAACTTTTCAAATTCAGTTCGCTGTCGGCGTTGGTCGCAACCGCGACCGCACCGGTCGTCGCCCTGGCGCTCGGCCGCCCCTGGCCTATCGCGCTCCTGGCCGCCGTCATGGCCACGCTGGTCTACTTCCGGCACGCCGAGAACATCCGTCGCCTGCTCAAGGGCCAAGAGCCGAAGATCGGCGGCGATAAGGCGTGAGCCCGAACGAACGTCGCGCCTGGCTGAAGCTCGCGCGGACCGAGACGGTCGGCCCCGTCGCCTTCGCCCACCTGATCGACCGCTTCGGCGACGCCGAGGCCGCGCTCGCCGCCCTCCCCGACCTCGCCCGCAACGCCGGCCGCTCGGTCATACCGCCCAGCGACGCTGCCATCGACCGCGAGCTCGCCGCCGGCGAGACCCTCGGCGCCCGGCTCCTCTGCTCGGGCGAACTCACCTTCCCGCCCCTTCTCGCCGCCGTGGACCCGCCGCCGCCGGTGCTGTGGGCGCGGGGGAACGCCGAACTGCTGGTCCGGCCCACTGTCGCCATCGTCGGCGCTCGTGTGGCCTCAGCTTCGGCGCAAGGTTTCGCCCGCGGCATGGCCGCCGAGCTTGGCGCGGCAGGCCTGGTCATCGTCTCCGGCCTCGCCCGCGGCATCGACAAATCCGCCCACGAGGGCGCCTTGCGCACCGGCACGGTCGCCGTGCTCGGCGGCGGCGTCGACGACATCTACCCGGCCGAGAACACCGCCCTCTACGGCCAGATCGTGGAATCCGGCTGCGTGGTCTCCGAGAACGAACCCGGCCGCAAGGCCGTCGCCCGCGACTTCCCCCGCCGCAACCGGATCATCTCCGGCCTCAGCCGCGCCGTCGTGGTGGTCGAGGCGGAGATTCGCTCCGGCTCCCTGATCACCGCCCGCCTGGCCGCTGAACAGGGCCGCGAAGTCCTGGCCGTGCCCGGTTCGCCGCTGGATCCGCGCGCCCGCGGCGCCAACGACCTTATCCGGCAGGGCGCCGCACTCTGCGAAGGCGCCGACGACGTCCTGCGCGCCCTGGAGGGCCTGTCCGGCCTGCGCGAACCCGAACATCCCTACCGCGGCGCGCCAAGCGACCCGGACGAAGCCCTGCGAGAGAGGATCTACGCCCTCCTCTCGCCGACCCCGGCCCCCATCGACGAGATCGTCCGCGCGTGCGCTGCGCCGGCGTCGCTGGTTTTCGCCGCGCTGGTGGAACTCTCCATCGCCGGCCGCTGCGAGCTCGCGCCAGGCGGCATGGCGTCGCGAATTTAAGCCTGCGAAGCAGGCTGCTGGCCGGCGGAAAGCTGGGGCGTTGACAGAGCCCTAGGGCCGCCCCCACTTTCCGCCTCCCTGAGAGGGGGCCTCAGCGGCCCTCGGAAAGCGCCGCATAAGTGAAGCTCGTCGTCGTCGAAAGCCCGGCCAAGGCTAAGACCATCAATAAGTATCTGGGCTCGGACTACACGGTCCTGGCGTCCTACGGCCACGTCCGCGACCTGCCGCCCAAGGACGGTTCGGTGAAGCCGGACGACGACTTCGCGATGACCTGGGAGGCCGACGCCAAGGGCGCCAAACGCCTGTCCGACATCGCCGAAGCCGCCAAGGGCGCCGACCAGATCATCCTGGCCACCGACCCCGACCGCGAGGGCGAGGCCATCTCCTGGCACGTCCTGGAGGTTCTGCGGAAGAAGCGCGGCTTGAAGGACATCGCCGTCCAGCGCGTCGTCTTCAACGCCATCACCAAGTCCGCTGTCACCGAAGCCATGAAGGCCCCGCGCGACCTCGACATGGAATTGGTCGAGGCCTATCTCGCGCGCCGCGCCCTCGACTATCTTGTGGGCTTCACCCTCTCGCCCGTGCTTTGGCGCAAGTTGCCGGGTTCGCGTTCGGCCGGCCGCGTGCAGTCGGTGGCGCTCCGTCTCGTGGTCGACCGCGAGATCGAAATCGAGAAATTCCGCACCCAGGAATATTGGACCGTCGAGGCCGACGTCTCGGCCGGCGGCGACCCCTTCACCGCCCGCCTCGCCAAGTTCGGCGGCAAGCGCCTGACCAAGTTCGACCTGGGCGACGAGGCCGCCGCCACCACCGCCCGCGACGCGGTGCGCGAGTCGCAGTTCACTGTCACGGCGCTCGAGAAGAAGCCGGCCCGGCGCTCACCGCCGCCGCCTTTCACCACTTCGACCCTGCAGCAGGAGGCCTCGCGCAAGCTCGGCTTCTCGGCTCAGCGCACCATGCAGGCGGCCCAGAAACTCTATGAGGGCGTCGACATCGGCGGCGAGACCGTCGGCCTCATCACCTACATGCGGACCGATGGCGTGCAGACCGCGCCCGAAGCCCTCGACGAGGCGCGCGATGTCATCGGTGGTCTGTACGGGGCGCCTTATGTGCCCGAGAAGGCCCGCATCTATTCGACCAAGGCCAAGAACGCTCAGGAGGCCCACGAAGCGATCCGCCCGACGTCGCTGGCCCGCAACCCCGGCCGCATGCGCCTCGATCCCGACCTCGGCCGGCTCTACGAGCTGATCTGGAAGCGGATGATCGCCTCGCAGATGGAATCGGCGCGGCTCGAGCGCACCACCATCGACATGGAGACCTCCGACGGCCGTATCGGCCTGCGCGCCACCGGCCAGGTCGTGCTCTTCGACGGTTACCTCGCCGTCTATGAGGAAGGCCGCGACGACGCCGACGACGAGGAAGGCGGCCGCCTGCCCATCGTCCATGAAGGCGCCGACGCCCGGGTCGCCGAAGCCCGCGCGGACCAGCACTTCACCGAGCCGCCCCCGCGCTACTCCGAAGCCAGCCTCGTCAAGAAGATGGAGGAGCTCGGCATCGGCCGGCCGTCCACCTACGCCTCGGTCCTGGGGGTCCTTCGCGACCGCGGCTACGTCCGCATGGAGAAGAATCGCTTCCATCCCGAGGACAACGGCCGGCTGCTGACCGTCTTCCTGGAAAGCTTCTTCCGTCGCTACGTCGAGTACGACTTCACCGCCGACCTTGAGGAAAAGCTCGACCTGGTCTCGGCGGGCGATCTCGACTGGAAGGTCCTGCTCCGCGAGTTCTGGAACGACTTCCACGCCAAGACCGAGGAGGTCAGCGGCCTGCGCACCCGCGACGTGCTTGACGAACTGAACAATGTCCTCGCGCCCTTCCTCTTTCCGCAGGTCTCGGAAGGCGCCGACCCGCGCGTCTGCCCGACCTGCGGCACGGGGCATCTCAGCCTGAAGACCAGCCGCTTCGGCCCCTTTGTCGGCTGCTCCAACTATCCGGAATGCCGCTACACCCGTCCCATCGGCCAGCAGACCGAGGGCGATGCGCCCAGCGGCGACCGTGAACTGGGCACAGACCCCGTCACCGGCGAGACGGTCTTTCTGAAGTCCGGCCGCTTCGGCCCCTACGTCCAGCTGGGAGAGGGCGAAAAGCCCAAGCGCTCCAGCCTGCCCAAGGGCTGGTCGGCGCCGGACATGGACCTGGAGAAGGGCCTGCGCCTGCTGCGCCTGCCGCGCGAAGTTGGGCTGCACCCCGAAGACAGCCAGCCGATCACCGCTGGAATCGGCCGCTTCGGACCCTTCGTCCTGCACGCCGGCACCTATGCGAACCTGCCGAGCGCCGACGAGGTCTTCGATGTCGGCGTGAACCGCGCCGTGGCCCTCCTCGCCGAAAAGCGCGCCGGCCGCGCCGGCCGCGGCGAGGCGAACGCGCTCAAGGACCTGGGCGCCCACCCCGTCGACGGCGCACCGATCAAGGTGCTCTCTGGCCGCTACGGCCCCTACATCAAGCACGGCTCGACCAACGCCAACCTGCCCAAGGGGACCGACCCCCAGGACCTGACCCTGGAAGAGGCCGTCAAGCTCATCGCGGAACGCGAGGCCAAGGGCGGCGGCAAGAAGAAGCCCGCCGCCAAGAAGGCCCCTGCCAAGGCGAAGGCCCCGCCCAAGACCACCGCCAAGGTCGTCAAGACCAAGTCGCCGGCCAAGAAAGCCACCGCCAGGAAGAAGGCGCCGGCGAAGAAGGTGGCGGACGCCTAACCCTCCTGCCCGTCGCGCAGGGATGAAGGGCTCCCAACGGAAAAAGTGCTAACGCTTCCTCATGGCCAAACCGCCCCGCACGCCGAAGTCGAGTCGCTTCCCCGCCGCCGCCAAGAAGGCGGCGGCTCGCGCGCCCCAAGGGCTGCCCGACCGCGAGACCCTGCTTAAATACCTTCGTGAGAATGGCGAGGCCGCCAAGGCGGACATCGCCCAGGCCTTTGGGTTGAAGGGCGCCGAACGCCGGGCCCTGCGCGAAATGTTGCAATCTCTGGAGACCGAAGGCGCGCTGGGCCGGCGCGGCCGGCGCGGCTACGCCGAGGCCGGCGCCCTGCCCGAGGTCGGCGTCGCCGATGTCGTCGAGCGCGACGCTGATGGTGAATTGCTCGTCCGCCTCACCAAGGGTGACGACGCCCCGCTGGTCCCGCTCGCGCCGTCCTCAAGCCGCGACACGGGGCCTGCGCCGGGCGTTGGCGACCGGCTGCTGGTGCGTTTTGAGAAGCTCGAGAGCGGCGATTGGATCGCCCGTCTGATCAAGACCGTCGGCGGCGGCGCCGACAAGGTGCTGGGCGTGATTCGCAAAGCGCGCCGCGAGGTTCGGGTCGAGCCCGTCGATCGCCGCTCCAAGACCAGCCTGCTGCTCACCGACCCCTCCGCCTACGACCTGCGCGATGGTGACCTGGTGGTCGCCCAGGAGACCGCCGCGGAGGGCCGCTTCGGACCGAAGCGTGGCAAGGTCCTGGAGGTGATCGGCCGCGAGGACCAGCCTCGCGCCGCCTCGATCATCGCCATCCACGCCCACAACCTGCCGACCGGCTTCACCGCCGCCGCCGAGGCCGAAGCCGAGGCCGCCCAACCCCCCACCCTTACCGGGCGCGAAGACCTGCGCGCCGTACCCTTCGTCACCATCGACCCCTCCGACGCCCGCGACCATGACGACGCCGTCTATGCGCAGGCCGACGAAGAGCCGGGGAACGCCGGCGGCTGGATCGTCTGGGTCGCCATCGCCGATGTCGCGGCTTACGTCCGCGCCGACACCGCCCTGGACCGCGAGGCGCGCGAGAAGGCCAACAGCGTCTATTTCCCCGACCGGGTCGAGCCCATGCTGCCCGAGCGCCTGTCCAACGGCCTGTGCTCCCTCGTCGAGGGCGAGAACCGCGCCTGTATGGCCGTGCGCATGGTCTTTGGCGCCGATGGCCGCAAGCGCGGCCATCGTTTCGTCCGCGGCCTGATGCGTTCTGCCGCCAAGCTCTCCTATGAACAGGCCCAGGCGGCCATCGACGGCGAGCCGGACGATAAGACCGGCCCAATCCTCGAGACCATCCTGAAGCCCCTCTGGGAGGCTTATCATTGCATGCTGAAGGGCCGCCTGGCCCGCTCGCCCCTGGCCATCGAAAGCCTGGAGCGCCGCATCATCATCGGCGAGGACGGCAAGGTCGCCTCGATCATGCCGCGCAAATCCCTCGAAGCTCACCGGCTGATCGAGGAGATGATGATCCAGGCGAATGTCGCCGCGGCGGAACAGCTCGAAGGCAAGAAGACCCCGCTGATCTATCGGATCCACGACACGCCCAGCCAGGAAAAGGTCCAGTCCCTGGCCGACTTCCTTGAGACCATCGGCGTGCCCTGGACCAAGGGTGAGGCGCCGCGCACCGATCGCTTCAACCGACTACTGGAGCAGACGCGCGAAACGCCCCACGCCGACATCGTCAATGAGGTGGTCCTGCGGAGCCAGATGCAGGCGGTCTATTCCAACGACAACATCGGTCACTTTGGCCTGAACCTCGGCCGCTACGCCCACTTCACCTCACCGATCCGCCGCTATGCCGACCTCATCGTACACCGCGGCCTGATCCGGGCGCTGGGCCTTGGCGATGATGGCCTGACCGACTCCGAGATCGGCAAGCTGAAGGACACCGCCGAGAAGATCAGCAACGCCGAACGCCGCGGCATGGCCGCTGAGCGAGACGCCACCGACCGTTATGTGGCGGCCTTCCTGTCCGACCGCGTCGGCGCGATCTTCGCCGGCAGGATCACCGGTGTCACCCGCTTCGGCCTGTTCGTGCGCCTGGACGAAACCGGCGCGGATGGCCTGGTTCCGGTCTCGCGCCTGGGCGGCGAGTATTTCGTCCACGACGACCGCAGCCACGCCCTGGTCGGCGAACGCTCCGGCGCACGCTGGCCGCTCGGCATGCCCGTCGAGGTTCGCCTCGTCGAAGCCACCCCCATCACCGGCGGCCTCCTGTTCGACATGCAGAGCGAGCCGGCGCCGCCCGATCCCACCGCCGCGCGGCCGCGGCCCGGTGTGCGTGCGCGCGCGGAATTCCGCGACCCAGGCCGCTCGACTGCGCCACGCAAGCCCAGCGCGCGCGGCGGCAAGCCCGGCGGGCGCAAGGGGAAACGCTAGACATGGCGGTTCGTCCCAAACGCGACGGCCCACCCCTTCCGCAAGGCGACAAGACGGTAAGGCCCAAGGCGGCCGCGAGCCTGATCCTGATCCGGCGCGACGCCGACAGCCTGCGGGTGCTGATGGGCCGCCGCCACAGCGGCCACGCTTTCATGCCTGACCGCTGGGTTTTCCCTGGCGGCCGCATGGACCGCGGCGACCATCGTGCGCCGGCCGCAACGGAACTCGCACCCGACGTCGTCGCGCTATTCGAACGCAACGGCCAATCCGCCCGCGCCCGCGGCCTGGCCCTGGCCGCCATCCGTGAAACCTTCGAGGAGGCGGGTCTTCTGATCGCGACCCCCGCCCCAACACGCCCCGGCGCGGGCGCGTGGCGGCCCTTCCTGGCCCAGGGCGCCCTGCCCGATCTCTCAGCGCTGGAGGTTCTTGCGCGCGCCATCACCCCGCCGGACATCGCTCGCCGCTACGATACCTGGTTCTTCATGGCGGAGGCTACGCGGCTGCTGAGCCAGGATCGCCAACCGGACTGCGGCGAACTGGACGAGATCGCCTGGATCACGCCCCCTGAAGCCGACGCGCTGCCGCTGCCAGGCATTACCCGGCTGATCCTGGCCGAAGCCATCGCCCGACTCGACGATTCAAGTCGACCGCGTCCCAGCTTCCGCTTCGTCGGCGCCAGGCGAATGATCTCGGCGCTCTGATCGACAGACGGCGCGCCGAGGGAGATAGGTTGACTTCGCGGCGAAGATTCGTATTTTCCGCCGCTCTTTAGAACACCGCCGACGGCGTCGCCTGTCAGCCCCGCACCAAGGACCCGCCCATGGCGAAGCCCGCATCCATCAAGATCCGCATGAACTCCTCGGCGGACACCGGCTTCTTCTACGTCACGAAGAAGAACGCCCGCACCAAGACCGAGAAGCTGGTCATGAATAAGTACGACCCGATCGTGCGCAAACACGTCGAGTTCAAGGAAGGCAAGATCAAGTAGGATCGCCTTCCCGCTTGAAAATTTCGAGACGCCCGGCCTCACCGCCGGGCGTTTTCATTTTCAGTCCCCGACGGATCCGATCAAGCGCCGAATCGTCGCGAGGAACGGGTCCATCGAGACGGGTTTGGCCATATAGGCCTCTGCTCCGCCCTCACGAATGCGCTCCTCGTCGCCCTTCATGGCGAAGGCCGTCACCGCGAAGACTGGGATGCCGGCCAGCGCCGGGTCGTCCTTCAGCCATTTGGTGACTTCCAGACCGGAGATCTCGGGTAAGTGGATGTCCATGACGATGAGGTCGGGGCGATGCTCGCGGGCAAGCGCCAGGGCGCTCACGCCTTCGCGGGCCTGGAGGACGGCGTAGCCTTCATCCTCGACCAGGTCGCTGAAGAGCTGCATGTTGAGCTCGTTATCCTCGACGATGAGGATGGTCTTGGCCATTGGCGGCGCACGAGTCCCGTGGGGCCAGAGGCGCAAGACCGCCAGCGAAGCGAGACTGATTCCACGGCCTTCCCTTAAACTTCGTTAGTGGCCCTGCGCTGAAGAGCGGACGAGATGGAACAAATCAGGTATATCCGCAGGGTGATCCGCCGGCGCTGAGATGAAGAGCTTCTGCCGCGACTGCTTCGCCAAGTTCGAATACCGGCCTGCACGCTGTCCGGTCTGCGCGTCGCCACGCCTGGTCGCCCACGATGAGCTCGACACCCTCGCCATCGCCCACATGGATTGCGACGCCTTCTACGCCTCGGTCGAGAAGCGGGATCGGCCAGAGCTCCGCGACAAGCCGGTGATCGTCGGCGGCGGGGTGCGCGGCGTCGTCACCACCTGTTGTTACATCGCCCGCATCAAAGGCGTGCGTTCGGCCATGCCGATGTTCAAGGCGCTTCAGGCTTGCCCGGAAGCCGTGGTCATCAAGCCGGACTTCGCCAAGTACCGCGCCGAGAGCCAGAGGATCCTGGGCATGGCCGCGGAGCTGACGCCTCTGGTCCAGAACCTGTCGCTGGACGAAGCCTGGATGGACCTGTCGGGCACCGCGCGGCTACATGGAGCGGCGCCGGCCCTGACGCTCGCCAAGTTGCAGGCCCGCATCGAGGCCGAGACGGGCCTCACCGTCTCCATCGGGCTTGCGCCCAACAAGTTCCTGGCCAAGGTCGCTTCGGATTTCGACAAGCCGCGCGGGTTCTCCATCATTGGCGCCGCCGAAGCCCAGAGTTTCCTGGCGCCCCTCAGGGTCGGCGTACTGCCCGGCGTGGGGCCGGCCATGGTGGCGGGTCTGGAGCGCGCGGGTCTTCGCACCGTGGGCGATATCGCCCGTACGGATATCCGCGAACTGGCCGAGCGCTTCGGTTCTGGCGGGCTACGGCTTCACCGGCTCGCCCATGGCCAGGACGCGCGCGCGGTCGATCCCGATCAATCGCGCAAGGGTATCAGCGCCGAGACGACTTTCAACGTCGACCTGAGCGCGGTCTCCGACCTGGAGGATAAGCTTGCGCCGCTCTGCGAGCGCGTCGCCCGCCAGGCCCGCGCCGCTGGCGTAGCGGGCCGCGTGGTGACCCTGAAGCTACGCGCCACCGACTTCCGTATCGTCACCCGCAGGCGGACGCTGGCCCTGCCGACTCAGACTGCGCGCACCCTGTTCGCGGTGGCGCGCGAACTGCTGGCCCGCGAGGCGGACGGCCGGTCCTGGCGTCTGATCGGCGCTGGCTTCTCTGATTTGGCGCCGGCGGATGCCGCGGAAGCAGATTTTTTCGCCGGCGCCGAGAAGAAGACGCTGGCCAGCGAGCGAACGCTCGACTCGCTGCGAGACCGCTTCGGCGCGGGCGCGGTGACCTCAGGACGGATTCTGCGCGCAAAAGCAGCGTCGGAAGATGATTGAGGCTGTTTTCTGCGCCCTGGCGCGGCGCCTGGGCTCTGCCTTGACCGGAGATATCCACCACGCGTGACGATTCCGCCCTTTCAAACGGAGATGTTTTCCATATCTAATCTCCTGTGGGTGTCGCGGTCGCGTCGCCAGGAGACCGGTTAAATGGCCGAACGCAAACTCAGTGATGCAGATTCCGGCGCCGGCGTCCGTTCGGCGGTGGTGACGCAGACCAAGCCGAAGACTCAAAAGCCCTCGATGTACCGGGTGCTTATACTCAACGACGACTACACACCGATGGAATTCGTGGTGTACGTTTTAGAGCAGTATTTTAACAAGTCGCGCGAAGAAGCGACGAAGATCATGTTACACGTCCACCAACACGGTATCGGTGTGTGCGGGGTCTTCACATACGAAGTGGCGGAAACAAAAGTGGCCCAGGTCGTTGATACTGCACGGCGGCATCAGCATCCGCTTCAGTGCACCATGGAGAAGGACTAGTACCCTGCCGTCATTCTCGCGCCACCTCGAAGAGACCCTTCACCGCGCCGTCGCCTACGCCAACCAGCGTAAGCACGAATACGCGACCTTGGAGCATCTGCTCCTCTCACTGGTCGACGACGAGGAGGCCGCCGGAGTGATGCGCGCCTGCGACGTCGACCTTACGTCGCTGCGCACCACCCTCACCAACTATGTGGACAACGAGCTGCGCTCGCTTGTCGTCGACGATGGCGAGGACGCCAAGCCGACCGCCGGCTTCCAGCGCGTCATTCAGCGCGCCGTCATCCACGTGCAGTCCTCGGGCCGCGAAGAAGTCACCGGGGCCAACGTCCTCGTGGCGATCTTCTCCGAGCGCGAGAGCCATGCGGCCTACTTCCTGCAAGAGCAGGACATGACCCGCTATGACGCCGTGAACTACATCGCCCACGGCATCGCCAAGAAAGCGGGTTCGTCGGCCTCGGCGAAGCAGACCAAGGGCGCCTCTTCGGCTCCGCCCGAGGATGAAGACAAGGCGCCGGTGAAGACCGGCGGCGAGGCTCTCGAGGCCTACTGCGTCGATCTCAACGAGAAGGCCAAGCAGGGCAAGGTCGACCCCCTGATCGGCCGTCACGCCGAGGTCGAACGCTGCATCCAGATTCTCTGCCGCCGAACCAAGAACAACCCGCTTCTGGTAGGCGACCCGGGCGTTGGCAAGACGGCGATCGCCGAAGGTCTTGCTCGCAAGATCATCAACAAGCAGGTCCCTGAAGTCCTGGCCAATTCGACCATCTTCTCGCTCGACATGGGCGCGCTGCTGGCCGGCACCCGCTATCGCGGCGACTTCGAAGAGCGCATCAAGCAGGTGGTGAAGGAACTCGAGAACCATCCGGACGCGGTGCTGTTCATCGACGAGATTCACACGGTGATCGGCGCCGGCGCGACCAGCGGCGGGGCCATGGACGCCTCGAACCTGCTGAAGCCGGCGCTGGCGTCAGGCTCGCTCCGCTGCATGGGTTCGACGACCTACAAGGAGTTCCGTCAGCACTTCGAGAAGGACCGCGCTCTGGTGCGTCGCTTCCAGAAGATCGACGTGAACGAGCCGACCATCGAAGACACGGTAAAGATCCTGAAGGGCCTCAAGACCTACTACGAGGACTTCCACAAGCTGCGCTACACCAACGACGCCATCCGGTCGGCGGTGGAGCTGTCCGCGCGTTACATCAACGACCGTAAGCTGCCGGACAAGGCGATCGACATCATCGACGAGGCTGGCGCGAGCCAGATGCTGCTGCCGGAAGGTCGCCGCAAGAAGATCCTCGGCGTGAAGGAGATCGAAGCGGTGGTCTCCAAGATCGCCCGCATCCCGCCGAAGTCGGTGTCCAAGACCGACACGGAGGCCCTGAAGCAGCTGGAAAGCGACCTGAAGCGCGCCGTCTACGGCCAGGACAATGCGATCGACCAGCTGTCCTCAGCCATGAAGATGGCCCGGGCGGGTCTCCGCGATCCAAACAAGCCGATCGGCTGCTACCTGTTCTCCGGTCCTACCGGCACCGGCAAGACCGAAACGGCCCGCCAACTGGCCTCCACGCTCGGCATCGAACTCCTGCGGTTCGACATGAGCGAGTACATGGAGCGCCACACGGTGAGCCGCCTGATCGGGGCGCCTCCGGGCTATGTCGGCTTCGACCAGGGCGGACTCCTAACCGACGCTGTCGATCAACACCCGCACGCGGTCGTGTTGCTGGACGAAATCGAGAAGGCTCACCCGGACGTCTACAACATCCTCCTGCAGGTGATGGACAACGGCCAGCTGACCGACTCCAACGGCAAGAAGATCGACTTCCGGAATGTGGTGCTCATCATGACCACCAACGCCGGCGCGTCGGACGCTCAACGCAACTCGATCGGCTTCGGCCGGGGGAAGAATGCGGATGAGGCGGATGAGGCGATCAAGCGGGTCTTCACGCCGGAGTTCCGCAACCGTCTGGACGCGATCGTGGCCTTCGCCGGCCTCACGCCGGAAATCATCCGCCAAGTGGTGCTGAAGTTCGTCATGCAGCTGGAAGCGCAACTCGCCGACCGCCACGTGACGATCGAAACCACCGACGAAGCGGCCGACTGGTTGGCGAAGAACGGCTTCGACGAACTCTATGGCGCCCGGCCTTTGGCCCGGGTCATCCAGGAGAACATCAAGAAGCCGCTGGCCGACGAGATCCTGTTCGGCAAGCTGACCAAGGGCGGCCACGTGAAGGTGGTGCTGCGCGACGGGAAGCTGGCCTTCGATATCGAGGGCGATGAGACCGAACCCGGCGCGCCGATCATCGAACACCCGGCCGAGGACGCCAAGGCCGCGCTCGCGGACTAGGTTTCCAGACAGAAAATGCGGAAGGCCCGGGCTCGCCCGGGCCTTTTTGCATTCAGCTGAGTTTTGCGGCGATCCGTTCAGCCAGCGCCTTCAGTTCATCGAGGTCAGCCATGCCGGTCTGACCGTGACGGCCGATCGGCTGGCCGTCCCAGACGGGCAGAACGTGCACGTGCAGGTGGAACACGGTCTGGCCGCCGACTTCGCCGTTGAACTGCGCGATCCGGATCCCATCCGGGGAAAGGGCCGCACGGCAGGCCTTGGCCAACCGTTGTACGCCGAGCATCAGCGCCGCAGCGTTCTCCGGGGTCTCTTCGAGCAGGTTGCGCGCCTGGCTCAGCTTGGGGATCACCAGGGCGTGGCCGCGCGACTGCGGGAACACGTCCATGATGGCCAGCAACCGGTCATCTTCGAACACCCGCACCGCCGGCATGTCGCCGCGGATGATCTTGGCGAAGATATTGCCTTCGTCGTAGGTCCCGTCCAGGCTCATGGCTTACTCCCGCAAGATGCAGGTTTCGGCTGTAACACGACAGTCGAGGGGCGGCCCATGGCCTTGAGACCAGCAGGCGGCGGCAGGATGGCGCCGCCCGCCCCTAACCTGCGGTCTTGAAGGGCGAGTAACCCTCTTCCAGCCATTCCATACGCTCCTCGACCTGGGCGCGCTCATTGGCGAGGAAGTCCATCACCGCAGCGCGGAACCGCGGATCGGAGATGTAGTGGGCTGAGTAGACGGGGCTCGGCAAATAGCCGCGGGCGATCTTGTGCTCGCCCTGGGCGCCGGCCTCCACGCGCTTCAGGCCATGGTCGATCGCCCATTGGATCGCCTGATAGTAGCAGAGCTCGAAATGCAGGAACGGGACGTCCTCCACGCAGCCCCAGTTGCGACCGAACAGCGTGTCCTCGCCGATCAGGTTGAGCGCGCCGGCGATCCACCGCCCATGACGCCTGGCCATGACCAGCAGCACCCGGTCCGCCATCCGCTCGCCCAGCAACGAGAAGAATCGGCGGTTGAGGTAGGGCCGCCCCCACTTGCGCGAGCCGGTGTCCATGTAGAAGGCGAAGAAGGCGTCCCAGTGCTCTTCGGTGAGATCCGCGCCGGTCAGCGCGTGGATTTCAAGGTCGGCGGCGGCGTCCCGGCGCTCGCGGCGGATCGTCTTACGGCGTCCCGACGACAAGTCGGCGAGGAAGGCGTCGAAGTCGGCGTAGCCACGATTAACCCAGTGGAACTGCTGGCCCTCGCGCTGACCCAGGCCCTGGTCGCCCGCCCAGCGCCACTCCGCCTCGGTCAGGAAATTGACGTGGAAGCCAGAGACGCCATAGCGCTCGCACATCGTCAGCGCACCGCCCAGGAGGCGCGAGCAGGCCTCTTCGGCGTCCACGTCAGCGCGCACCAGGAACCGCTGGCCAGTAGCGGGCGTGAAGGGCGCGGCCGACAGCAGCTTTGGGTAATAGCTGCCCCCTGCCCGCTCCCAGGCGTCAGCCCAGGCATGGTCGAAGATGTATTCGCCCTGGCTGTGTGACTTCAGATAGAGCGGCAGGACGGCGGCGGTCCGGCCGTCGGCGTCGGCGACCGACAGGTGCTGCGGACCCCAGCCGGTTCGCTCCACCGCACAGCCGGCCTCTTCCAGGCAGTCGAGAAAGTCATAGGAGACGAAGGGGTTTCCAGCCGACGCCGCGCAGGCGTCCCAGGCCTCGCGGCCGATCTCGGCGATCCGTTTATGGATGCTCACCGAGTCCTGCAGACTCAAGGCCGGAAGCCCTCGAAGACGTAGTTGTCGCAAACCGCGAGCGCCGGGTCCGCAGGATCGCGCACGGTCCAGCCGATGACGGGCATGCCCTTGGCGCGCAGCTTGGCGGCGGGCGCGCTGGCGACCACGTCGAGGCCCAGGACGAGGAAGTGCGCCCTGGCCTCGCCGAGCTGTTGCAGGGCGGCGAAGGCCTTGCGCTGTTCGGCGGCCATGTGCGGGGCCGAACGCCAGGCGTCGCTGTTCAGGCCGCGCAGGACGCCGGGGAAATGGTCGGCGAACCAGGCATGGGAGTAGGGATTGAAGCCGATGACGCTGACCGGACCATTGTGGTCGATCAGCACCTCGTGCACGCGCCGCTCAAGGGGACCCACCTCGCCGAAGGGGGTCTTGAGCTCGACGTGGACCATGGCGCGGTGGCCAATCACGGCCAGAGCCTCCAGCAGGGTCGGGATGCGCTCTTCGCCGCCCAGAAGGGCGATCTGAGCCAGGTCGGCCGCGGTGTGGTCGCGAACCCGGCCAGGCTCGCCGGTCAGGCGTTCCAGGGTGTCGTCGTGGAAGACGATCGCCTCGCCATCAGCGGAGATCTGCACATCGAGTTCGACACCGTAGCCGGCGGCGATAGCGGCCTGGAAGGCGGCCAGCGAGTTCTCGGGGGGGCCGTCAGGGGCCCACAACCCGCGGTGCGCGACCGGCGGGCCGAAGAGATGATCCCAGGCCTCGCCGAACCGCGCCTTCATGCGATCTGGAAGATGGCGTCGACTTCGACCGCGAAGTTCATCGGCAACCGGTAGACTCCGACCGCCGAGCGGGCATGGCGACCGGCGTCGCCGAAGACCTCGACCATCAGGTCCGAGCAGCCGTTCACGACGGCGGGGATCTCGAAGAAGTCAGGGCCGGCCTGGACGAAGCCGCCCAGCTTGACCACGCGGACGACCCGGTCGAGGTCGCCCTCGCAGGCGGCTTTCATCTGGGCGATCAGGCTGACGCCGCAGAGCCGCGCCGCCGCGCGCGCCGTCTCAGCGTCCACGTCGACTCCGACCACGCCGGTCACGCCGCCGGAGGCGTCGCGCGACACCTGGCCGGAGATATGCACCAGGTCGCCCGCACGGACGAAGGGGACGTAGTTGGCCACGGGGGCCGCGGCCTGCGGCAGGACGACGCCGAGTTCGGCGAGGCGGTCTTCGATCTTGGACATGACGTAAGGTCTAGCGCCCAGCGCGCCCAGCGCAAACGTGAAAAAGCCCGGACCTCGCGGTCCGGGCCCTCTCTGCGCCCCCGGCTCCCGAAGGAGCCGATCTCAGAGTCCGGCTTAGCGCGCGGATTGAATCTTTTCGACGACGGCGGTGACGCGTTCGTTCAGCGGCTTCAGGCTGTCCTTGGCGGAGGCCGAGACGATTTCGCTCATCTTGCCGACTTCGGCCATGTAGGCCTCGATCGCCGACTTGGCGAAGGCGGTCTGCAGCTCGACGACTTCCTGCACGCTCTTGGCGGAGGAGAACGACTTGGCGGCGGTGACCTGATTTTCGAAGGCCGACTTCGAGAAGGCGATGGCCTGGGCGCCCAGCTCTTCCGCGCCCTTGGTGGCGGCGGCGACGGAGGCGATCAGGGCTTCGAGGTTCTTCTTCGAGACGGCGTTGGCTTCGTTGAGCGCGGTGAGCGACTTTTCAACGTTGTCCTTGAAGGCGGTGTTGGTCGCGGCGGTGAACTGCTCGACGGTGTTCTTCACGGTATCGGCGGCGTCGGACATTGATCCGGTCTCCTGAATGCGGAACTGCGGCCAGGCCGCTGAGGCGATCGAACAGTCTCATGTTGCACTGCAGCAGTCAACGCGAAATTGTGCGCTGCAACAAACTTGTCGCGGACCAGAAACGTTCGCCAAGCCCTCGAAACGGGCGCCGCGTTCCATCACGGCCTGTTCAACTCCTGTTTACCTTGCCTCAACCCCTGCGAACTCATGGTATCAGGAATACGGGCGGCCTTGGGGGGCGCCTATCAACCCTTTGATTCGACGGACGAAGCATGCTCCAGCCCGCCCGCCGCCTGATGGTTTCGATCGGATTGGCCGCCACGATGGCGCTCTCTCCCCTCGCTGGCACCGCCCAGGCGCAGACCCCCGGCTTCCGAAACATCCTGGCCGCGACCCAGACGAAGTACGCCGCGATCGTCGTCGATGCGAAGACCGGTGAGGTGCTTTACGCCAAGCACGCGGACGATCCGCGCTACCCGGCGTCGATCACCAAGATCATGACGCTGTACCTGACCTTCGAGGCGCTTTCGTCGGGCAAGCTTAAGACCACCGACCGGGTGGTGTTCTCGCCGCGCGCCGCGGCGGCTTCGCCCTCGAAGCTGGGCGTGCGGCCCGGTGAATCGATCAGCGTGTCCGAGGCGATGCAGGCCCTGGCCATCAAGTCGGCCAATGACGCCGCCGTCGCCATGGCCGAGAAGATCGGCGGCAGCGAGGCCCGCTTCGCCGCCATGATGACCCTGCGCGCCCAGGAGCTGGGCATGCAGAACACCCATTTCGCCAACCCGCACGGCCTGCCCGACAGTCGACAACTGACGACGGCCCGCGACATCGCGATCCTGTCGCGGGCGGTGATGCGCGACTACCCGCAGTACTATCATCTGTTCAATCAGCGCTCGTTCACCTTCCGCGGCCAGACCATGACCAACCACAACCGGCTGCTGGGCCGGATGCCGGGGGTGGATGGTCTGAAGACCGGCTTCACCAACGCCTCCGGGTTCAACCTGGCGGTCTCGGCGGTGCGGGATAACCGGCGCCTGATCGGCGTGGTGATGGGCGGCCCGACGACCGCCCAGCGCGACCAGAACGCCGAGGACCTGCTGCTGACCGGCTTTGACGTAATGAGCCGTCGCGCCCGCGGCGAGCAGATCACTGTCGCGCAGAGCCTGTTCGAACCGGAGCCGACCGGCCCGATCCAGCGCACCGGCATCGAACAGGGCGACGCCGAGCAGGATGGGGTGAAGATCGTCCTGGCCCATGCGCCCATCCCCGCGCCGGTTGCGGCCCGCGCAGCGGCCCGGCCGGCGCGCGGCGAGGACTGGGCTGTCCAGGTCGGCGCCTTCAAGAAGCAATCCGACGCGCGCGCCCAGATCGCCCTGGTCAAGCAGCGCTTCAGCAAGTGGGTGTCCGGCGGCGCGGCCGATACTGACCGCGCAGGCGGCGTCTACAAGGCCCGCATCCAGAACCTGTCCGAGGGGGACGCTCGCGGGGCCTGCAAGGCGATCAAGGCCAAGAAGATGGCCTGCATGGTTGTGAAGGGCTGATTGTAAGCCGCCTCTCCGTTTCCCTTCTCCCCTCGCGGGAGGACGGTGTCGCGCCATCTCCGGGCCTAGTTCAGATCACGCTTCAGACGGTCGCGAGCGGCGTTGAGTTGGGCGGCTAGGCCTTCGGTGCCGCCGGCGTCGGGGTGGGCTGTGCGCATGAGCCGACGATAGGCGGCGTCGATGTCAGTTTCGGTCGCGGTCTCGGGCACGCCCAGCATGGCGCGCGCTTCGCCCAGGCTCATGCCGTCTTCCTTGGGTGGGCGCGATTGTGGTCTGGGCGACGGGCGGCGCACGGCGGCCGACAGCCAGAGACCTACGACCGACAGGACGACGGACAGGCCCCAGCCGCCGCGCATCGCCGACCAGGCGGCGACGGCGAACAGAACCATGGCGGCGGGCGCGGCCAGCAGGCGCCAACCGCGGCGCATCATCATTGGCCGGCGGCCGATCCAGACGGCGAGGAAGAGGCCGAGCGCGCCGAGGAGGAGGAAGACCACCTATTCGGCGGCCATCAACTCGTCGCTGAACCCCGAAAGGCCGATGGCGGTCATCAGGGCGCGCAGCTCCTGGCGGGCCGCCACATGCTGCAGCGACATGGCCACGGGCCGGATCTGCGGCGACAGGTCGGCGACCGTCAGGCCGAAGGGGAAGAGCTCGCGATAGATCACCCGGTCGCGCAGTCCAGGGCCCACGCGGAAGCCGACCTTGCGGGCGAGCGCCTGCACCCGCTCGTCCAGACGCTTGCGGTTGCGCGCCTCGGTCGAGGCGAGGCGGTTGCGCAGAACGATCCAGTCGATCTGCTTGCGGTCGCGCACGGCGCGGGCCTTGCGGCTGGCCCAGACGCTCTCGGCGTAGAGGCTGTGGCGCTTGAGCTCGAGTGTCACGGGATCGACGACGCCCAGCATGTCGAAATCGACGAAGCTGTCGTTCATCGGGGTGACGATGACGTCGGCCTGCTGGTGGGCGGCCGAGCTGGTCGCCGTGTCGGCGCCGGGCGTATCGATCAGCACGAAGTCGGCGCTGGCGCTGGCGCGGGCGAAGGCGTCCTCGAAACGGGCCACGGCCTCCTCGGCCGGCGCCTTGGAGAGCGCAGCGTCGTCGTCGCTGAGCGGATAGAGGTCGGCCATGGGCGCGGTCACGCCATTGGCCTCCAGCCAGGCCGCACGGCTGGCGAAGAAGTGGCGGAAGGTCTGCTGGCGCAGATCGAGGTCGATCACCGCCACCCGTGCGCCGCCGTGCAGCAGGGCGGTGGCCGTGTGGATGGCGATGGTGGACTTGCCCGCCCCGCCCTTCTCATTGCCGACGACGATGACGTTAGCCTGGCCCATGGCTTGGTGTGGCTCCAACCCGGTTAGCGAATCATTAACCCTGACAGGTGAGCGCGCGCAGGCCCGCCCCGTCAACGCGACCGTTGCCGCCGCCTGTGGATAGACCGATAAGGCGGCGATGTCCGAGAGCCCTCTCCCCATTCCCGTCGCCCGCACCGTCGCCCAGGTTCGCGAGACCGTCCACGCGTGGCGCGCCGGCGGCGAGCGGGTGGCGCTGGTCCCGACCATGGGGGCGCTGCACGCCGGGCACATCTCGCTGATCACACTGGCGCGGACCCAGGCCGAGCGGGTGGTGGCGAGCGTTTTCGTCAACCCGACGCAGTTCGGGCCGAACGAGGACTTCGCCGCCTATCCGCGCGACGAGGCCGGCGACGCGGCGAAGCTGGCGGAAGCCGGCTGCGACCTGATGTTCGCCCCGACGGTGGAGGAGGTCTATCCGGCGGGCGCGGCGACCATTGTCCATGTCTCCGGCGTATCCGAGCCGCTGGATGGGGCGGCGCGGCCGGGTCACTTCGACGGCGTGGCGACGGTGGTCAGCAAGCTCTTCAACATGGTGGGACCGGACGTCGCCGTCTTTGGCGAGAAGGACTACCAGCAGCTGCAGGTGATCCGGCGGTTCACGGCGGACCTGAACCTGCCGGTGGAGATCGTCGGCGCGCCAACCTTGCGGGCGGAGGATGGCTTGGCCCTTTCTTCGCGCAATGCGTACCTGACGGCGGCGGAACGGGCGGTGGCGCCGGCGCTGCAACAGACCTTGCGACGCGCGGCGGAGCGGCTGCGGGCGGGGGATCGGGTCGATGAGGTCGAGACCGAAGCCCTGGGGACCTTGCGCGCGGCGGGTTTTGGTCCGGTGGACTATGTCGAGGCCCGTGGCGCGGGCGACCTGGCGCGGCTGGGGCCTGGGCCGCTAGGAGGCGAGCCCGCACGGCTGCTGGCCGCGGCGCGGCTGGGCCGGACGCGGTTGATCGACAATCTGGCGGTGTAGGCGGCGCAGGTCCCGAAGAGGACGACCAAGGATCGGCGGTTCCGGCCCTCAGCTTGGGCCCCGGCTTTCGCCGGGATAAGCGGGGTCAGGACGGCGTGGGCCTGGGGTCGGGGACGTCCAGGGTCAGGTGTTCGGGAAGGCCAAGCTTCTGGCGCAGGACGGCGGTCCATTGGACAGCCGAGATGCTGTCAAAACCGTCGTTGAGGGCGGCTTCCGCGAGGGCGAGGTCGAGGGCGGCCTCGAAGGCGTCGCTGTCCTCGCCTTCGCATTCCTGTTCGATGGAGCGGCGGACCGCAGCGCGGACGGCCTCGATGCGGTCGTCGTGCTGACGCTGGCGGGCCGCGCCGTGGACGGAAAAGCCGACATAGCGATCGGCGCGCGCGGCGCGGGCGTCGTCACGGTCGTGACGATCGAGCTTTTCACAGAGGTCGATGGACAGGCGCACCGAGCGGGCGACGCGCTCATAGGCCTGGGTCAGTTCGATCGTCTGCTCGACGCTTTCAGCCGCAAGGGCCTTCTCAGCAATGCTGCGGGCGAGCGCCATGGCGGTGTCGGCCAGTTCGGCGACGATCTGTTTGTGATGCTCGCGGCGGGCGTTCGACATGAGAACAAATGTAGAACATTTAGGCCTAGGTCGTCAACCTAATAAGTTCACTCGGTATCATTCCACGCTGGTCCCAAACGCGCTCGGGGCCCGCCGCTTTGCGCTCATCGAGTCTTGCAGGTAGCTGTTGTAACAGGCGTTCGCATCAATCAAGGGCCGTCCGGAGTCGACACATTCCCTGATGTCGACAGTGGTCTGCGCAAGCGCCAACATACGGAGGTGCGCAGCACGGAACTCCTTACTTCGAGTGAGTGCGATATTGTTCTGGGAAGCCGCCGTGGAAAGCATCGTGCAAACGGGCCCGTGTATGGCCCGCACCGTCACCATAAAGCTCGCAGTAGACCATTCCTGAAAGTCTCCGATCGGCAAATCCATAATCGCCTGATCATTCGCCGCCACGCGAGGTGCGGAGGGAACAAGCCACTCCGCTGGCTTCCTGATCGATAGGCGAAGGTGATTGCAGGAGTCCTTGAGCAGCGTATGCAAGGCCAACAATTGTCGGCGCTCTAATTCAACTCTCTGCTGGTCGCGGCTGGCGACAAGCATCTGTTGGGCAAATTCGCGGTCTCGCCTCTGCAGCCAGAAGCCAAGCGCTGCGGTGCCGATGATCGCTGCAACGCTTCCCCAAGCCTGCACCCAGGCAGCGAAATCGGCGCTTGTTGTCACCGGCGGAACTGCCGGCCGCCAGAAGACGGCCAAACCAAGGAATATCGCACCAACAATCGCAACGACCGATTGCCAATAGTTCATAGCTTCACGCTGAGCTCCGCTCACCAGGCACCGATTTCCCGCAGCTGCCGCGCCAGTTCCGGCGGGGCGTCGCCGAAGCCGTCGACGCCGAGGTCGGGCGGGGCGTCGGTCTCGGTGAGGTAACGCCAGCCCTGGAAGGCGCGGCGGGGGGTGGGGGCGACCAGGATCAGCTCAGGGTCCAGCGTGACGATGCAGCGGCTGTTGGGCCCTTCGCCGACGGTCTTGATGTCGGTGATCGTCTGGCGGCAGAGGATCGCGCCCTTGAAGACGCGATAGAGGGAGCCGCCGTCGACCATCTCCGGCGCGCGCTTGGGCGTCTGGCGGGTCTGCATGGTCCAGGGCCGCTTGCCGCCGGCCTCCGCGGCCTTCCAGGCCACGAGATCCTCAACCGTGTCGCAGCCGACGCAGAGCTTGATCATGTGCAAGGGCATGGGCCCCTGGTTAGGCCGGGTCGCCAGACGCGTCTAGGGGCTGCGCCTTACAGCGCCCAACTGGGCTTCCGCCTCTCCAGAAACGCGCGGACGCCCTCCTGGCCGTCGACGCTGACGCGAGCCCTGGCGATCTTGCGCGAGGTCTCTTCAACAAGATGGTGGTCGATGCGCCGGCCGGCGACGGCGGAGACCTCAGCCTTGGCCTCGGCGACGGCGGAGGGGGCGTTCTCGCGCTGGGCCGTGGCGATGCGCTGGGCCGCCGCGCCCAGGGCGGCGGCGTCGGGGACCACTTCGGTCACCAGGCCCAGGCGGTGGGCGGTCTCGGCGTCGAAGACTTCTGCGGTGGCGAACAGGCGCCGGGCGGCGCGGGCGCCGATGGCCTCCACGACATAGGGGCTGATCGTCGCCGGAATCAAGCCGAGGCGCACCTCCGAGAAGCACAGCTTGGTGTCAGCCGTGGCGATGGCGACGTCGCAGGCGCAGGCCAGTCCCGCCCCGCCGCCATAGGCTGCGCCGTGCAGCAGAGTCACGGTGAGCTGCGGCAGCTCATAGAGGGCCTGAAGCATGCGGCCGAGGGTGAGCGCGTCGTCGCGGTTGTCGGACTCCGACATGTCGAGGCCGGCGCGCATCCATTCGAGGTCGCCGCCGGCGCAGAAGACCGCGCCCTCCCCGGCCAGAAACACGACGCGGACGTGTTCCGCGCCGCGCAAGGTTTCGAAGGCGTCGGTCAAGGCCGCTATGAGCGCTGCGTTCAGCGCGTTCCGCCGGGCCGGCCGCTTCAGCGTCAGGGTCACTGCGCCGTCATGGGTCGCCTCGATGCGCAGCAGTTCGCTGTCGGCGGTGTCGGGCTCGACCACCAGAGGATCGACGATTGGGTTGCTCATTGGTCACGTCTCCTACGCCGCCGCCTGCAAGAGACTGGACCAGCGAGCCGCGGTCCAGTTCAAAATCCCGCCGACGCCGTTTAGGGTCGCCGGGTGGACGACCATCCTGAGATTCCTGACGATTCGGCGCTCAAGCGGCTGTTCCGGCGTAAGGACATCCAGGCTGAGCTGACCTGGTTCGCCCTGGCGGGCGGGCAGACGCTCTATTCGACGGGCGACCCGGCCGACCAGCTGTACCTGGGGTGACTACACGAAAGTGACGTATCTGCACGCTAAGGGCGAACAAATCCGGTACGATGCCAGCAGATGCTATTCGCAGGCTTTCCTGCCCCTTTTATGTGGTGCCGCCCTACGGGCGCCGATATGGGAGGGCGGCAATCCGATTGACCAACGATCGAGGTAGAACCCTGCTCGCCAAATATGTGAGCTGGTTGCCCATCCCCGGTATGGCGAAGGATTGCCGATAAACCAGAGCGTGGACTGCATGGGCCGCGCACCGGTCAACGTCCATCAAACCCAACCTCCCCCACTTCAAATCGCTGAGGGCAGCCATGTCTGTGTCGATTCCACCGGGTGCAAAAGATCCAACACTCACTCCCGTCCCGGCAAGCTCCACGGAAAGCGCTCGCATGAGGGTGCTCACATAGGCTTTCGACGCGCCGTAGACCGCTTGGAAGGGCACGGATGTTTCGCCCGCCAGGCTCGACACGGCGATTACTGAGGATTCAAACGGCTGCTCCCTGAAAATCGCAATCAGGCGAGCCAGCAAATCCGTGAAACCGAGTATGTTTGTTTCAATTACCTCGGCATAAGTGTCGGCACGGCCTGCATCAAATGAACCAACGCTCGTCATTCCGGCAACCAACAAAGCGGCTGTTACTTGCAATTCTGCAACCTTAGCCGCGATTTTCTCCCTGCCCTCGATTTCACGTTGATCAGCCACTATAATCTCGCACGGCACATTGAACCGCTCGTCAATTTCGGTCTGTAGCTCCCGCAAGTTGTCGAGCCTTCGTCCAACAATCAGGGGCTTGGCCTGGTACGATGCCGCCAAGCGGAGGGCGGACGCTCTGCCCAAACCGGTCGAAGCCCCTGTGACCAGCACCCACGAGTTCTTGATCGCCAGCGGTTTCACGCGTTTTCCAGAGCCTTGTATAGGGCGGTTTTGCCGATCTTGAGCCGGGCCGCCGCCTCACGAACAGTGAGGCCCGCTGCGATATGCGCCCGCGCTTTACGTAGTTTGTCGGGGGTAACGACAGGCCGGCGACCACCCTTGTTGCCCCGCTCGCGTGCGGCCTTGAGGCCGGCATGAGTGCGTTCACGGATCAGGTCACGCTCGAATTGGGCCAGCGAGCCGAAGATGTTGAACACCAGCATGCCGCCCGAAGTGGTGGTGTCGATATTCTCGGTGAGTGAGCGGAACCCGATGCCGCGCGCCGCAAGCTCGCCGACCTTCTCGATCAGGTGGCTCATCGAGCGGCCGAGGCGGTCGAGTTTCCAGACCACCAGCGTGTCGCCGGGGCGCAAATAGGCGAGCGCTTCGGTTAGGCCAGGCCGATCGGCTTTTGCCCCGGATGCGTGATCGTCGAATATACGGTCGCACCCGGCAGTGTTCAGCGCGTCAAGCTGGAGCGACAGCTTCTGGTCTGCGGTCGAGACGCGCGCATAGCCGATCAGCGCCACATGATGCCCGATCCTGTCCGTTTTCCCGTCATTATGCGATCTTGTCCGAATCGCCGTTACAGGTCCAGAGTTAACGGACATATTCCTGTTGGCCGCCAGAGGACCGTCTGACGGACACGCAAAGCGAAGGAGATGATGCTTGGCGAGACGGCGACTGGTGAGCCTGGAAATCTGGGCGAGGCATTATGGCGCGCCGCTCGATGAGCGCGAGATCGCGCGTCATTATACGCTGACCAGCGACGACCTGGAAATTGTCGGCCGCCGTCGCGGCGATGCCACCCGGCTCGGCTATGCGATGCTCATGCTATATATGAGATGGCCTGGCCGTGCGCTGGAAGCGGGCGAAGTCCCGCCCGCTCCTGTGCTCGCCTATGTGGCGCAGCAACTCGGCGTCGCGCCGGCAGCCTTCGCGGATTATGCCCATCGGGACCAGACCCGTCGCGAGCATCTCGTCGAAATCCGACGATCGCACGGGTTCAGGATTTTTGACCGCAACGCTTTCCGTGAAGTTGTCGCCTTCTCGGTCCCAATCGCGCAGACCATCATACACCCCGGCCAGATGGCAGACGTCATCGTCGATGAACTCCGGCGCCTGCAGATCCTCCTGCCTTCTCCGTCGATTCTCGAAGCGGTGCTGCGGCGGGCGCGCCAGCAAGCCGAACAGCTTACCTATGAAGTGCTCACGAATGGCCTGCTGCCTGACACCCTTCAGGGCCTGGACGATTTGCTGGCCCGACGACCGGGGCAGGTCGCGACATGGCTATCCTGGATGCGCAATGCGCCACAATCGCCGGCAGCGCGCAACATCCTGCGCCTGATCGAACGGCTCGCCTATATCCGCGCGCTGGGCCTCGATCGCGCCCGTGCCGACATGATCCCGGCTTTGACTTTTGACAGGCTGGCGGACGAAGGCAGCCGCATCACACCCCAGCACCTTGGCGAACTCAATGCCCTGCGCCGCCATGCGACGCTGGCGGCAACCGGCATCCGGCTTGAGGAAAGCCTGACCGACGCCACCCTGACGATGTTCGACAAGCTGTTGGGCAGCATGGCGCGCCGCGCCGAGAACCGGACCCGCGACAAAGCCCTCAAGACGGTGCGCGAGTTGCAAGGCCACCTCCGGACGCTCACGGGGTCTTGCCGCCTCCTCATCGACGCGCGCAGCAAGGGCGTGGATTCTCTGGCGCAGATCGAGGCGCTGGACTGGCAGCACTTCGCCGTGGCCGTCGAGCAGGCCGAAGTGCTCGGGCGACCGGAAACCGTCGATCGCACCGCCGAATTGATCGAGCGGCATCGGACGGTGAAGCTCTTTGTCGGCGCTTTTCTCAACGCCTTCGAGTTTCGCGGCGCCGGCGCGGTTCAGGGGCTCCTGTCAGCGCTGGCCATCATCGCGGAGCTATATCGGACCGGCAAACGGCGCTTGCCTGATCGCGTGCCGCTACGCTTTGTGCCGCCCGCATGGCGCCCGTTCGTCCTGCGGGATGGCATCGTTGATCGTGCCGCTTATGAACTATGCGCCTTGTCGCAACTACGCGAGCGGTTGCGAGCCGGGGATATATGGGTCGCGGGAAGCCGGCAGTTTCGCGATTTCGACAGCTATCTCATACCGCCGGCGACCTTTGCGGCGCTGCGCGAGAAGGGGCCGTTGCCGCTCGCCATCGAAACGGATTTCGAGCGCCATATCGAGGAACGGCGCACCAGGCTCGACACGGCGATCGAGCAGGTAACGGTCCTTGCACGGCAAGGGGAGCTGCCCCAGGTTAAGCTTGACGAAAACGGTCTCATCATCTCGCCGCTGAAGGCGGCAACACCGCCCGCCACCGAGATTGCCCGTCGCGCCGCCTATGATCGACTGCCGCGCGTGAAGATCACCGATCTTCTGCTGGAGGTCGATGCCTGGACCGGGTTCAGCGAATGCTTCATCCATCGTCGTTCGGGCCGGGAAGCCGACGATCGCAATGCGCTGCTCACGGTCATCCTCGCCGATGGCATCAATCTCGGCCTCACACGCATGGCGGAAACCTGCCGGGGCGCAAGTCTGCGTCAGCTCGCCCATCTTCACGACTGGCACATCAGCGAAGCCGCCTATGGCGAAGCGTTGGGAAGGCTGATCGACGCCCATCGCGCCATGCCGCTCGCCGCGCTGTGGGGAGACGGCACCACTTCGTCGAGCGACGGACAGCAATTTCATGCCGGGGGCCGTGGGGCCGCGATCGGCGACATCAACGCGCGCAGCGGCAACGAACCAGGCGTTGCCTTCTACACCCATGTCTCGGATCGATATGACCCCTTCGCAAGTCGGGTGATCGCGGCGACCGCTGGCGAAGCGCCCTATGTGCTGGATGGCTTGCTGTATCACCAGACCGGCCTGACGATCGAGGAGCACTACACCGATACGGGCGGGGCATCGGACCATGTGTTCGGCCTCATGCCCTTCTTCGGCTACCGCTTCGCGCCGCGCCTGCGCGACATCAAGGAGCGTCGTTTACACCTCCTTCCCGGCCAAGAATCCGGCCCCTTGCTTGCCGGCATGACGGCCGAACCGATCGCATTGGGTCATGTCGCGGCGCATTGGGACGAACTGCTGCGGTTCGCCACGTCGATCCGCACCGGCACCGTCACTGCTTCGGCAATGCTGCGCCGCTTGTCCGCCTATCCGCGACAGAACGGACTGGCCCTCGCACTACGCGAGCTGGGCCGCCTCGAACGCTCCATTTTCATGCTCGACTGGCTGCGCGACATCGACCTGCGCCGGCGCACCCAGGCGGGCCTCAACAAAGGCGAAGCCCGCAACGCGCTCGCCCGCGCGCTCTTCTTCAACCAGCTCGGCGAACTGCGCGATCGTCGGTTCGAGAACCAGACCTATCGCGCCTCCGGCCTCAACCTGCTCGTCGCCGCCATCATCTTGTGGAACACTCGCTATCTCGAAATGGCGCTGGCGGACATCGGCACAGCCGACGAAATCGCACGCCACATCGCGCCATTGGGCTGGGAGCATATCTCGCTGACCGGTGACTATAGCTGGAATGTTGAAGATCAACCCGATCCGGACGCCTTGCGACCGCTGCGCGCCGTCAACTCCCTACTTGCCGCGTGACGTTCGCTATCCGTTCGCCCTTTCCGTGCAGATACGTCACTTTCGTGTAGTCACCCCTACCTGCTGTGCGCCGGCCGGCTGGGCGTGTTTCGTCGCGACGAGGGCCAGGCGCCACACTTCCTGGGTGTGGTGCGGCCCGGCGAACCCGTAGGCGAGATGGCGCTGATCGCCGGCGCCCCGCACTCGGCGGAGGTGGTCGCTCTGCGCGATTCCGAACTGGTCGCCCTGCCGCGCGACGTCTTTCTGCAGGCGGCGGACGACGACGGGGCGGTGATGGTCGAGCTTGCGCGGCTGATGATCCTGCGCACGCGGCAGTCGGCGAACCAGGCGCCGACGGGGGAGCCCTCGGTGTTCGGCTTCGTCGCCTTCGAGGGGACCGGGCCGATCCGGCCGCTGGTCGAGCAGGTGAAGCTGGAGATCGTCCGGCTGGGATATTCTGTGGTGACGGCCGGGGCGGAAGCCGCAGGCGCCGGGGCGCGATGGTTCAGCGAGATCGAGCATGACCACGACTTCGTCCTCTATGTCGCCGAGGCCGATGAGTCGGGCTGGAGCCACATGGTCGGCCGCCAGGTGGACCGTCTGTTCCGCGTGGGACGCGGCGACCGGGATGCGCCGGCCGCGACGACCGATGCGGTTTCTGAGACGGCGGCGGCCCAGGCGCTGGTCGACCTGATTCTGCTGCAGCCGCGGGACGTGGCCGCGCCGCGGGGCTCTGCGGCGTGGTTGGCGGCGGCGCACGCCGCGCGGCTGTTCCACCTGCGCGAGGGCGAGGATCGCGATGTGCAGCGGTTGGCCCGGATCATCGCCGGCCAATCGGTCGGGCTTGTGCTGTCCGGCGGCGGCGCCCGGGCCTACGCCCACATCGGCGCCGTGATGGCCATGCGGGCGCGCGGCGTGCCGATCGACTTTGTCGGCGGGGTGTCGATGGGGGCGATCGTCGGGGCCGGCGTCGCCATGGGTTGGGATGATGCGGAGATGGAGACCCGGATCCGCGACGCGTTCGTCACCTCCAACCCACTCGACGACATCGCCCTGCCGCTGATCGCCATGACACGGGGCAAGAAGGTGGAGACGCGGCTGGTGCGCCATTTCGGCGAGGCGGAAATCGCCGACCTGTGGCTGCCGTTCTTCTGCCTGTCGTCGAACCTGACGACCGGCGCCTATCAGCTGCACCGGAGCGGGCGACTGCGGGATGCGCTGCGGGCCTCGATCTCGCTCCCAGGCGTGCTGCCGCCGGCGACCGATGGCGACAATGTGCTCGTGGATGGCGCGGTTCTGAAGAACTTCCCGGCCGATATCATGCGCGCGAGCCAGCTGGGCCCGGTGGTGGGCGTCGATGTGGGCAGCGCGCGCAGCATCACCGCCAAGGACGTGGCCCGGCCCGAATCGGTATGGCGCTGGCTGTGGTCCGGGCAATGGCGCAAGGGCCCGCCAATCGTCTCGCTGCTGATGCGGACCGCCACGGTCTCGTCCGACCGGGACGCTTCGGCGGCGCAAGCGGCGGCGGACCTGCTCATCCTTCCGGACGTGACCAAGACGGAAATCCGCGACTGGAGCGCCTATGAGCCCGCAGTGAAGGCCGGCTACGAGGCGACCATCGCGGCGCTCGATCAGCTCAGCCAGCCGGTGCAGGCCCTGAGGCGGCGCAAGAGCCTGGCGGAGATCGCACAAGCTGGCGCTCAAAATACAGGCGGCTGACTTTTGCGTACGGAAAAGCCGTTGCGGATCAGCAAGAACGGCCCATATTCAAGATCCTGTTCAACAGCTGAAAGGAGGTGACCCAGTGTCTCATAGCAATGGCCTTAGCGCGGTAGCCGCGACCTGGACCTCAGCGAATGAGGTCTGCGCCTAAGCCTCTTTTAGGCAAGGGTTCGGCGCCGCTCTGCGGTCCGACTATGGAAGGGCCGTCCCAGTCATGGGGCGGCCCTTCGCATATCTGGAGTTTAGAGAACCTCTTCGACCAGGCCGAGGGTCTTGGCTTCGTGGGCCTCAATGTACCAGTTGGAGGGCGCGCGGCGGATGACCTCCTCCAGGGTGACGTTCGAGCCGCGGACCAGGTTCTCGAAGCCTTCGTTCTGGATCTCGATGGAGCCGTGGATTTCGGCCAGCGCGGCCTCGACGCCGGCGACGCAGGTGGTGAGCGGCCCGTCGATGCGCAGCGTCTTGGTGAGCCGGCGCTCATGGACCATCAGCCGGGCGCCGCGGGTCAGGTAGCGATTGGGCCGGGCGAAGAAGCTCATGAACGTCGTTCCGGCGGAATAGATCGCGGCCTTCCCCAAGAAGACGAAGCGGCGCTCGGGTTCGAGGTCGCTATGGAAGCGGACATCCTCGCCCATCATGCGGGCGACCTCGGGATCACCGCCCAGGGTGGAAAGTTCGACGACCACGAGGCCGGTCCTGGGCGCGGCGCCCAACTGCACGCGGAAGGCCTTGTACATGTCGTAGTCGACCGGCCCGGAGAGCAGGATCGCCGGCGGGGAGAAGTCTTTTGCGGTGAGCGGCGTCACGGGGCTTCCTTGGCTTTGTCGATCCAGGATCGAAGGTCGCGGTCGCCGGCGGGCCGGGTGTCCGCGCCCATGGCCTTGCGCATGATCTCCAGCGCCCAGTCGCGATGCTGCGGGCTGGAACTGGCGACAGCGTCGGCGGGAACCCAGAGGTCGTAGGCCCGCATGTGGGCGTCGGCGGCGGTGAAGAGCACGCAGATGTCGGCCGCGAGGCCAGTCATGACGAGACGGCTGACGCCCAGTCTGGGCAGGAGCACCTGGAGGGTCGTGGCGTAAAAGCCAGAGACGGCCGGCTTGATGACGAAATAGTCGTGGTCACGCGGCGCAAGACGCTCGACCAGATCAGCGCCCCCCTGGGCGCGGCAATGCGCGACGATGTGCGAGCGCTCGGCGCGCCACTCGCCGTAGTTGTCGTTCACGTAGATGACGGGGACGCCAAGCGCGTCCGCCTGGTCGCGCAGGCGCGCCACGACACCGGCCGCCTTCAGGGCTGGCGCGCGCAGGGCCTCCGCGCCGTCGAAGTCCAGAGCGTTGATCATATCGACGACCAGCAGGCCGGCGCCGCCCGGCGCGCAGCCTTTGATCCCAGCGTTGTCAGCGTCCGTCTGGCCCATTGCTGGCCCGGTAACGCCAGCAAGCCCGGGCCGTTCCGCGGCCAGGACGGGCCGATCGATGGGCGGCGACTGGCCAGACATGAAGAAGCCCCGGCGCCATCTTCTTGCCGCACTTAAATTTAGGCGGCTTCCCATTGTGAAGCTTGTTCAGTGAAAACTGAACATGTTCGAAGGCAGCGAAAACCTATGCTGATCTGGCCCCGGCCCGCGGAACCTTGGCGTTCAAATCGCGCTCGAGGGCCCGACTAGAACGAGACGCACGCCGGCTGGGTGACCACCAACACCGACTCCTGAGCGAAGCGCTGCTTATAGGCGGCGCGCGCTGCGTCGATACGACGCTCCGCATCCGGCCGATCTCTCAGCACGATCATGACCACCTTGGCCGCTTCGCGGATGAGTCGGCTTTCTTCGCCGCGCCACTGCCCGCCCCCGTCGAGGACGGTGAGGCCGTCGGGAAACCGCGGGGTCAGTTCATTGTCCATGAAATCGCGGAACTGGGCGTCGGTGACGTCCGGCTTGCCGCCGATGCTACGGCCGAAGAACAGCTGGGCGGTGCGCAGGCGCTCCTGGCCGACAGAGCAGGTCAGCGCCGCCGCCTGGGGCGCGGGCGCATGCGCGCACCCCGCGAGCCCCAGCAGGGCCACGACGCCCGCGAGCATCCAGCCGGCCTTGGTTTGCGACATGCCCCTCCCCTCCTCAGGTCCCGATCAGCTCACGGCCGATCAGAAAGCGGCGGATTTCGTTGGTGCCGGCGCCGATGTCGTAGAGCTTGGCGTCGCGCATCAGGCGCTCCACCGGATAGTCGCGGGTATAGCCGGCGCCGCCCAGGGCCTGGATCGCCTCCAGCGACACACGCACCGCGCTTTCGCTGGCCATGAGAATCGCGCCGGCGGCGTCGAATCGTGTGGTGAGGCCCGAATCGCAGGCGCGCGCGACGGCGTAGACATAGGCGCGGGCGGCGTTCAGCGCGACGTACATGTCGGCGATCTTGCCCTGCATCAGCTGGAATCCGCCGATCGGGCGGCCGAACTGCCTGCGCTCTCGGACATAGGGCAGGACGACGTCCAGGCAGGCCTGCATGATGCCGAGCGGGCCGCCGGCCAGGACCGTGCGCTCATAGTCGAGTCCGCTCATCAGGACACCGGCGCCGCCGTTCACAGGGCCCAGGACGTTGGCGTCGGGCACGAAGCAGTCCTCAAACACCAGTTCGCCGGTGTCGGAGCCGCGCATCCCCATCTTGTCGAGCTTCTGGCCGACGGAGAAGCCGGCGAACCCCTTCTCGACCAGGAAGGCGGTGACGCCCTTCGCGCCAGCCTCCGGGCCGGTCCTGGCGTAAACCACCAAGACGTCTGCGTGCGGCGCGTTAGTGATCCAGAACTTGGTCCCGGTGAGACGCCAGCCGCCGTCCACGCGGGCCGCGGCCAGACGCATGGAGATGACGTCGGAGCCGGAGCCGGCCTCGCTCATGGCGAGCGCGCCGACATGTTCGCCGCTGATCAGGGCGGGCAGATAGCGTCGCTTCTGCTCGCCGGAGCCCCAGCGGCGGATCTGATTCACGCAGAGGTTGGAGTGGGCGCCGTAGGACAGGCCGACCGAGGCGGAGGCGCGGGAGATCTCCTCCATCGCCACGACGTGTTCGAGATAGCCCATGCCGAGGCCGCCGAACTCCTCCTCGACTGTAATTCCGTGGAGACCGAGCTCGCCCATCTGCGGCCATAGCTGGCGCGGAAAAGCGTTGTCGGCGTCGATCTGCGCGGCGAGCGGCGCGATGCGATCAGCGGCGAAGCGGCGCGCGGTTTCACGCACGGCGTCGGCGCTCTCACCGAGGCCAAATTCGAGGGAGGGACCGTCAGCCGGGATCATGGGCGAAGGCGTAAGGCATTTCACGACGAGAGGGAATTGCACCCGTGGGCGCAGCGTTCCGGGTCGTCCCCTAGAGCAAGACCACGCTAGCGATGCCGAGCAGGGCCAGGAAGCCGAAGAAGTCGGTCATGAAGGTGACGATGACCGAAGAAGAGACCGCCGGATCGCGGCCCAGGCGGTCGAGGATGATGGGCGCGCAGATCCCGCCTACAGCGGCCACCACCATATTGGCCATCACGGCGGCCGTCACGACGACGGAGAGCAGCGGATCGCGCCACAGCAGCCAGGCGCCCGCGCCCAGCAGGCTGCCGACCACCGCGCCATTGACCATGCCCACCGCCACCTCGCGCAGGAAGACCCTGAAGGTGTTGGCGGTGTTGAGCTCCTTGGCGGCGATGGCGCGCACAGCGACAGTCAGCGCCTGGACGCCGGCGTTGCCGCCGATGGAGGAGACGATCGGCATCAGAATGGCGAGCGCCATCAACTTGGCGATCTCATTCTGGAACGCGCCGACCACCGTGACAGAGACCGCGCCCGTAATGAGATTCATCAATAGCCATGGCAGGCGCGACTGAACGATGCCGACAATGCCGGCGTCGCGACCGGCGTCGGACACGCCGGCCAGGGCCAGGATGTCTTCTTCCGTCTCGTCCTGGATGACGCCGACGATGTCGTCGACGGTGATCTGGCCCACCAGACGGCCGTCGGCGTCAACCACCGGCGCGCTGATCAGATGGTACTTGTTGAAGATGTAGGCGACTTCCTCCTGGTCCATATCGACCGGGATTTCCGTCACCTCCTCCATGATCTGGGCGAGCGGAGTGTCGCGGTCCATCCGCAGGATCATGCTGACGGGGGCGGCGCCCACCGGCTTGTGCGCCGGACCGACCACATAGACGTCAAAGAACAGCTCGGGCAGGTCGGCGCTCTCGCGGCGCAGGTGATCGATGGTCTGGCCAACGGTCCAGATTTCTGGCGCCGCGACCACCTCGCGTTGCATCAGGCGACCGGCGGTCTCGTCCTCGTAGGCCAGGCTGGTCTCGATGGCCGCGCGCTCCAGATCCGGCATGGCGGCCAGGACCTGTGCGCGCTTGTCCGCCTCCAGGTCGTCGACGACGTCGGCGGCGTCGTCGGAGTCCATCTCGCCCAGGGCCTTGGCCAGGGTCGCCGAGGGGACGTGCTCGAGGATGTCCTCGCGAATCTCGGTGTCGAGTTCGGAGAGGATCTCGGCGAGGGCCTCTGGGTCGAGGTGCGGCAGGAGCTCCTCGCGGTCGCCGGCCGACAGGAAGCCCATGAGGTCGGCGATGTCCGCGGGATGCAGGGCGTCCAGCAGGGAGCGCAGCCGCTCGCCATCGCCGCGGTCCAGCGCGTCGACCACCATCTGGGCGAACTGCGGATTGAGGGCGTAGTCCTCACCTAGGGCGAGGTCTTCCAGGTCTTCGCCATCCTCAAGGTCTTCGCGAAGGCGGCCCTCGGGGATCAGATCATCTTCGACAGGGGCGAGGTCGTCCGTTTCGCGGCTCATGCGGACCTCCCTTAGCTGTCAGAACAGATGGATTTTCCTGGACGAAACCTTCAGCGCGCGGACCCGTCGCGCCATTTCTCATGAGCCTGATTCACTGGTGCGGTCGAGAAGACTCGAACTTCCACGGGTTGCCCCACAGCGACCTCAACGCTGCGCGTCTACCAATTCCGCCACGACCGCACACCGAGTGAACCGAACCGGGGCGAACCCCGGGGCGCGTGGCTGTAGCAAAGGGGGCGAAGGTGCGCAACGTGCGTAGGCGATTGGCCGCAAGTCACGTCGCCGGAGCCGGCGCTTCCTTGAGCGCGCCGTGCGATTAACCTAGACACGAAGGCGGCGTCGGACGGCGCCGGATGCGGAGAGCTTTTCGTGCAAGAAGGCGTCAATCCGGACGGACCGATCTCGCGCCTCGTCCTGTCGGACGACGTCGCCGTCGTGCGCTGGATCGACGGTCGCGGCCGCGCCCTGGCCGGGGTGGAGCACGGCGGCGAGATCGCGCTGCTGACGGATGCGACGGGCGATTTCAGTCCGGCGCTGCGGGTGGCGGTCGGCGAAGCTTTGGCGCCGCTCGTGCCGGTGATGCTGGCGGGCCTGACGGCCGATATCGACGATCCCACGGTCGAGGGCCTGGCGACCTTGCCGACGGCGGCGTTGGAGCTGCTGTTCTCGCTGGCGCCGATGGGCCGGTTCGCCGCGGCGCCCTCGAGGTTCCCGCCGGAGCCGGAACGCGACATCAAGGTGACGCTCACGACCGGCGATCACTATCTGGCCAAGGACGCCTTCACCGCGCTGCTGGCCTCGCACCTGGGCGCGCGCGTACCAGACTGGCTGATCGAGGGCCGCGTCGCGCTGGATCCGCTGTTCGTGGGTTCGGAAACGATCTCGGTCTCGCCGATCATGCTGGACGCCAAGCGGATCTTCTTCATCTGCACCGAGCGGCCGAGCGACCAGACCTACATCGTCATCGCCCGCGTGGCGCCCAGCCTGATCGTCGCTGAGGCGGTGGTGATGGACCAGGGGCGCTATGTTTTCGTGCCGAAGGTCCGGCGTGCGCCCGACCGCGGCCCGGCGGTCCATGACGGCCTGCGCGAGCTGTGCCTGCTGGTGATGCAGCAGGGTCGGCGCTTGCGGCGCTGGGTCAATACGACCAACAAGCCGCTGGGGCTGATGCTGCACAATGGCGACCGCGCGCACCTGGGCCACTTCATCTGGAACGAGATGGCGGCGCTGGAGCATGTGGCGACCGCAGTCCCCGGCCCTGCCCCGCTGATCTACGCCCCGGCCCGCGCCCAGGATACGCAGTTCTATGGGCCGTTCGAGGACCTCTATCCCGAACTGGCCGGCCGCTTCCTGCGCGTGGCCAACGAGGCCGACGCCTTCCGCCACGCCTTGAGCGGCAATGTCGCCATCCTGCCCTGCACGGCCCGTAGCGCCCTGAAGGCCAGCCGCGCACGGATCCAGCGGGTGGTGACGCAGGATCCGGACATGGCGCTGATGGCGCCTGCCGCCGACGCCTTCCAGCGCGATCCCAAGACCGGGCGCCGTCGACCGGTGGTGGTGTTCAGTTTGCGGCTGCAGAACCGCACCCTGCCGGACCCGACCGCCTTCTTCGTCGACTGCGCCAAGGCGCTGAGCGCGCGGTTCGGCTCGGTGGGAATCATCTTCGACGGGCTGAACGGCATGGCCGGCCGGCCGCTGGGGCAATCCTTCCGTCTGCATAACGCAGACGGCGGGCAGGGCGTCGACCGCGGGCTATCGCCCATGGAGCGCGAGCAGAAGCTGGTCGAGGACTTCAAGTTCCGCGTCGCCGGCCTGCCGATCGACACGGTGAGCCTGGTCGGCGCGACCATGCGGCCAAACCTCCTGTGGATGTCCCGCGGGGACTTCTTCGTGGCCTTCCAGGGCGCAGGGCTGGCCAAGCTGCGCTGGGCGCTGGACCTGCCGGGATATGTGCTGACGTCGGAGGTCAACCTGACGGTCTGCAGCCACCTGAGGATCTATGACGACGGCCACTACATGGAGCCGATCGATGCGCCGCTGATCCTGAACGGGATCGAGGCCGTGCGCGACCTGCGCGACCGCGACGAGCCGCGCGCCCGGGTGGGCATTCCCTATGGCGACAATTTCGAACTGGTCGATCCTGAGCGGACCATCGGCGAGATCGTCGAGGCCTGCGCCGCGCAGTTCGCGGGCGCCGATGTCCGGACGCCCGCCTTCGCCTGAACGGCGGCTTCAAGAAGATGGTGCGGTCGAGAAGACTCGAACTTCCACGGGTTGCCCCACAGCGACCTCAACGCTGCGCGTCTACCAATTCCGCCACGACCGCACGTGAGGAAGGCGCGGGGTTAGCAAAGCTCGCCGGCTTTGGGAAGCGCCGCCTCTTGGCGCAGGCGCGCGCGCGGACCACATTGGGCTGATGTTCGACGCCCTGCCCCGTTCCGTTTCGTTGCAGCGCGCCGACGCGCAGCCCGTCGGCTGGGCGGTGAGCGCGGCGCCGGTCGGCTACGAAGAGGCCGTGGCCGCGATGGAGGCCCGCGTCGCCGCCATCGCCGCCGGGGAGGCCGGCGAGGTGGTCTGGCTGCTGGAACACCCACCGCTCTACACCGCCGGCGTCTCGGCCAAGCGCGAGGACCTGCTGGATCCGGATCGCTTTCCCGTGTTCGAAAGCGCGCGCGGCGGACAGTTCACCTACCACGGGCCCGGCCAACGCGTGGCCTATGTGATGTTGGACCTTAACGCGCGCGCCCGCGATGTGCGCGCCTATGTGGCGGCGCTGGAGGCCTGGGTGATCGGCGCCCTGGCCGAGCTGAGCGTCACCGGCGAAATGCGCGACGGCCGCGTCGGCGTCTGGGTCGACCGTGGCGGCGGACAGGAAGACAAGATCGCGGCGATCGGCGTGAAGCTGCGCCGCTGGGTGAGCTTCCATGGGATTTCGTTGAACGTCGCGCCGAACCTGGAGCATTTCGCGGGGATCGTGCCCTGCGGACAGACGGCGTTCGGCGTGACCAGCCTCGCCGACCTGGGCCGACCAGGCGGAATGGCGGACGCAGACGCGGCCCTGAGCGTGTCATTCGAGCGGGTGTTCGGCGCCTTGAGTGAGACGGAACCGCTGCTTTGAGACGGCTCGCCTCCCGATGGTCGCGACTTCCATTCTCGGCGAGACGACGCCCTAGCCCGCCCGCATAGGGTTGGCGCCGAAGCGGTTGGCGCCCAGTTCGCCGTGGAGGACGCCGAGTTCGACGACGGCCCAGACGAGGATCAGGGCGAAGAGGAAGTCGAGGAAGCCGTCGGGGTGGGGCCAACAGCCCGCCAGGGCGGCGAGAATGAGCGCCGCCCACCAGCCAGAACGGCCGCGGTCGTGCAGGCGCTTGGAGAGCACGCAAGCGCCGCAATAGATGAGCGCCGGATAGGCGAACCAGCCGGTGAAGAGCCTGAGCGTCTGGCCGGCGACGGCCTCGTAGACGGCGGCGAGCGCGATCAGGATGGCGGCGGCCAGCACGCTCAGGTTCCGGGGGCCGCGGCCCTGGGCGGAGAAGAACAGGTCGCCCCAGTCGGTGGCCGGGCTCATGGCGTGACGAACTCGACCAGCACCTCGTCGGCGGCGACGCTGTCGCCGGCCTTGGCGCCGACAGAGCGCACCACGCCGTCGCGCTCGGCGCGGATGATGTTCTGCATCTTCATCGCCTCGACCACGGCGACCGGCTGACCGGCGCGCACGGCCTGGCCTGGGGCGACATCAAGACTGACCACCAGGCCCGGCATGGGCGAGACGATCAGGTTGGAGGTGTCGGCCGGCAGGCGCGGCGGCAACTTCTCGTGCAGCTCGGCCGAACGGGGCGTCAGCACCAGGATGCGGGATTGCGCGGCGCGATGGCGGATCACGAAACCCTCCGCCGCGGGGGTGAGCTCGGCGGCGAAGGCCTCGCCATCGAGTACAGCGCTGAACAACGGCGCGCCCGGGCGCCAGTCGATGCCGGTGAGTCGGAGTGTTCGGCCTTCCCCGAGAATCTCGATCTCAAGGGCGGCGTCGCCCAGATCGCCGATCCGCACGGTGCGCTTGTCGCCGGCGATCACGATCCAGTCGGTGCGAGCCTGGCGCGCGTTACGACGGGTCAGGACGGCGTGGGCCGCGCAGGCGACCGCGCACATCAGGTCGCGTTGCCGGTCGGTCGGATGGGCGCCGTGGAAGCCGTCCGGGAATTCATCGGCGATGTAACGCGTCGACAGCGCGCCGTCGCGGAAGCGCCGCTGGTCCATGACGGCCGCCAGGAACGGCACATTGTGGGCCGGGCCCTCGATGTGGAAACGCTCCAGGGCCTCGCCCATGACGTCGATCGCGGCGATGCGCGTCGGCGCCCATGTCGAGAGCTTGGAGATCATCGGGTCGTAGTGGATCGAGATCTCGTCGCCTTCGCGGACGCCGGCGTCGTTGCGGACGACACTGTCGGGCCTCTCGTGCTCGGCGGGCGGCGCATAGCGGATCAGGCGGCCGATGGAGGGCAGGAAGCCGCGGTAGGGATCTTCCGCATAGATCCGGCTCTCCATGGCCCAGCCGTTGATGGCGAGATCCGCCTGGCCGAAGCTCAAGGGCGCGCCGGCGGCGACGCGGATCATCTGCTCGACAAGATCGACGCCGGTGATGAGCTCGGTGACCGGATGTTCGACCTGGAGGCGGGTGTTCATCTCAAGGAAGTAGAAGCTCTTGTCCTGTCCTGCGACGAACTCGACGGTGCCGGCGCTGTCGTAGGCCACGGCGCGGGCGAGCGCGACAGCCTGGGCGCCCATGGCGGCGCGGGTCTCAGGGTCGAGCAAGGGGCTGGGCGCCTCCTCGATGACCTTCTGGTTGCGCCGTTGGATCGAACATTCGCGCTCGAAAAGGTGGAGGACGGTCCCGTGCTTGTCGCCCAGCACCTGGATTTCGATGTGGCGCGGATTTTCGATGAACTTCTCGATGAAGATGCGGTCGTCGCCGAAGCTCGCCTTGGCCTCGGCGCGGACGGCGGGAAAGCCCTCCTCCACGTCCTGGCGGCCATAGGCGATGCGGATGCCCTTGCCGCCGCCGCCGGCGGAGGCCTTCAGCATGACCGGATAGCCGATCTCCTCGGCGATGCGCACGGCGTGGTCTGTGTCGTCGATCTCGCCGACGTGGCCCGGGACGACGGAGACGCCGGCGCGGACAGCGGCGCGCTTGCTCTCGATCTTGTCGCCCATGGCGTCGATGGCCGCGGGATTCGGGCCGATGAACACCAGGCCCGCGGCCTCCAGCGCGCGGGCGAAGCCGGCGTTCTCCGACAGGAAGCCGAAGCCGGGGTGGACAGCGTCCGCGCCCGTCCACTTGGCGGCCTCGATAATGCGGTCGGCCAGGAGATAGGACTGGGCGGCGGGGGCGGGCCCGATCAGGACGGATTCGTCGGCCATCTCCACAGCCAGCGACTGGGCGTCGGCCTCGGAATAGACGACCACCGTGGCGATCCCCAGCCGCCTACAGGTCTTTATGATGCGAACGGCGATTTCACCGCGGTTGGCGATCAGGATCTTGCCGAACATCGCCTAGCGATAGCTAGGCTGCGCGACCTTGGCAAACGGTGGCGAAGGCCTAAGTTTGTCTGATGAGCAGCGCCCCGACCCCCGCCCCCGCCATGATCTCCGCCTCCGGCTTTGATCTCACCCCGCCTTCGCCGGCCGAACGTCAGAAGCTCGAAGCGAGCCTGGATGGCGAAGAGGCGCGCGTCCTGCTGCACCACGGCACGGAGGCGGCCTTCTGCGGCGGGCTGCTCGATCAGAAGGACGAGGGGGTCTACTGCTGCCGACTGTGCGGTCTTCCGCTGTTCAAGCACCAGACCAAGTTTGAGAGCGGCACCGGCTGGCCGTCATTCTGGGCGCCGATCGACGAAACTCATGTGAAGGCGGTCAAGGACACCAGCTACGGCATGGTGCGCATCGAGACCCGATGCGGCCGGTGCGACAGCCACCAGGGCCACGTCTTCCCCGACGGCCCGCCGCCGACGCGGCTACGGTTCTGCATCAACTCCGTGTCGCTGGAGTTCGTGCCCGACGGCGCGCCGCTGCCAGACCGGCTCGGGCGAGAGAGCGGGCGGGTGGCCGAGTAACGCCGAGTCAGAGCGGGATATTATCGTGCTTTTTCCAAGGGTTCGTCAGCTTCTTTCCCGCTAAGTTCTGCAAGCCGCGAACGATGCGGCGGCGGGTCTGGGCGGGGGTGATGACGTCGTCGATGTAGCCGCGGGCGGCGGCGACGAAGGGGTTGGCGAAGCGGGTCTTGTATTCAGCCTCGCGAGCGGCCAGCGCGGCCGGGTCGCCGGCTTCGGCGCGGTAGATGATCTCAACGGCCCCTTTGGCGCCCATGACGGCGATCTCGGCGGTGGGCCAGGCGTAGTTCAGGTCGCCGCGCAGATGTTTCGAGGCCATGACATCATAGGCCCCGCCATAGGCCTTGCGGGTGATGACGGTGATTTTCGGGACGGTGGCCTCGGCGTAGGCGAAGAGCAGCTTGGCGCCATGGGTGATCAGGGCGCCCTGCTCCTGGCGAGTGCCCGGCATGAACCCCGGGACGTCGACGAAGGTGATGATCGGGATCTCGAAGGCGTCGCAGAAGCGCACAAAGCGGGCGGCCTTGCGGCTGGCGTCAATGTCGAGGACGCCGGCCAAGACCTGCGGTTGATTGGCGACGAGACCCACCGGCTGACCGTCCATACGGCCGAAGCCGCAGACGATGTTCTTGGCGTAATCGGGTGAAATCTCGAAGAAATCGGCCTCATCGACGACCTTGAGGATGAGCTCCTTGATGTCGTAGGGCCGATTGGCGTCTGCAGGCACCAGGCTGTCCAGCGAGGGCTCCTCGCGCACCGGATCGTCGAAGCTTTCGCGCACCGGCGGCTTGTCGCGATTGGAGACCGGCAGGAAGTCGATAAGGCGGCGGACCTGGGTGAGCGCCTCCAGGTCGTTGTCGAAGGCGCCGTCGGCGACGCCGGACTTCATGGCGTGGACGCGGTACCCGCCAAGATCGGCGTGGGTGACGGTCTCGTTCGTCACGGCGCGGACCACGTCTGGACCGGTGACGTACATGTAGCTCGTGTCCTTCACCATGAAGATGAAGTCGGTGATGGCGGGCGCATAGACGTCGCCGCCGGCGCAGGGGCCCATGATGACGCTGATCTGGGGGATGACGCCGGAGGCCAGGGTGTTCTCCTGGAAGATCTCGGCGTAGCCGGCGAGGCTTTCGACGCCCTCCTGGATGCGGGCGCCGCCAGCGTCATAGAGGCCGATGATCGGCGCGCCGACCTTAAGCGCCTGGCGCTGGACCTTGAGGATCTTGCCGGCGTGGGCTGAGGAAAGAGACCCTCCGAAGACCGTGAAATCCTTGGAGAAAACGAAGACGACTCGGCCGTTGATGCGACCCCAGCCGGTGACCACGCCGTCGCCGGGGATGCGCTGCTCGGCCATGCCGAAGTCGGTGGCGCGGGACTCGACGAACATGTCGAACTCCTCGAAGGAGCCCTCGTCGAGCAGCAGGTCGAGGCGTTCGCGGGCGGTGAGCTTGCCCTTCGCGTGCTGGGCCTCGATGCGGCGCTGACCGCCGCCTTGCAGGGCGCCGGCGCGGCGGCGCGCCAGTTCGTCGAGGATCTCATTCAAGAGCTTGGCTTCCTTCGAAAGAGTCGCCGTGAGCTTAGGCCTGAGCCGCGGCTTTGAACCAGCGTTCCAGGAAGATCGCCTCTTCGCGCAGCCGGGCGGTGCGCTCTGCGGCTTCTTCGTCGACGCCCCATTGCTCTTCCTGCCAGGCCTCGTCGAGGCGCGAGAGATCGAAGGCCTCCTCGCCGTTCATCCAGCCACGCTGGAGACCGAGCGACAGGACCGCCGAACCGAAGAGAGACATCCCGAACGCGAGGCCCGCCAGGGTGATGTCATCGCTGGCGGCGGCGAGTTCGCGCACGCGCGCCAGGGTCTGCGGCGGCTGCGGCCGGTGGATCACGCCCTCGACGCGGACGAAAGTGAGGCCAAGCTCGCGGTCCGCGCGATCAAGCAGGGGCGACCACAGGCCGTGCTGGCGGGCGACGAGGGCTGCGGGGCTGTCGGCGTAGTAGCAGAGGACGTCGGAGCCGGCGTAGTCGGCGAAGGACTGGGCCACGGCCTCACGGGCGACGGCGACGGCCTCGACCGCGGTGTTGGCGAGGCGGGTGGCGTGCATGCCGGCCTGGTCGAGCACCTCGCCTTGGCGCGACCAATCTTCAGCCACCCTTTCGGCCAGGCCGCGGGACGGCAGGACCAGCGGCGCGCCCTTGGGCGTCCGCAAGGTCTTGCCATCCAGACTGACACCGAATCCGCCGTTGATTTGGGTGACGCTGACATCGGCGTAGAACCGCCGCACCTTGTCGGTCGCCTCGATGTAACCCTTTCGCACGCGTGTCTCCTGGTTAGCGCCGGCGCGCAAAGGGCTCGGGATCGGCTTCGTGCTCGTCGAACCCGAAACGCTCGAAGCCCGCGCGCATCTCCGGGCTGAGCGGCGCCTCCAGCATCAGGGTTCCGCGCGACGGATGCGGCAGCACCAGGCGGCGTGCGTGCAGCTGCAGCTTCAGGCCCTCTGAGAGCGGCGCGGAGGCCTCATCGCCGTACTTGGGGTCACCGAGGATCGGGTGGCCCATGGCCTTCATATGGGCGCGCAGCTGGTGGGTGCGGCCAGTGTGTGGGCGAAGGGCCATCCAGGCGACGCGATGGCCCGCGCGGCTGATGGTGACGAACTCGGTCTCGGCGGGGGCGGCGTCCGGGTCATTGGGATCGGCAGGCACGACCATCTCGCGGTCCCCGACGCCGCGCTTGGCGAGCGGCAGGTCGAGCACGCCCTCGCCCGGCTTGGGAAAGCCGTTGACCAGGGCCCAGTAGGTTTTCTGCGCCTTGCGCCGGGCGAAGGCGCCGGCGAGCTTGGCGGCCGCGCCGGGGGTCTTGCCCAGCACCAGGACGCCGGAGGTGTCGCGGTCGAGCCGGTGGACCAGCTTGGGGCGGGTGACGCCCTCCCCCCAGGCGCTCAGCAGGCGGTCGACGTGGCGCAGGGTCTTGGTGCCGCCCTGAACGGCCAGGCCCACCGGCTTATTGAGGGCCAGGACCTCCTCGTCCTCATAGAGCACGAGGGAGCGGGCGAAGGCGGCGTCGCGGGGATCGAGGGCGTCGCGGTCGCGCGGCGCCTGTTCGTCCGGCAGCGGCGGGACGCGGACCTGGGCGCCGGCGGTCAGGCGTGTCTCGGGCTTGGCGCGACCGCCATCGACGCGGATCTGGCCGGAACGGGCGAGCTTCTGGATCTGGACGTGGTTGAGGTGCGGCCAGCGCCGCTTGAACCAGCGGTCGAGGCGAACGCCGTCTTCGCCGGCGTCGACATAGAGCGTGCGGACTTCCTTCATGCGAAGAGCCGCCGGGCGAGCAGCAGGCCCACGAACAGGGCCGCGACGGACAAGACCACCGAGCCCAGGCTGTAGGCGAAGGCCTGGACGAAGGCGCGGCGTTCGATCATCAGGGCGGTCTCCAAGGAGAAGGCCGAGAAGGTGGTGAAGCCGCCGAGGACGCCCACGGCCAACAGGAGGCGCAGGCGCTCCTGACCTTCGCCGCCGCGCAACGCCAGGCCGGCGGCCAGCAGCCCCATCAGGAGGCCGCCGAGCACGTTGGCGATCGCCGTACCGTAGGGCCAGGCGGCGCCGAACCGCCGCAGAGCCTCGACGCCCAGCAGATAGCGCGCCACCGCGCCCGCCGCGCCGCCCGCCGCCACGAGAAGAAGGGGTTGCATGGGGGCGTTATGCCTCCGTCCGCGCCGGCGCGCCAGCAGCGCTTGCCGCCCCCCGCAACCGGTGGCGGCTAGGTGCGCGCGCCCATGGCGCGACGCAGGTCGCGGGCGTCGTAGGCTTCGGGGCTCGCGGGCTTGGCGCCCTTGCCCATCAGGACTTCCACGGTGGCCGCCACCGCGGGTCCGGGACCGAGATTGAAGCCGGTGCCGAGGCCAAGGCCGACGCCGGAGCTGCGCCCGTAGTTGCCGCCGCCGACGCCCAGCCCGATCCTGGGGCCATTGCCCGAGCCGGTCTGGCGCATGTAGCGGTTGGTGACCTCGAACCAGTCGTAGCCTTCGGCCAGCGCCAGGTCGGCGGCGCGCAGGAGGGCGTAATCGGAGACCTGCTCGGGCGGCGCCCCCGGCCCGCCCTGGAAGGTGACGCGGTAGCGGTTGGCTTCGATCCGCATCTCCGAATAGCCGACGCCGGTGGGCGTGGGCGCGGCCTGGAAATAGGTGGGGGTCGAGGCGCAGGCCGCGAGGGAAAGGGCGGCGGCGAAGACGGCGATGCGGCGGATCATGGCTTTGCAGTCCTTGCTATGACGCCAGAAACGGCCGCTGACCGTCGCCTGTTCCGTCAGCTGAGGCTCAGGGCCGCAATCAGCGACGTCATGTCCGCGGGCATGGGCGCCTCCATGCGCTTGAGGCCGCCCGCCGGGTGCGGAAACTGCAGGGCGCCGGCGTGCAGCATGAGGCGGGGAACCGCGTGTCCGGCGACGACCAGGGCGCCGCCGTAGCGGACGTCGCCGGAGATCGGCCGGCCGAGCGACGCCAGATGCACGCGCAGCTGGTGCATGCGGCCGGTCTCGGGATTGAGCTCCAGCAGCGCCGCCTGTTCGGTAGCGGCCAGGGTGCGATAGCGGCTGAGCGCGGTCTCCGCGTCGGGGTGGTCGGCGGCGCAAACGCGCATGTAGACCTCGCGGCCCTGTTCCTCGCGGCGCAACGGCGCCTCGATGACGCCGGACCGGGGCTCCGGCGCGCCGGGGGTGACAATGGCGACATAGGTCTTGCGGAACTTGCGCGCCATCATCGCCTTGCCGAGGAAGCCGGCGGCCGGCTTGGTCTTGGCGGTGAGGATCACGCCGGACGTGTCGCGGTCCAGGCGGTGGATCAGGCGCGGGCGGGCCTTGCCCGGCTTGGCGAAGGCCCAGAGCAGTTCATCCAGGGTGTTGGCCTGCCCTCGGCCCCCCTGGCTGGAGAGGCCAGATGGCTTGGCCAACGCCAGGATCTCCGCGTCCTCGAAGATCACGAGGCTGCGCACGAAGGCGACCTCGTCGGGCGTGAGCGAAACAGGCTTCAGGGTGGGCGCGGGCGTCTTCACCCGCGCGCTCTAGCAGAAAGTTCACTCAGCGCAGAACGCCGCGTTTCCGCACGAACAGGGCGTAGGCCAGGAAGAAGACGGCGCCGGCGAAGATGATCCACATCATGCTGGCCGCGGCTCCCATGAGCTTGGCGTAGTCGCTGAGGAGGTAGTTGTAGACCAGCATGGCGATGACGCCGGCCAGCGAGCCGGCGAAGGCGATGACGGCGTAGCGCGAGCGCAGCGCCAGCAGCAGGACGCCGCCGAGCGCGCCCCAGACCCCAAGCGCCCAGACGCCGGTCATCCAGACGGGCATGGCGTTCTGCAGGGCGATCTGCGCGTCGGTCATGCCCATCTCGCGGAAATAGGCTTCGCCGCGGATCATGGACATGAGGAAGTCATAGGCGCCGAAGCCGTTCCAGAGGACGCCGAGTACGACCACCACCCAAAGATGCCACGGACCACGCATGGAGAGCCTCCGTCCCAGACGGTGAGGCTAGCTCAACCTTGGCTGTCCGTCAGCCTTTGCGTGCGCGGATCTGGGCCCAGCGCTCGAGGCGCTCCTTGATGGGGCCTTCACGGCCCTCGCCCTTGGGCGCGTAGAACTGCTGCCGCGCCATACCGTCGGGGAAGTAGTTCTGGCCGGAGAAGCCGTCTTCGGTGTCGTGGTCGTAGGCGTAGCCCTTGCCGTAGCCGAGATCCTTCATCAGCCGCGTCGGCGCGTTGCGGATGTGGGCGGGCGGCATGAGGGAGCCGGTGGCGCGGGCGGCCTTCATGGCGGCGCTGTAGGCCTTGTAGACGGCGTTGGACTTGGGCGCGGTGGCGAGATGCACCACCAGCTGGGCGAGCGCGATCTCGCCCTCCGGAGACCCTAGAAAGTCGTAGGTGTCCTTGGCCGCCACGGCGAGGATCAGCGCGGTGGGGTCAGCGGCGCCGATGTCCTCGGCGGCGGCCCGGACCAGGCGCCGGGCGATGAACAGCGGGTCCTCCCCGCCGGCCAGCATACGGGCCAACCAATAGAGGGCGGCGTCCGGGTCTGAACCGCGGATCGATTTATGCAGCGCGGAGATGAGGTTGTAGTGCTCCTCCCGGTCCTTGTCGTAGGCGGGCGCACGCTTCTGCAGGATCTCGCCGAGGGCCTTGATGTCGAGGGGCTTGGCGCTGGCGATGTTGAACAGGGTCTCGGCGAGCGTCAGCAGGTAGCGGCCGTCGCCATCGGCCATCGCCATCAGAGCCTCACGGGCCTGGTCGTCGAGCGGCAGGGGCCGGCCTTCGAAGGCCTCGGCGCGGGCGATCAGTTCGCTGAGCGCCGGCTCGTCCAGGCGGCGCAGGACAAACACCTGGGCGCGGGACAGCAGCGCGCCGTTCAGTTCGAAGGACGGGTTCTCGGTGGTGGCGCCGACCAGGGTGACGACCCCCTCTTCGACGAAGGGCAGGAAAGCGTCCTGCTGGGCGCGGTTGAAGCGGTGGATTTCGTCGATGAAGAGCAGGGTGTTCTGGCCGGCGGCGCGGCGAACGCGGGCCTGTTCGAAGGCCTTCTTCAGATCGGCGACCCCGGAGAACACCGCCGAGAGCTGCTGGAACTCATAGCCGGCGGCCTTGGCCAGCAGGCGGGCGATGGTGGTCTTGCCGGTGCCGGGCGGGCCCCAGAGGATCATGGAGGCGAGCCTGCGGGCGTCAGCCATCCGGCGGATCGGGCCTTCGGGGCCCAGCAGGTGATCCTGGCCGATCACCTCGTCCAACGCCTGGGGCCGCAGGCGGTCGGCGAGCGGGCCAGGCGCCTGCGGCTTCAGACCGGCGGCTTCGAAGAGATCGGGCATGGGGGAAGTGTAGGCTCCAAGGGGACGATCACAAAACACCCGCTCGGCCGCCTTCGATCCTTCAACACCGGTGCTTGAGTCCTGCCTTCTCCCGCAAGGGGAGAAGGAAGCCAGAGTGCAGTCGTCTGCGGCGTTAGATCCGGAAGGTGGCGGTGACGGTCTGGCCGCCGCGTTCGATGGTGACGCGCCAGCCGACGGCGGGTTGGGCGACGGCGCCCGTGAGATCGCCAACGGCGCGGATGGTGCGCCCGTTGACGTCGCGGATGATGTCGCCGGGTTGCAGGCCGGCGTTCATGGCCAGCCCCTGCCCCACCTTCAGCACCAGGACGCCGGCGGGAATGAAGGGATCAAGGCCCGCCTCGTCGGCGACGGCCGGGGACAGATTGACGACGGTCGCGCCATCGAAGGGATTGCGGCCACGGATGAGGCGTTCGTCCCGCGCCGGCGTCGCGGGTGGGGCCTCGGCGCGCAGGGTGAGCGCCTGTTCGCCGCCGGTGCGGCGGACGCCGATGCGGATGGTCTCGCCCGGGCGGTGCGTGCCGACGCCATAGTTGGCGGCCGCGGCGTCGGCGACGGGGCGGCCATCGACGCTGACCACCACATCGCCCTGCCTCAGGCCGGCGCGGGCGGCGGGGCCGCCCGGCCAGAGGTCGGCGACGAGCGCGCCTTGCGGGATGGCCTGGCCGATGCTGCGGGCGATCTCGGGCGTGACCGTCTGCAGGCGTGCGCCGAGCCAGGGCCGGACCACGGCGCTGCCGCCGCCGACGGCGGTCTCGACCACGCGACGGATGACGGCGGCGGGCACGGCGAAGCCCACGCCGGCCGAGGCGCCCGAGCGCGAGAGGATGAAGCTGTTCACGCCGATCAGGTCGCCGTCCATGTCGACCAGCGCGCCGCCCGAGTTGCCCGGATTGATCGCCGCGTCGGTCTGGATGTAGGCGGCGGCCGCATCGCCATTGGGATCAGCGGTGCGATTGAGCGCCGAGATAATGCCGTTGGTCACGGTCTGGCCGACGCCGAAGGGATCGCCGATGGCCAGCACCAGGTCGCCGATCTGGGCGTCGCCGCTGTCGTCGATGGCCAGGACGGGCAGGCGCTCGCCGGCTGGCACGTTGATCTTGAGGATGGCCAGGTCCGAGCGTGGGTCGGCGAGCAGAATCTTGGCGGTGAATTCGCGGCGGTCGGCGAGCGCGACCGTGATCTCCTCGCCGCCGGCGACCACATGGTTGTTGGTCACGATGACGCCGTCAGGCCGGACGATGACGCCGGAGCCGAGCGAGCCCTCAACCCGATCGCGCGGCGCGCCCATGCCGAACATTTCCCAGAAGGGGTCCGCCCGCTGACGCACCATGCGCTTGGACGAGATGTTGACCACGGCCGGCGCAGCCCGGCGCACGACGGGGGCGAAAGACTGCTTCAGGGAAAGCGCGCTGGCCGGGACCGCACGGGTGGGCGTCGCGAGCGGCGGCGTTTGGGCCTGCGATTGGCCATTGGGGTTGGAGCAGGCGGCCATCAGCATCAGGGCGGGCAGGACGAGGCGGGCGGCTGGGCGCATAGGGTCTCCAGAGTCTTCTTATTGCTTCAGGTGCGGACGATTTTCGGCGCAATCAAGGCGCGGCGGCCGCTTGGGTCTCTTGTGGCTCAGCTTCAGAACGCAAAGCCAGGGCGAAGGCTGCGAGCAAGAGGGCCGCGGCCACGAAGATCAGACCGCCGAATTCATCGCGGCCTGGCGAAGATGAAGCCGAACGCGGCCTTTGGCTTTCGGGTCATGGCACGCCCACGGGATGGGTGAGGATCCTCGCAGCCTTCGCCGGGCGGTCAAGGCCGTCCGGCGGCGCTGTCCGCGCCCAGACAAGCGAAAGGCCCCGGAACCTGCGTTCCGGGGCCCTGCGATCAGGCTTTGCGCCCGACATTTCTTACTCGACGAAGGCCGCTTCCGGCTTCGGACCGGAGTCCTTGCCCTTCTCGGCCGGGTCGCGATCGACGAACTCGATGACGGCCAGCGGCGCGTTGTCGCCGTAGCGGAAGCCGGCCTTGAGCACGCGGATATAGCCGCCCGGACGCTCCGCGTAGCGCGGCGCCAGAACGCCGAACAGCTTGCCGACCTGCTCCACGTCGCGAACCTGGCTGATCGCCTGGCGGCGCGCATGCAGATCGCCACGCTTGCCGAGCGAGACGAGCTTCTCGACGAAGGGACGAAGCTCCTTGGCCTTCGGCAGGGTCGTCACGATCTGCTCGTGCTTGATCAGGCTCGCGGCCATGTTGGCGAACAGGGCCGTGCGGTGGGCGCTGGTGCGACCGAGTTTGCGGTGCGCTTTACCGTGGCGCATGGAAGTCTCTCCTTCAGGTCGCGGGGCGTCTCCCGACGCGCCGCTCGAAAATTACATCTGGTCTTCGAACTTCTTGGCCAGCTCTTCGATGTTCTCAGGCGGCCAGTTCGGAATGTCCATGCCGAGGTGCAGGCTCATTCCGGCGAGGACTTCCTTGATCTCGTTGAGCGACTTACGGCCGAAGTTCGGGGTGCGGAGCATCTCGGCTTCGGTCTTCTGGATGAGGTCGCCGATGTAGACGATATTGTCGTTCTTCAAGCAGTTGGCCGAGCGGACCGACAGTTCCAGTTCGTCGACCTTCTTCAGCAGGGCCGGGTTGAACGGCAGCTCGGGCTTGGCTTCGCCTTCGACCTTCTTCTTCGGCTCTTCGAAGGTGATGAAGATCTGCAGCTGGTCCTGGAGGATGCGCGCAGCGTAGGCCACGGCGTCAACGGGGGTGACCGCGCCGTTGGTTTCAACTTCCATGATCAGCTTGTCGTAGTCGAGGCTCTGGCCCTGCCGGGTCGGCTCGACGCGGTAGGCGACGCGCTTCACGGGCGAATAGAGCGCATCCACGGCGATCAGGCCGATGGCGGCGTCTTCCGGCCGGTTCAGTTCAGCGGCGACATAGCCCTTGCCGGTCTGAACGGTGAACTCCATGCGCACGGTCGCGCCCTCGTCGAGGGTGCAGAGCACATGGTCGCCGTTCAGGATTTCGATGTCCGACGGCGCCTCGATCTGGCTGGCGGTCACCGGGCCAGGGCCGGTGGCGCGCAGGGTCATGCGCTTCGGGCCTTCGGCGTGCATGCGCACGGCGAGCTGCTTGATGTTCAACACGATGTCGACGACGTCTTCGCGGACGCCTTCGATCGAGGAGAATTCATGCACGACGCCGTCAATCTGAACGGCGGTGACGGCAGCGCCCTGCAACGACGACAGCAGCACGCGGCGCAGGCTGTTGCCCAGCGTCACACCAAAGCCGCGTTCGAGAGGTTCGGCCACCAGACGCGCCTTGCGGCTGGCGTCGGCGCCGGTCTCGATCTGCGGCTTCTCGGGACGGATGAGCTCGTTCCAGTTTCTTTCGATCACGGATGGGTGTCCCTCGAAACGCAGGAGCGCCGGCCGCGAATGCGGGCCGGCGTGGGGAAGTTCGGCGGTACGCGCCTCAGACGCGGCGGCGCTTAGGCGGACGGCAGCCGTTGTGCGGGATCGGCGTCACGTCGCGGATGGTCGTGATCGTCATGCCAACGGACTGAAGCGCGCGCAGCGCCGATTCACGGCCCGAACCCGGACCAGAAACGCTGACTTCCAGTGTCTTGACGCCATGCTCGGCAGCCTTGCGGCCAGCGTCCTCGGCGGCCATCTGGGCGGCGTAAGGGGTCGATTTGCGCGAACCCTTGAAGCCCATCATGCCCGCCGACGACCAGGAAATCGTATTCCCTTGAGCGTCGGTGATGGTGATCATGGTGTTGTTGAACGAGGCGTTCACGTGCGCCACGCCCGAGGTGATGTTCTTGCGTTCGCGCCGTTTGACGCGAGCCGGTTCCTTGGCCATCGGAGGTAGACTCTCTTACTTCTTCTTGCCGGCGATCGGCTTGGCCGGACCCTTGCGGGTGCGGGCGTTGGTGTGGGTGCGCTGACCGCGCACCGGCAGGCCCTTGCGGTGACGCAGGCCGCGGTAGCAGGCCAGGTCCATCAGGCGCTTGATGTTGACGGCCGTCTCGCGGCGCAGGTCGCCCTCGACGGTGTAATCACGGTCGATGGTCTCGCGGATCTGCAGGACTTCGGCGTCGGTCAGCTGGTTGACGCGGCGGGCGTCTTCGATGCCGACCTTACCGACGATCTCACGCGCGCTCTGCGGGCCGATGCCATGGATGTACTGCAACGCGATCACAACGCGCTTGTTCGTGGGAATGTTGACGCCAGCAATACGGGCCACGTGGAGATCTCCCAGTCGCGGCCAAGGCCGCGAAGAATAAGGTCACGCAAGAAAAGCGCGAGCGACGCCCCGACCTCGCCCGAAGGGCTTAGGCCGGCGCGTCCATCGCGCTGAATCGCGGAAGGGCATGGTTATAGGGATCGCGCCGCTTCCGTCAATGCCGGAAACGACGATTTGCGAAGGGCCGGCCTGGACCCCGCGACGCGCGAATCCCAGAGCGATCGATCCGGCCGCTTGAGGAAAGCACGAGACGCGTAAGGTGGCAAACCGATCCATGGTTCAGGCGTGCGCCGCCAGGGCCTGATCGATGGCCTGGGCCACCTCGGCGATGGCGGCCATGCCGTCGACTTCCACCAGCTTGCCCTGCCCCTTGTAGTAGGGAAGCAGCGGGGCGGTCTGGTTGTTGTAGGCGCCGAGCCGGACCTTGAAGCTTTCCGGATTGTCGTCCGGACGCCCGCTCTCGGCGAACCGGCCAGCGATCCGTTGGGTCAGCTCGGCGTCGTCGACCTTCAGGCGAACGACGAGGTCGATCTTGGCGCCGCGGCCGGCCAGCATGGCGTCGAGCGCCTCGGCTTGGGCGAGCGTGCGCGGGAAGCCATCGAAGATCGCGCCGCCAGCGGCCTCGGCTTCGGGCAAACGTTGCTCGATCAGCTCGATGACGATGGCGTCGGTGACCAGGTCGCCGCGCTGCATGATGCCGGCGACCCGCTGGCCGAGCTCGGAGCCCGAGGCGACGGCGGCGCGCAGCATGTCGCCGGTCGACAGCTGGACCATGCCGCGGCCTTCAACCAGGCGCTTGGCCTGGGTCCCCTTCCCCGCCGCGGGCGGGCCGAACAGGATCAGATTCATAGAGATGCCCCTTGCCCGGACGCCACCCCCGCGGCGCCCGTTGGTCCTCGTTCAGAGCGCAGCCTAGCGGCCGCGCCCGCCCCGCAGCTTGGATTTCCGGATAAGCCCTTCGTACTGGTGCTGCAGCAGATGGGACTGGATCTGGGTGACCGTATCCATGGTCACGCTCACCACGATGAGCACCGAGGTGCCGCCCATGTAGAAGGGCGCGTGGTAGAAGCCGATCAGCAGTTCCGGCAGCAGGCAGACGAGCGCGATATAGGCCGCGCCGATCACCGTCAGACGGGTCAGCACAAAGTCGAGATACTCGGCCGTGCGCTTGCCAGGCCGGATGCCCGGCAGGAAACCGCCGTACTTGCGCAGGTTCTCCGCCGTGTCCTCAGGGTTGAAGACCACGGAGGTGTAGAAGAAGCAGAAGAAGATGATCAGCGCGCCGTAGAGCACCATGAACAGCGGCTGGCCGTGCTGCAGCTGGCCCACCATGGTGGGCAGCCATTGCGCCCACGGCGGCAGGTTCGCCGTCGAGGCGAAGCCCAGCATGGTCGCCGGCAACAGCAGCAGGCTGGAGGCGAAGATCGGCGGGATGACGCCGGCGGTGTTGATTTTCAGCGGCAGGAACGAGGTGTCGCCGCCGAACATGCGGTTGCCCACCTGTCGCTTGGGATACTGCACCAGGAGGCGGCGCTGCGAGCGCTCGACGAAGACGATGGCGACCGTCACGGCGATGACGAGGGCCAGGATCATGAAGAGCGCCGCCGGGCTCATTTCACCCGTGCGGGTGAGCGAGAAGGCCTGGCTGACATAGCGCGGCAGGACCGAGACGATACCGGCGAAGATGATCAGCGAGATGCCGTTGCCGACGCCGCGGCTGGTGATCTGCTCGCCAAGCCACATGAGGAACAGCGTCCCGCCGGTCAGGGTGACGACGGTCGCGACGACGAAGAACGGACCGGGATTGTCGACCAGGCCGGGCGAGGCGGCCAGACCCATGGCGATGCCGAAGGACTGGAAGACCGCGAGAACGACGGTGAGGTAGCGGGTGTACTGATTGAGCTGTTTGCGCCCCGCCTCCCCGCCTTCCTTGCGAAGCTTCTCCCACGGCGGATAGACCGTGCCGAGCAGCTGCACGATGATCGACGCCGAGATATAGGGCATCACATTGAGGGCGAAAATCGCCATCCGCTCCACCGCGCCGCCCGAGAACATGTTGAACATGCCCAGGATGCCGCCGGCCTGGCCCTGGAAGGCCTGGGCGAAGGCGCCGGGATCAATCCCCGGGATCGGCACATAGGTGCCCAGCCGGTAGACGATCATGGCGATGATGGTGAACCAGATGCGCTTGTGAAGTTCGGTCGCCTTCTGGAAGGCGCCGAAGTTCATATTGGCGGCGAGCTGTTCGGCGGCCGAAGCCATACGGATCCCCTGACCTGACGCTTAACGCTTAGGGACCTAGGCCGTGGGCCTTAAGTCCACGCACAGATAGGGCGGTGTCGCGGGATTCGCGACCCCGCCCCTCAAAAGGCGATCAGGCCTTGGCCTTGGCGACCAGCTTGCCCGCGGGACGCGGTTCCGGCTTGGTGATGGTCAGCTTGCCGCCGGCCTTCTCCACCGCGGCCTGGGCCGAAGCGGAAGCCGCGTAGACGGCGATGTCGATCTTGGACGAGAGCTCGCCCTTGCCGAGCAGCTTCACCCCGTCCTTGGCGCGACGAACGACACCGGCGGCGACGAGGGCGTCAGCGTCGATCAGCTTGGCGGCGTCGAGCTTGCCGGCGGCGATCGCCTGCTCAAGACGCCAGAAGTTCACGACGGCGAACTCCTTGGCGAAGGGATTGTTGAAGCCGCGCTTGGGCATCCGCATGTGCAGCGGCATCTGGCCGCCTTCGAAGCCGGCGATGGACACGCCCGAGCGCGCCTTCTGGCCCTTCACGCCGCGACCGGCGGTCTTGCCCTTACCCGAACCTGGGCCACGGCCGACGCGCATTCGCCCCTTGGTGGAGCCTTCCTGCGGGGCGAGTTCGTTCAACTTGCTCATAATGCCTCTCCTTGGAGATCTGGCGCCGGACCAACGGTCCGACTCGGCTTGAAAAGGAAACCGGCGCTGCGGTGACAGCGCCGGCTTTTAACTCTGGATGTCGTCTACGACCAGGGGAACCCTAGGCCTCGACGACTTCGACCAGGTGGGCGACCTTGGCGATCATCCCACGGACGGAGGGCGTATCCTCCAAGGTCGAGGTGCGGCCCGGGCGGTTGAGACCCAGACCCACGAGCGTCGCGCGCTGATCAGCCTTGCGGCGGATCGGGCTGCCCGTCTGACGAACGGTGACCGTAGCCATCTGAACTTATCCTTCAGCGTCGGGGATGGCGGCCGAGGCGCCATCGGCGCGGCGGCCGATCACGTCAGCGACCTTCTTGCCGCGCTTGTTGGCGACCTGACGCGGCGACGACTGGGCCTTGAGGGCCTCAAACGTCGCGCGCACCATGTTGTAGGGGTTGGAGGAGCCGACCGACTTGCCGACGACGTCCTGCACGCCCAGGGTTTCGAGCACCGCGCGCATCGGACCGCCGGCGATGACGCCGGTGCCCGGCGCCGCCGCGCGGACCATCACCTTACCGGCGCCCCAACGGCCATTGCCGTCATGGTGCAGGGTGCGGCTCTCGCGGAGCGGCACGCGGATCATGGTCTTCTTGGCTTCTTCGGTCGCCTTGCGGATGGCTTCCGGCACTTCACGCGCCTTGCCATGGCCGAAGCCGACACGGCCCTTCTGGTCGCCCACAACCATGAGGGCGGCGAAGGAGAACCGGCGGCCGCCCTTCACGGTGGCCGCGACGCGGTTGATGTGCACCAGCTTTTCGACGATGTCGCTGTCGCGTTCTTCTTCGCGATTGCGACGATCGCCGCGCTCTTCGTTCCTGCGAGCCATCTTGCGTTCCTTAGAAGTTCAGGCCGGCTTCGCGCGCGGCGTCAGCCAGGGCCTTGACCCGACCGTGGTAGATGTAGCCACCGCGATCGAAGACCACGTCCTTCACGCCCTTTTCGATGGCGCGTTGAGCGACGAGCGCGCCAATACGGGCGGCGGCCTCGACGTCGGAGCCCTTGGCGCGGCCTTCGCCGCCTTCAAGGCTGGAAGCAGACGCGATCGTCACGCCGTTCGCATCATCGATGACCTGGGCGTAGATGTTCTTGTCCGAACGGAAGACCGACAGACGCGGGCGGCCGTTGGCCAGCTTGCGCAGGCGGATACGGTTGCGCTCGGCGCGGCGGAGAGTGGAATCACGAGAGGTAAGGGCCATGACCTACTTCTTCTTGCCTTCCTTGCGGCGGACGCGTTCGCCGGCGTAGCGCACGCCCTTGCCCTTGTAGGGCTCCGGCGGACGGATGCGGCGGATGCGGGCGGCGGTCTCGCCGACCTGCTGCTTGTCGATGCCCGAAATCTTGATCTCGGTCTGCTTCGGCACAGCGAAGCTGATGCCAGTGGGCGCCTCGATGTCGACGTCGTGCGAGAAGCCGAGCTGAAGCGACAGCGCCTGGCCCTTCATCGCCGCACGATAGCCGACGCCGACCAGCTCGAGCGTACGCTCGAAACCGTCGGTCACGCCGGTCATCATGTTGGCGACCAAGGTGCGCGTGAGACCCCACATCGCTTGCGCGCGTGTGTTGTCCACCCGCTTGGCGAGCGTGAGTTCGGCGCCCTCGTGCTTCACTTCGATTTCTTCGGCCAAAGTCCAGCTGAGTTCGCCCTTCGGGCCCTTCAGCTTCAGGGTCTGGCCCTCGATGATCACCGACACCCCAGCGGGGACGGCGATCGCCTTCTTACCAATCCGCGACATCTTAGTAGACCCGGCAGAGGACTTCGCCGCCCACGTTCGCGTCACGCGCGGCCGTGTCCGACATCACGCCCTTGGGCGTCGACAGGATCGAGATCCCGAGGCCGTTCTTCACAGGCTTCAGGTCCTTGATCGACGAATAGACCCGACGGCCCGGCTTGGAGACGCGAGCGATCTCCACGATGACCGGCTGACCGTCGAAGTACTTGAGCTCGATCTCGAACTCGGGGAAGGCGCCGGGCTTTTCCACCAGGTGGTAGCCGCGGATGTAGCCTTCATCAAGAAGCACATCGAGAACCCGAGCCCGCATGCGCGAGGCCGGCGTGAGCAGCTTGGAACGGCCGCGCATGGCGGCGTTCTTGATGCGGGCGATCAGATCGCCGATGGGGTCGTTGACCATCTTCAGATCCCCCTTACCAGCTCGACTTGACGAGGCCGGGGATAAGGCCAGCGGACCCTAGGTCCCGCATAGCGATCCGGCTCATCTTGAGCTTGCGATAGAAAGCCCGCGGACGGCCCGTGACTTCGCAGCGGTTGCGAATACGGACCTTCGACGAGTTGCGCGGCAGTTCAGCCAGCTTCAGCCGGGCTTCGAAACGCTCTTCCAGGGGAAGGCTCTCGTTGCTGGCGGTCGCCTTCAGCGCTTCGCGCTTGGTGGCGTACTGCTTCACGAGCTGCTTGACGCGTTCGTTGCGGTTGACGGCGCTCTTCTTAGCCATGTCTTTTCTTCCTTCCCGCCTAAGCCTGAGGCTGAACGAACGGGAACTGGAATTCCTTCAGAAGCGCGCGCGCTTCGTCATCGGTCTTCGCAGTCGTGGCGACGATGATGTCCATGCCCCACATCTGATCGATCTGATCGTAGTTGATCTCCGGGAACACGATGTGCTCCTTCAGACCCATGGCGTAGTTGCCACGACCATCGAACGAGGTGGGCTTCAGGCCCCGGAAATCCTTCACGCGCGGCAGCGCGATAGTGATCAGCCGGTCCAGGAACTCGTACATGCGGTCCGCACGAAGGGTGACCTTCGCGCCGATGACCATGCCTTCGCGCAGCTTGAAGCCGGCGATGGAGGTCCGCGCCTTGGTCGGCACCGGCTTCTGGCCGGCGATCTTCGTCAGGTCGGCAATGGCGCTCTGGACCTTCTTGGAGTCCGCGACCGCTTCACCGATCCCCATGTTCAGGACGATCTTGTCCAGCTTGGGGATCTGCATTTCATTCGAATAGCCGAACTGTTCCTTCATCGTCGCGCGGATGCGCTGGCGATACTCGGACTTCAGCCGGGGTTCGTAAGCTTGATCAACCATTGATCACCTCGCCCGTCGTCTTGGCGAAGCGGACCTTCTTGTCGCCATCCACGCGGAAGCCGACGCGGGTCGGCTTGCCGTTGGAGTCGACCAGCGACACGTTCGACACGTGAAGCGCCGCTTCTTTGCTCTTGATGCCGCCCTGCGGGTCTCCCTGCGACGGCTTGGTGTGGCGCTGGACCATGTTCAGGCCCTCGACCACAACGCGTTCTTCCTTCGGCAGAACCTTCAGAACCGCGCCCTGGCGGCCCTTGTCCTTGCCTGCAAGGACGACGACGCGGTCGCCCTTCTTGATCTTCGCCGCCATCACAGCACCTCAGGGGCGAGCGAGATGATCTTCATGTGGTTCTTCGCGCGCAATTCACGAGGAACCGGGCCAAAGATCCGCGTGCCGATCGGCTCGCTCTGCTTGTTCACGATCACCGCCGCGTTCTTGTCGAAGCGGATCATGGAGCCGTCCTTGCGCTTGATGGCCTGGGACGTACGAACGACGATGGCTTGCAGCACATCGCCCTTCTTCACGCGGCCGCGCGGGATCGCTTCCTTGACGGAAACGACGATCTTGTCACCGACGCCGGCGTAACGGCGCCCAGCGCCGCCCAGCACCTTGATGCACATGACTCGGCGAGCGCCGGAGTTGTCGGCGACGTCCAGGTTAGTTTGCATCTGGATCATAGGTTCAGATCCTTAAGCTTGTTGGGCGGCGCCGCCCTTGGGCAGCACCTCCCAAGTCTTGGTTTTCGACTTCGGGGCGCATTCGATGATGCGAGCCACGTCGCCGGCCTTGTAAGCGTTCGCTTCGTCGTGGGCGTGGTACTTCTTCGACCGGCGGACGGTCTTCTTCAGCACCGGATGGAGGAAGGTGCGTTCCACCTTCACCACCACTGATTTGTCGCCCTTGTCGGAGACGACAACGCCTTCGAGAATTCGTTTCGGCATTCGTCCTCTCCTTAGGCCGTGGCCTGCTTGGCCTTCAGGACGGTTTTGATGCGGGCGATATCGCGACGCACCTCTTCCACCCTGTGGGTCTTCTCGACCTGGCCCGTCGCCTTCTGGAAGCGCAGGTTGAACTGCTCTTTCTTCAGGTTCAGCAGCGTCTCGGCCAACTGGTCGGGGGTGAAGCCCCGCACTTCATCAATCTTCATCACGCGTGCTCCGCAACGGGGGCTTCGATGCGGGTGACCACGCGGGTCTTCACCGGAAGCTTCGCCGCGCCGAGGCGCAGGGCTTCACGGGCCACATCGTCCGGCACGCCGTCGATTTCGAACATGATGCGGCCGGGGTGAACGCGGGCCGCCCAGTATTCGACAGCGCCCTTGCCCTTGCCCATCCGCACTTCGGCCGGCTTGTCGGTGACCGGCACGTCCGGGAAGATCCGGATCCAGACGCGGCCCTGACGCTTCATCTGGCGCGTGATCGCGCGGCGGGCCGCTTCGATCTGCCGGGCGGTGATCCGCTCGGGTTCGACAGACTTCAGGCCATAGGAGCCGAAGTTCAGCGTGAAGCCGCCCTTGGCCGTCCCGTGGATCTTGCCCTTGAACTGCTTGCGGTACTTGGTTTTCTTCGGAGACAGCATCTTACATCAGTCCCTTAAGCGTTGGCCTGGTCGCGGCGATCCCGGCGCTGACCGCGGTCCGGACGATCGCCACGCTCACGGCCGCCGCCTTCGCCAGCCGGGCCGCTTTCGGTGGCCAGGCGCTTGTCCATCGCCATCGGATCGTGATCGAGGACTTCACCCTTGAAGACCCAAACCTTCACCCCGATGATGCCGTAGGTCGTCTTGGCTTCGGTGAAGCCATAGTCGACGTCGGCGCGCAGGGTGTGAAGCGGCACCCGGCCTTCGCGATACCATTCCATCCGCGCAATTTCCGCGCCGCCGAGACGGCCCGAGACGTTGATGCGGACGCCCTTGGCGCCCAGGCGCATGGCCGATTGCATCGAACGCTTCATCGCGCGGCGGAAGGCGATCCGGCGCTCGAGCTGCTGGGCGATGTTCTCGGCCACCAGTTGGGCGTCGGTTTCCGGCTTGCGGATCTCAACGATGTTCAGGTGAACCTCGCCGTCCGTCATGGCCGCGATGTCCTTGCGCAGCTTGTCGATGTCCGCGCCCTTCTTGCCGATGATCACGCCAGGGCGCGCGGCATAGATGGTGATGCGGCACTTCTTGTGCGGGCGCTCAATGATGATGCGCGACACGCCGGCCTGGTACAGGCGCTTCTTCAGCGCGCGACGGACCTTGATGTCTTCGTGCAGGAGGCGACCGTACTCGGCGCCGTCAGCGAACCAACGGCTGTCCCAGGTGCGGTTGACGCCGAGACGAAGCCCGACCGGATTGACTTTCTGACCCATCAGGCGGCCTCACCCAGCTCGCGGACCACGATGGTGATCTCGCTGAACGGCTTTTCAATACGGGAGGCGCGGCCGCGCGCGCGGGCGGCGAAGCGCTTCATGACGAGGTTCTTGCCCACGAAGGCCTCGGCCACCACCAGGGAATCGATGTCCAGGTTGTGGTTGTTCTCGGCGTTCGAGATCGCCGAGTAGAGCGCCTTACGGACGTCCTGAGCGATGCGCTTGTGGCTGAACTCGAGTTCGTTCAGCGCCTTCTGCACCTTCAGGCCGCGGATGGACTGGGCCACGAGGTTGAGCTTGCGCGGGCTGGTCCGCAGGGTGCGGACCTTGGCCATCGCCTCAATGCCTTCAAGCCGGCGGGCTTTCGCTTGCTTAGACATGGGCTACTTCCTCTTGGCCTTTTTGTCGGCCGCGTGGCCGGGGAAGTAGCGCGTCGGCGCAAACTCACCCAGCTTCATGCCGACCATGTCCTCGCTGACCAGCACCGGGACATGCTTCTGACCGTTGTGCACGCCGAACGTGAGACCCACGAACTGCGGCATGATGGTAGAGCGGCGCGACCAGGTCTTGATCACGTCCTTACGGCCCGAGCCCTGAGTGGTCTCGGCCTTCTTGAGCAGGTACCCGTCGACGAACGGGCCTTTCCAGACAGAGCGTGTCATGCCTTAGCGAGCCTTCCTGGCGTGACGCGAACGGATGATGAACTTATCCGTCGCCTTGTTCGTACGGGTCTTGCGACCCTTGGTCGGCTTGCCCCACGGGGTCACCGGGTGGCGACCGCCGGAGGTGCGGCCTTCACCGCCGCCGTGCGGGTGATCGATCGGGTTCATGGCGACGCCGCGGACGTGCGGACGGCGGCCCTTGTGACGGGCGCGACCGGCCTTGCCGAGCACTTCGTTCATGTGGTCCGGGTTCGAGACAGCGCCGACCGTGGCCATGCAGCTGTCCTGGACCATCCGCAGCTCGCCCGAGTTCAGGCGAATCTGCGCGTAACCGCCATCACGACCGACCAGCTGGGCGTAGGCGCCAGCCGAGCGAGCGACCTGGCCGCCCTTGAGGGGCTTCAGCTCGATGTTGTGGATGATCGTACCGATCGGCATGCCACGCAGCGGCATGGCGTTGCCGGGCTTCACGTCAGCCTTTTCAGCCGCGATCACCTGATCGCCCGTCTTCAGGCGTTGCGGCGCCAGGATGTAGGCCAGCTCGCCGTCCTCGTACTTCACGAGAGCGATGAAGGCCGTGCGGTTGGGGTCATATTCCAGACGCTCGACAATGCCGGGCACGTCGAACTTGCGACGCTTGAAGTCGACTTGACGATAAAGGCGCTTGGCGCCGCCGCCACGGAAACGAACCGCGATGCGACCGTTGCCGCCGCGACCGCCCGACTTGGTCAGACCCTCGACGAGGGACTTCTCAGGCCGGCCCTTGTGCAGCTCGGACTTGTCCACCAGCACCAGCTGGCGGCGACCCGGCGAGGTCGGATTGTAATGCTTCAAGGCCATCGGATTAGAGCCCCGTCGTGATGTCGATCGACTGGCCTTCAGCCAGGGTCACGACAGCTTTCTTGACATCGGACCGACGGCCTTGGATGCCGCGGAACCGCTTGGTCTTGCCCTTGGTGTTAAGGGTGTTGACCTTGGTCACATTCACCTTGAACAGGGCTTCGACGGCCGCAGCGATCTCGTCTTTCGTCGAGTCCGCGGCCACCTGGAAGACGACCTTGTTCTGCTCGGAGAGCACAGTGGCCTTCTCGGTGATCACCGGGGCCAGAATGGTGTCGTAGTGACGAACGGTGGGTTGCTCAGCCATTACGCGGCCTCCTGGAAGCGGGCGTTGATCGCCTCGACCGCATCCTTGGTCAGGACCAGCGTCCGGCGGCGCAGCACGTCGTAGACGTTCAGGCCGGCGTTCGGCAGCACGTCGACGTTCGGGATGTTGCGCGCGGCGAGCTTCAGGTTCGCGTTCACTTCCGCGCCGGCGATGATCAGGGCGTTGGTCACGCCGATCTTCTCAAAGCTGGTGCGGAGGGCCGCGGTCTTGGCTTCGCTGGGCGCAGCGCTTTCGAGCACGATCAGCGCGCCCGACTTGGCCTTCGAGGACAGCGCGTGGCGCAGGGCCAGGGCGCGGACCTTCTTGGGCAGGTCGAAAGCATGGCTGCGGACGACCGGGCCGTGGGCCTTGGCGCCGCCGACGAACTGAGCCGCACGACGCGAGCCGTGACGGGCGCCGCCGGTGCCCTTCTGCTTGTACATCTTCTTGCTCGTACGAGAGACTTCGTTACGAACCTGAATCTTGTGGTTGCCGGAGCGGCGCTTGGCCAGCTGCCAGGTCACGACGCGCTGCAGGATGTCGCCACGGATATCTTCGATGCCGAAGATGTCGTCGGCCAGCTCGATCGAGCCGCCCTTGCCGCCGTCGAGATTGATGACGTCGAGCTTCATTGGGCGTTGTCCTCACCTTCCGGCGCGGCGGCCGGGGCTTCAGCTTCGGCGACTTCAGGCTCAGCCACAGCTTCGCTCGGCGCCGGTTCGCCAGCCTTGCGGAAGCCGCCGGGGACCGGGGCCTCGGCCGGGGTCGAACCCTTGATCGCGTCGCGAAGCTTCACGAAGGAGCCTTCTGAACCCGGAACGGCGCCCTTCACGAGAATGAGGCCGCGCTCCACGTCGACGCGCCAGACGGTCACGTTCAGCGTGGTGACCGTCTCGTTGCCGAGCTGGCCAGCCATCTTCTTGCCCTTGAAGGTCTTGCCCGGATCCTGGCGCTGACCCGTCGAGCCGTGGGCACGGTGGGAGACCGAGACGCCGTGGGTGGCGCGCATGCCGCCGAAGTTCCAGCGCTTCATCGCGCCCTGGAAGCCCTTACCGACCGTGACGCCAGTGACGTCGATCTTCTGGCCGGGGACGTAATGGTCGGCGGTGAACTCGGCGCCCACGTCGATCAGGTTGTCTTCAGAAACCCGGAACTCGACCAGGGTCCGCTTCGGCTCCACTTCCGCCTTGGCGAAGTGGCCGCGCATGGCCTTGCTGGTGTTCTTGGCCTTCTTGACGCCCGCACCGAGCTGGAGGGCCACGTAGCCATCCTTCTCTTGGGTGCGCTGGGACACGACCTGACAGCCGTCGAGGCTGAGCACGGTCACGGGCACATGGGCTCCAGCTTCATCAAAGAAGCGGGCCATTCCCAGTTTCTTGGCGATCACGCCGGTACGCATCGGCTTGGTCCCCTTAGAGCTTGATCTCGACGTCGACGCCCGCCGACAGGTCGAGCTTCATCAGCGCGTCCACGGTCTGGGGAGTCGGGTCGACGATATCGAGCACGCGCTTGTGCGTGCGGATCTCGAACTGCTCGCGCGACTTCTTATCGACGTGCGGCGAACGGTTGACGGTGAATTTTTCAATGCGCGTCGGCAGCGGGATAGGCCCGCGCACGGTCGCGCCGGTCCGCTTGGCCGTGTTGACGATCTCGCGCGTGGAATGGTCCAGCACGCGGTGGTCAAACGCCTTGAGGCGGATCCGGATGTTCTGACGATCCATATCGCTCTTTTCGTTCCCTACAGACGGCGGCCCGCCCGCGTGATCTCGACCATTTCAAAGACCAACCCGAACCCTCTTTCGAGAGCCCGTACGCGTAGTCCGCACAAACGACAAAGGCCGCACGTTAAGCCGCACAGCCTGGTCCTGATCAGCGCCAACCGGCTCCGATCAGGTCGTTCTGCGAGCCGCGTCTGCACCCCAAATCACTTTGGAATGCACAGCCGGTCCAACAGGAGGCGCGTCTATACGTGCGACTCGGGGCTGGGTCAAGCGCGAGCGCGCCTCGTCCGCCCTGCTGTTTCAGCCGATGATCACCCGGCCCGAGCCCATCACCGCGCGGGAAGTCTGGCCCTTCACTTCACGGACGCGGATGTCGCCTGCGCCGGCGATCCGGGCCTTCAACTCCTGGGCGACGCCACGGAAATCGATGTCGCCGGAGCCGGCGATGTTGACGGTCATGACGCTGACCTGGCCCGCGGCGGCTCGGACGTCGCCCGAGCCGGCGATGGAGATCGTGTAAGGGCCGGACACCGAGGTCGAGGCCACGTCGCCGGAGCCCGCGATATCGACCTTCAGGCCGTTGCGGACCGCCGCCGTCCGGATGGAGCCCGAACCCGCGACGCGCAGGTGCGCCTCCCCGGTCTGGCCAACGCGGGTCTCGCCGTCGCCAGCCTGGCTGATCTTCAGCTTGCCGATGACATTGCCGATGGTCCAGTCGCCACAACCGCCCTTGGCGAGGTCCAGGCTGCCGGAACGACCAGCCACGCCATAAACGGCGCCGCTGACGGCGATCTGCACGTCGCGCGGGGTGCGGATGACCAGTTGCGGCATGTCGCGGTAGGCGACCTCTCCCAGGCGCTCAACACGGACGGAGGCCCCCTCGCCCGCCCCGCGGCAGGATTGGACGCGGCGGCCGAGATCGCCGTCCACCACAACCTTGTCGCCATGGACCGTGATCTTGAACGGCAAGGCTGAGTTCTTGCGGACAATGTCGACGCGGATGTCGTCGCGGGCTTCGGGGACGATGACCACGCGGGCGACAGCGTCCTTGATCTCGATGGAGGGCGCGGCGAGCGCGACGGCCGGCGCGGCGACGGCCAGGACAGCGCAGAGGATCGGTGCGGAACGCATGGGAAGCTCCCTTTGCTTAGTTGGCGCGAACCTATCGCCGTCCGCCGTCGCCGCCGACTTAATTCGCGGCAAGGATACGGCGTCACGCCCGCGTGGATGGCGCGGCCGACCGCGACGGCCTAAAATAGCGCTCCACCATCAGTGAATGGCTGACCATGCCGGATTCCCTCACCAGCGCCGAAGGCGCGGCCGCGATTCGTCCCGCGCTCAATCGCGCCCGCATCGTCGAGGCCGCCATCGTTCTGATGCTGGATGAAGGCTCCTCGGCGCTGTCCATGCGCCGGCTGGGCCAGCAGCTCTCCGTGCGCGCCATGGCGATGTACAAGCACTTCGAGGACCGCGACGACCTGGTCAACGCGGTGCTGGAGCGGCTGTACGAGGAGATCGGCGAGATGCGGCCCGGGCAGGACGCCTTCGAGGGCCTGCGCGACTACATGCTGTCGATCCACCGGGTGATCGAGGCCTTCCCCTTCCTGCGGGAGTTCCTGGGCGCCAAGGCCAAGCTGCCCCAGGTGTGGGAGGACCGCCGCTTCCGCCAGATCGGCGCTCTGGTCGCCACCGGCGCGCCGCACATCGATTCCAAGCTCGGCTTCTCGATCCTCTTCCGCATGATGCTGGGCAGCCTGTCGCCCAATCCGCACGAGGCCAAGGACCGGGAGAACGAGCTCGTGGTCTTCGGCATCGATGCGGTGATCGACCTGCTGCGCAAGCGGGCGAGCGCCTAGAAGTCCGTCGTCAGGGTCGCCGCGAAGCGCCGCGGCGGGGTGAGCGAGAGACCGCCGGTCGTCTGCGCCAGCCAACGCTGGGCGTCGAAGACGTTCAAGGCCTGCAGCCGCAGGATCGACGAGGCGCCGCGGATCTTGAAGCGGTAGCGCATGCCAAGATCGAGCAGGGCGGCGTCGGCGACGTGCAACTGCTTGCCGCCCAGCTCGGCGAACCGCGTCGTCGAGACCGCCCGGCCGCCGGTGTAGACGAGCCCCGCCTCGACGGAGAAGGCCGGGGCCTTGGCGAAGCGGTAATCCAGGTTCACCCGACCGGTGTGGCGCATCTGACCCACGGGGTCTGCGCCGATCAGGCCCGCGCGCACGGCTTCGCCGGAGACGACGGGCTGTTGATAGACGTAGCCCACGACCACATTCAGCCCGGGCAGGACCTCGCCGGCCAGGGAGGTCTCGATCCCCCTGTGTCGCTCCACGCCGAGCTCGCGCCAGACGCGGGCGGTGTCGAGGCTGAAGTAGGGTTTGGAGATGTCGAAATAGCCGACGACGAGGCGCAGGCCCGGCCGGACGATGTATCGGAAGCCGAACTCGTGCTGCTTGGTGTGGATCGCCGGCGGCGCCTCCTGGGCGTTCACCGCCACTTCCGGCGCGTTGGGCGCCTCCTCCAGACCCTCGGTGAAGGCGGCATAGGCAGCGAGCCGAGAGGAGACGCTCAGTGAGGCCGAGCCGTTCCAGAAGACCGGGCTCTCGCGGCTGACGGAGCGGCCGCCCAGTTCCGGCTGGAGAGTCTTGCGGTAGCGCACCTTCTGCACGCCGAGGCTGACCTCGCCCAGGTTGCGACGCGCCAGCGCATAACTGGCGGCGGCGGCGCCCTGGCGGATGGAGTCGGCGACCTCGGCGCCATAGCGCCAGGCGGGCTCGGCCGGGGCGTTGTCCAGGCCGATCTGCGAGGGGCCGAAGTTAACGACGGAGCCGCCGCCGTAGTTGCGGTCCACCTTGCGGCCGCGCGCCGACAGATTGACCGTGTGGCGGAAGGGCCCCCGCGTGAAGACGCCGGTCAGCCGGGCCTCGCCGGAGATGGTCTCGTGGTAGAACGGCCGCTGGTTGGCGAAGCGGCGAACCTGGGCCAGGCCGTTGGCGCCGGTGTTCAGATAGGCGTCCGAGATCGGGCCTTCGTCATCCTGGGTGAAGCGGAAGACGCTGGTGCGCAGCTGCCACTGGGGCGTGAGCTCGGCGTTGGCCTGCAGGCCGTTCACCTGGAAGATGGTGTCGTTCTCGGTCCACTTCGGCGTGAAGTTCTCGGACTTCGGCGCCTTGGGCAGGGCCGGCCCGTTGACGAAGACCAGCGGCCCGGCGCGATCGTTGTAGCGGATGTGCAGGGCGTAGAACGGCCGGATCTCGATCTTGTCGGTCGGCCGCCAGCGCGGGGCGATGGCGATCCCGAAGGTGCTTAAGGTATCGCCCGGCTGGTTCTCGGTGCGGTTGGCGAAGACGCCATAGGCGACGCCGAAGCGGCCGGGCTTGATGAACCCCTGCGCGTCATACTCGATGGCGTAGGCGCGATGCGGACCGCCCGAGATCAGCAGGCTTTCGACCGGGCGGTCGCCGACCGGGCGCAGGGAGAAGTCGTTGATGCCGGTGGGCGCAGGGAAGGCGTAGCTCTGCGCGGTCAGCCCGACGCGGATCTGCGAGCCGGTGATCAGGCGCGCGGTGATCCCCGCGGGCGCATCGATATACATGCCGTGCAGGCGCACATTGCCGGCGACGGTCGGGCTGAAGCCACGGACGTCCGTGCCGGAGTAGAGGCCCACCTGCTCGGCGCCGATATTGGCGCCGAAGGCGTCAGTCGCGGAGCGGGCGGCGTTCTCCTGGGCGCGCTGGGCCCAGGCCCCGCCGGCGCTGGATAGGCTCGCGGTCGTCGCGACCGCGCACAGAAGCATCGTCTTCATCGGTGGCTCCCCCAAAGAGCTGGAACGCGTTCAGGTCGCCCGCCCGCAAGCCGGGACTCGCCTGCGCGAATGCCCGGACCGGCAAGTCTTTCAAGTTCGCATTGCTGAGGTCGAAGACCTTAGGCGCGAGAAGAGGGGCGCGATGACCTGGCCCCGGGATGCCATGTTGCTTCGAGAAGCGTAAGGCGGGCTGGCGCTACACCGTACACGGTGGAGTGGGGCCAGGCTCCAGACAGCAAAAGGCCCGCCGGATTGCTCCGGCGGGCCTTGTCGTTCCAGCCGTGGGCTGGGTCGATTACTCGACGATCTTGGAGACGACGCCCGCGCCGACCGTACGGCCGCCTTCGCGAATGGCGAAGCGCAGGCCCTGGTCCATGGCGATCGGGGTGATCAGCTCAACGTCCAGCTCGGCGTTGTCGCCCGGCATGATCATTTCCACGCCTTCGCGCAGCTTGATGATCCCCGTCACATCCGTCGTGCGGAAATAGAACTGCGGACGATAGTTGGTGAAGAACGGCGTGTGACGACCGCCCTCTTCCTTCGTCAGGATGTAGGCTTCCGCCACGAACTTCGTGTGCGGCGTGATCGAACCCGGCTTGCAGAGAACCTGACCGCGCTCGACATCTTCGCGCTTGGTGCCGCGCAGCAGCACGCCCACGTTGTCGCCGGCTTGACCTTGATCCAGCAGCTTGCGGAACATCTCGACGCCCGTGCAGGTCGTCTTCTGGACCGGACGGATGCCGACGATCTCGACTTCCTCACCGACCTTCACGATGCCCTTTTCAATCCGGCCGGTCACAACCGTGCCGCGGCCCGAGATCGAGAAGACGTCTTCCACCGGCATCAGGAACGGCAGGTCCACCGGACGCTCCGGCTGCGGGATGTAGGCGTCAACCGAAGCCATCAGCGCCAGGATCGCCTCTTCGCCGATCGCCGGCGTCTTGCCCTCAACCGCCGCCAGAGCCGAGCCCTTGGTGATCGGGATGTCATCGCCCGGGAACTGATACGACGACAGAAGTTCGCGAACCTCCATCTCGACCAGGTCCAGAAGCTCTTCGTCGTCGACCATGTCGACCTTGTTCATGAACACCACCAGAGCCGGCACGCCGACCTGACGGGCCAGAAGGATGTGCTCGCGCGTCTGCGGCATCGGACCGTCAGCGGCCGAAACCACCAGGATCGCGCCGTCCATCTGCGCCGCACCCGTGATCATGTTCTTCACATAGTCAGCGTGACCAGGGCAGTCGACGTGCGCGTAGTGACGGTTCGCCGTCTCATATTCCACGTGCGCCGTGTTGATCGTGATGCCACGCGCCTTCTCTTCCGGCGCCGCGTCAATATCCGCATACGCCTTCGCCGTCGCACCACCGGACTTCGCCAGCGTGATCGTGATCGCAGCCGTCAGCGTCGTCTTGCCATGGTCAACGTGACCAATCGTGCCGATGTTGCAGTGCGGCTTGTTACGTTCGAACTTTTCCTTGGCCATTTCAAGCTCCAGCCCTGTCCGGGCCTGTCCTCTAAACTAGGGTTGGATTGGGTTAGGCGTATTTCTTGATGACTTCGTCGGCGACGGCTTGCGGCACCGGGTCGTAGTGGTCGTACTGCATGGTGAAGGCCGCGCGGCCCTGCGACATCCCGCGAAGGTTGTTCACATAGCCGAACATGTTCGCCAGCGGCACGAAGGCGTTGATGACGATGGCGTTGCCGCGCACGTCCTGGCCCTGAATCTGACCGCGACGACCGTTCAAGTCGCCGATGACCGAACCCAGGTACTCTTCCGGGGTCACGACCTCGACGTTCATGATCGGCTCGAGCAGCTTGGGCGAACCCTTTTCACGCAGCTCCTTGAAGGCGGCGCGCGACGCAATTTCGAAGGCCAGCACCGAGGAGTCGACGTCGTGGTAGGCGCCGTCGATCAGGGTCGCCTTGAAGTCGATGAGCGGGAAGCCGGCCAGCAGGCCGTTGTCCTTCACCGACTCCAGACCCTTCTGGACGCCCGGGATGTATTCCTTCGGGACCGCGCCGCCGACGATGCCGCTTTCGAAGACGAAGCCCGAACCCGGCTCGCCCGGTTCGAACAGCAGCTTCACGCGGGCGAACTGGCCCGTGCCGCCGGTCTGCTTCTTGTGCGTGTAGTCGATCTCCGCCTTGCGGCCGAGGCTTTCACGGTAAGCCACCTGCGGCGCGCCGATGTTGGCTTCCACCTTGTAGGTGCGCTTCAGGATGTCGATCTTGATGTCCAGGTGCAACTCGCCCATCCCCTTGAGGATGGTCTGGCCGCTTTCGTGGTCGGTCGAGACCGTGAAGGACGGATCTTCGGCGGCCAGCTTGGCCAGGGCGACGCCCAGCTTTTCCTGGTCGGCCTTGGACTTGGGCTCCACGGCGATTTCGATGACGGGCGCCGGGAACTCCATGCGCTCCAGGATCACCGGCGACTTGGACGGATCGCACAGGGTGTCGCCGGTACGCGTGTCCTTCAAGCCAGCCAGGGCGACGATGTCGCCGGCGTAAGCTTCCTTGATGTCTTCGCGGTTGTTGGAGTGCATGAGCAGCATGCGGCCCACGCGTTCCTTACGGTCGCGGGTGGAGTTCAAGAGGCCCATGCCGGTTTCGAGCTTGCCCGAATAGATGCGGCAGAAGGTCAGCGAGCCCACGAAGGGGTCGTCCATGATCTTGAACGCCAGAACCGACAGGGGCTCTTCGTCCGAAGCATGGCGCACGACCGGCTCTTCGGTGCGGAAGTCGATGCCCGGCGTCGGCGGGATGTCCAGCGGCGACGGCAGGTAGTCGACGACGGCGTCGAGCAGGGGCTGAACGCCCTTGTTCTTGAAGGCCGAGCCGCAGAGGATCGGGTAGAAGGCGCCGGTCAGAACGGCCTTACGCAGGCACTTCTTGATCGTCGCTTCGGACGGCTCTTCACCCGACAGATAGGCTTCCATCGCCTCGTCATCGAGTTCGACGGCGTTTTCGATCATGTAGGAGCGGGCCGCCTCGGCCTTTTCCTTCAGGTCGGCGGGAATTTCTTCGTCGCGGAAGTTCGCGCCCAGACCGTCGTTGTCCCAGACCACGGCCTTCATGCGGACCAGGTCGACCAGGCCCTTAAGGTTCGTTTCCGAGCCGATCGGCAGTTGGATCGGCACGGCCTTCGCGCCCAGGCGGTCGCGAATGCTCTCAACCGACTTGTCGAAGTCGGCGCCGATCTTATCCATCTTGTTGACGAAGACGATCCGCGGAACCTTGTACTTGTCGGCCTGACGCCAGACGGTTTCGGTCTGCGGCTCAACGCCGGCGTTGCCGTCCAGCACCGTCACCGCACCGTCGAGAACGCGAAGCGAGCGTTCGACTTCGATGGTGAAGTCCACGTGCCCGGGGGTGTCGATGATGTTCAGGCGCTTGTCGTTCCAGAACGCGGTCGTCGCGGCCGACGTGATGGTGATGCCGCGTTCCTGCTCCTGCTCCATCCAGTCCATGGTGGCCGCGCCATCGTGGACTTCACCGATCTTATGGCTCTTGCCGGTGTAGTAGAGGATCCGCTCAGTCGTCGTCGTCTTGCCCGCATCGATGTGGGCCATGATTCCGAAGTTGCGGTAGTCTTCGATCTTATTGACGCGGGGCATGGCGGGCTCTGACGTTTGGAGGCGTGACGGTTTAGCGAATGCGGGCTTCTGAACGACGGCGCGGGCGGTTTAACGCAAACCGCCCGCCCCTGAAAGCGTCGTGGGGAAGCCCACTATGTAGGGCTGGGAATTACCAGCGGTAGTGGGAAAAGGCGCGGTTGGCCTCGGCCATCTTGTGGGTGTCTTCGCGCTTCTTCACGGCCGAGCCGCGATTGGACGAAGCATCCAGCAGTTCGCCGGCCAGTTTCTCGGTCATGGTGTTCTCGCCGCGCTTGCGCGCCGCGGTCACCAGCCAACGGATGGCGAGCGCCTTGCGGCGATCGGGACGAACTTCGACCGGGACCTGATAGGTCGCGCCGCCGACCCGGCGGGAGCGGACTTCGATCGAGGGCGCGACGTTGTCGAGCGCGGCGTGGAAGGTTTCCAGGGGGCCCTGGTCCTTGCGCTTGGCTTCGAGGATGTCGAAAGCGCCATACATGATGTTTTCGGCGACGGCCTTTTTGCCCTCGTACATCACGTAGTTCATGAACTTGGTGAGCGTGAGATCCCCGAACTTCGGATCCGGCAGAACTTCACGCTTATCGGCTTTACGGCGACGGGACATTCTTGCTGTTCCTTACTTCGGACGCTTGGCGCCGTAGAGCGACCGGCGCTGCTTACGGTCCTTGACGCCCTGGGTGTCCAGAACGCCGCGCAGGATGTGGTAACGGACGCCCGGAAGGTCCTTCACGCGGCCGCCGCGGATCAGCACCACGGAGTGCTCCTGCAGGTTGTGGCCTTCGCCCGGGATGTAGCACACGGCTTCGATGCCGGTGGTCAGACGGACCTTGGCGACCTTACGAAGCGCCGAGTTCGGCTTCTTCGGCGTCGTCGTATAGACCCGGGTGCAGACCCCGCGACGTTGCGGGCAACCCTTAAGGGCCGGCACCTTGTTCCGCGTCGGCTTGTCCTGACGCGGCTTGCGGATGAGTTGGTTAACTGTGGGCATCTAATCTCGCTTCGCGGAGGCGTGTGCCGTTTGGCCGAGGCGCCTCGATGGGTCCTATAGGTGTCGGGTCTTTACGAAGCTCCGCCAGAACGCAAAAACCCGCCGGCGCCGAGTACCTCTGCGCGCCGACGGAAGCGACCTGCCGGGCAGGGAGATGGAATCCCCGCCTCGAAAGAGCGGGCTAGATAGTCGGAATGGCCTCGAACGTCAACGTCGCCCTCGCTCAGTCGAAGATATCGAAGATGTCGAATCCCTTCTTCTTCTTCCGATAGCGATCGCCTTCATAGGCGTGGCGGTTGTCGCGCGGGTCCAGGGGGTGGCGCTTGCGCCAGTCGTCGGGGTCGCGGCGGAAGTCGTCGACCTCGCGGTCGAAGCGGCGGCGGTCGTCGTGATCGGCCTCCCGGGCCTGGCGTTCATCGCCCAGGATCTTCTCCAGCTCACCGCGATCCAGCCAGACGCCGCGGCAGGTCGGGCAGATATCCAGTTCGACGCCGGAGCGGTTCACGGCCTGCATGGAGGCGTTGCAGTTGGGGCAAAGCAAGAGCGGCATGAGAGGGTGTCCTTTCGCCGTCATATCTAGGTCGCAGCGTGCGGAACGGAAGGCTGAGATACACTTCGCCACGAAAACGCCGGAAGCCGCGGCGACCAAGGCCAAGCTAGACCCTTCCGGATGAGGCGGATTCGCCCGATCCGGGCCAAAGGGTCTATCTTCAACATTGAGAGCATGACGTGCGCTTCAACCAGCTTCCAGTTGAAGCTGTCACGCTCTCGGACGAACAGGAGCGGTATGTCGAGGGCCAGACGGGCCGGAGGACGGGCGGGTCGGATTGCGATCGGAACCCTGTCGGTGGTCGCTCACCTCGGGCTGCTGGCGGTCGTCGCTGTGCAGGCGCCGACACTGGTGACGCCGCGCGGCGTGGCCGGGCCACCGGAGCCGATCATCCCGATCCTGATCGCCCCAAGGTCGCCGCCGAAGACGCCGGGCGGACCGCCGGGCGATCCCATCCGTCTGCACCGCCGGCTGCTGCGCCCGGCCGGAGCGCGGGTGGACGTGCCTCCGCTGGTCACCGAGCACCCCCAACCCAAGGCCGAGCCCAAGGCGCCCGGCGCGGAGCCGCGCGAGACCATCGAGGCTGACCTTCGCTCGGCCCAGGTGGCGGCGTTGTGGCGGGCGCGCCTGGGCTGCGGCGACCCCGACGCCTTCAACCTGACCCGCGACGAGCGCGAAGCTTGCGAACAGCAACTGGCGGCCGCGGCCCGCGCAGCCCCGCCGACAGGCCTCGCCCTGCCCTCCGACAAGACAATCCTCTACGACCGCGCCGCGGCTCAGGCCGACCTCCAGCGTCGCGAGCGCGAGGCGCCGATGGCCGTGGGCGCGACCCCGCCCAGCAAGAGCACCCTGCAACCCTGGAAGCCGCGGTAGCTACTGAGGCGCGGCTGGCAGGTTCTTGGCGAGGAAGGCTTCCAGCGTCGTGAGCATCTTCGTGCGATTGGTCGAGCTCAGCAGGCTGTGATCGTCGCCCGGCAGCAGGACTAGCTCCACCGGGCGGTGCGCCGCACTCAGCGCCGCCGCCATCTGCCGCGCATGAACGACCGGAATGACCGTGTCTTCCTGTGTGTGGATCAAGAGCGCGGGGGCCTTGAACGCCGCGGCCCGCTTCAGTGGTGAAATCCGCTCTATCTCGTCTTTCGGCGCGTCGCTCAGCCGGTCGAGCAAGTAGGGCATGTAGCGGTCGCCGAAGAGCCGCACCTGACCGGCGCGCACCAGCCCGAGATCGGTCCAGGCGCCGACCGTGGCCACGCAGCGGTAACGGTCGCTGTGCAGCGTCGCCGTCAGGAGCGCGAAGTATCCGCTCTCGGCGCGGCCGATCACGCAGGTGCTGCCGGCGTCGACGTCAGCGAGCAAGGCGGCCTGGTCGACGGCGACCACAAGGTCATTTTCCAGCCTGATGAAGACCTTCTCCACCATCGACTTTCCATCAACGGGCGTGAGGGTCGGAATGCTGAGCCGGACCCGCAAGACCGCCATGCCCCGGGAGGCCAGAAAGGCGCTCAGGTAGTCGAACGACGCTTCGGCCTCACTCAACGCGCCCAAGTGGGGAATGACGATCAAGGGCGGCTTTCCAAGCCTTGCGCCCGGCGGCGGCAAGGTCAGATAGGCCTCGGCATATCGACCCCCAGGCATCGCTAGGGACAGCGCCCGCGTCTCGCCAAGACGAACGCCCTGCAGCTCGGGATACTCCAGCCCTAGCGGGGACAGCGCCTTGGCGGCGCGGTCGAACAGGAACCAACCGCCGGGTCCGTCAGCGGCCTGGATTCGCGCGATGAACCGGCTGCGATCGGCCGACCAATCCACCAGGTTGACGCGCGTGGGCGCCACCGCTGCTGAAAGCGACCGGTGAACTTCGCCGACCTCCTTGTCGAACCACTGCGGCGTCGCACGCCCGTCCACGAGGGTCGATACGCCCGCCATGGCGCGATGGGACGGCGACCATAGGGGCGTCGCGGGCGAGGCGCCCTCCCACAGGGTCTGCTCGGCGCCCGTGGTGATGTCGCGGCGCAGGATCCGATAAGCGCCGTCGCGCTTCGAGCCCAGGATCACCGAGGGCGGTCCCTCCACGTAGCCTAGATAAGAGAGCGCAGGGTCACGGGCTTGGTCCAGCGCGATGGACCAGATGGTCTGGCCGTCCTTGCGGACGTAGACGTATCCGTAGTCAAGCCTGACGCGCGGAGCGCCCGCCGCGTCGATTTCCCAATTGTAGGTGGACCGGGAGCCGCTATCGACGAGCCTGCCGTGTCCGGACTTCACATCGACAGACCAGAGGCCGCGGCGGAGATGGCCAAATTGGTCAGGCGAGCCCGCGGCGCCCAGCATCAGCGCGCGGACGGGCGTAGTTTCGGTGACATCGACCAGGGGTCGTCCAAGGAAAAGCTCTGACGCCGGATGGTTGTCGAGCATGTCGGCGACGACTTGGCCCTGCGAGTTCACCGACAGCCAGCGCTCCAGGCGATAGCGATCACGGGGCTGTCCCGGCCGCGTGAAGGGGATGACCACCTGGATCAGGAGGTTTTCCCCGGCCCACCGGATCGAAAGCGCCTCCGTTTCGCCGAGCGCCAGGGTCGGCAGACCGGGCTGATCAATCGTGGCGAGGGTGATCGCGCGCTGATCGCCCGCCCCGCCCAGCACGGCGATCTTCGCGCCGTCCGGCGAGATCGTGGCCTGCTGGACCTGCGGGATCCGACCGAACGCCGCAGCGGGCGTGGGCGCCACGGTCGCTGTCTGAGCGGCGCTGTCTGACGCGGCCAGGATCAGGGCCGCAAACGAGAGCGCCCTAAGCGTGGGCCGCATCCTACTGCGTGACCGGCAGGTTCTTGGCGAGGAAGGCTTCCAGCGACTTCAGCATCTGGGTGCGGGTGGCCGATTTGGTCAGGTAGTGGTTCTCGCCGACCATGACGACATACTCCACGGGCCGGTTCGCCGCCCTCATCGCCTTGACCATGACCTCTGATTGTTCAGGCGGCACCACGGTGTCCTGATCCCCGTGAATCAGCAGGAGTGGGATCTTGATATCGCCCGCATGCTGGGCCGGAGACGTCGACGCCAGCTTTTGCGATGTCGACTGGCCGAGCATGACGCGCAACTGCTCCTGCGCCGCGGAATCCTTGCCGTAAAGATTGACGTTCTCACCGAGCAAGAGTCCCAGGTCCGAGACTCCGGCGATCGCCGCGGCGCAGCGATAGGCGTCGGGGTGGAAGGCGGCGCCCGCCATGGCTGCGTAACCACCGAAGCTCGCGCCGACAATACAGGCGCGATTGGGGTCGATATCACCGCTCACCGCCGCCGCGGCGACGGCGTCAAGCAGGTCGGTTTGCATCTTGCCGCCCCATTCTCCACGGCCAGCGAGACGGAAGGCCTCGCCATACCCGGTGGAGCCGCGAAACTGCGGTTGCAGGGCTGCATAGCCGCGGGTCGCCAAGAACTGGACGATGAAATCGAAATCCAGGCTGTCCTGAGCCTGTGGGCCGCCGTGGGGCAGGACAATAAGGGGCGCCTTAGCGTTGGCCGCGGCCGCGCCTGGCGGCATTGTGAGAAAGGCTTCGATCTCAAGCCCGTCACGCGCCTTATAGGTGAAAGTTCTAAGCTTACCCAAGGCGACGGAGGCTAGGTCCGGATAGTCTGCGCCAAGGGGAGATAGCTCCTTCCGCGTGCGATCGAAGAGATACCACTCCGTTGGAGACGCCGAGCCATCGACATTGATCACCAATCGGTTTCGGTCGGTGGCCCAATCATAGAGGTAGACAGACCGCCCCTTGAATACCTTCTGCAGCGCCGCGTGGACGCCTTCGAGATCCTTGTCTAGCCAGGCGATAACATCGTTGCCCACCTTCAGCGTCACCGGCGCGTCGGTATTGGGATCATATGAGATGTAAGGATGGCGTGGATCCGGCTTGCCGACAGGCTCGACGACACCCGTCGTGAGGTTGCGCCTGGTGAGTTGATCGCCGTCCATCAGATACACGGCATCCTCCGGATCGGAGAAGCCATGGAACCTCTCAATGGTGTCGAGCGGCCCGGTCGTAACCACGAAGTAGTTGCCGCCGCCTATCGGACGACCAAGCAGCGTGAATTTGTGGTTCAACTCATCGATATCAACGCGCAATCGAGGCGCGCCGTCCATGCCCACCCGCCAGCTGACAGTATCATAGGTGCCGCGCTCAAGCAGGCGACCGCGCCCTGTGACCGGATCCACGTTCCACAGCGCCGCCAGAAACGGGCTGTCGACGCCCTTGCGTTCCAACTTGGTGTTTAATGACGAACTCGGCCCTTGTGAGAAGACGAGACCTCTCACAACAAGGCGGAGGGGCGGGCCAGGGACGACCTGCATGATGGGCTGCTCTGTTAGGTAGATCGATGCTTCGTCATTGTTGAGCAGCCAGACCATCGACTTGGTCGAGGGGTTGATAGAGAGATTGCGTTCGAAGCGGTAATTGTGGCGCGCATCGATTTTGCGCCATGTCGCGATCCGGGCGATCACATGATCATCACCTGCCCAGAGCAGGCTTACCGGCTCAATGTCGCCGATCGGAAAGTTGGGCAAATCCGCGTCATCGATTGTCGCGACGGTCACGCCGCGCTTCCCGTCCGGACCGCCCAGAATTGCGATGCGTCGACCGTTGGGCGACATGTCGATGTCTTCAATGTCCGGCAAGCGCCCGAAGGCCTCGGCCGGCGGCGGCGCGGCCTGCGCGGCGCTTGCGACCATCAACGCCGCCGCCGCGCTCAAGAAGAGTTTCACAGTACGCCCCCAGCAAACCTGGGCGGAGCCTACCGCGACCCTGCGGTTCGAGGCTAGAGCGCGGCGCAACAGAAAACGGCCCGGGATCGCTCCCGGGCCGCTCTGTCTTCAAGGGGTCAAGCCTGCGATCAGGACCCGGCCGTCTCGGCCTCGGCGTCAACGGCGATGGCTTCCGGCAGGGGCTCCATGGCCTCTTCACGGCTGGCCGTGAGCACTTCGTCGCGCTTGGCGGCGATGCGCTGGAGGCTGCGCAGATAGGAGCCGGTGCCCGCCGGAATGAGCCGGCCGACGATCACGTTCTCCTTGAGGCCTTCGAGGGTGTCGACCTTGCCCTGGACGGAGGCCTCCGTCAGGACGCGGGTCGTCTCCTGGAAGGAGGCCGCCGAGATGAAGCTGCGGGTCTGCAGGCTCGCCTTGGTGATGCCCAGCAGGACCGGCTGCGTCACCGCAGCGCGACCGCCACGGGCCTCGGCCTTCACGTTCTCCGCATCGACTTCCACCTTGTCCAGGTGGTCGCCCTTGAGGAGGCCCGTGTCGCCCGGCTCCATGATCTCGACCTTCTGCAACATCTGACGAACGATCGTTTCGATGTGCTTGTCGTTAATCGGCACGCCCTGCAGTCGGTAGACTTCCTGGATCTCGTTCACCAGGAAGTCGGCCAGCGCCTCGATCCCGAGGATGCGCAGGATATCGTGCGGGTCCGGGTTGCCGTCGATGATGTACTCGCCCTTGCGGATCACGTCGCCGTCGTGGACGGCGATGTGCTTGCCCTTGGGGATGAGGAACTCGACCGCCTCGCCGCCGTCTTCCGGCGTGATCTTGATCCGGCGCTTGTTCTTGTAGTCGCGCCCGAACTCGACCCGGCCGTCCATCTCGGCGATGACCGCGCAGTCCTTCGGACGACGCGCCTCGAACAGCTCGGCCACCCGCGGCAGACCGCCGGTGATGTCGCGGGTCTTGGCGCTTTCCGTGGGGATCCGCGCCATGACTTCGCCCGGCTTCACTTCGTCGCCGTCACCGATGGACAGAACCGCGCCCACCGGCAGGAGGTAACGCGCCTCGCCGCCGTTGGAGATGCGCATGTAGGCGCCGTCCGCGTCGATGACCGCCATGGCCGGTCGAAGGTCGGACGCCTTGGCCGACGCGCGCCAGTCGATGATGACGCGGTTGGTGATGCCCGTGGCCTCGTCGGCTTCCTCGCGGACCGACATGTTCTCCACCAGGTCTTCGAACCGCACGCGGCCGGCGACTTCGGTGATGATCGGGGTGGTGTAGGGGTCCCATTCGGCCAGGCGCTGACCGCGCTTGACCTTCTCGCCGTCCTTGACGCGCAGGCGCGCGCCATAGGTCGGCTTGTAGGATTCCCGCTCCTTGCCATCGACCATGACGATCAGCGAGAGGTTGCGGCTCATGCTGATCAGGTGGCCCTCGGCGTTGGTCACCGTGTTGCCGCCGCTGATCTTGACCACGCCGTCGTTGCCGCTTTCGAAGAAGGACTGCTCGGCCACCTGGGCGGTGCCGCCAATGTGGAAGGTCCGCATCGTCAGCTGGGTGCCCGGCTCGCCGATGGATTGGGCGGCGATGACGCCGACCGCTTCACCGATGTTGACCGGCGTGCCGCGAGCCAGGTCGCGGCCGTAGCAGGCGCCGCAGACGCCGGTGTCGGCTTCGCAGGTCAGAACCGAGCGGATCTTCACCGACTGGACCGCCGCGCCTTCGACCACATCGACCATGTTCTCGTCGAGATAGGTGTCGGCGGGAACGATGACCTCGTTGGTGTTCGGGTCCTTGATGTCTTCAGCGGCGAAGCGGCCAAGGATGCGCAGGCCCAGCGAAACCAGGACGTCGCCGCCCTCGACCACAGCGCGCAGCGTGATGCCGCGCGTGGTGCCGCAGTCTTCCTGGGTGATGATGCAGTCCTGGGCCACGTCGACCAGACGACGCGTCAGATAGCCGGAGTTGGCGGTCTTCAGCGCGGTGTCGGCCAGGCCCTTACGGGCGCCGTGGGTGGAGTTGAAGTACTCCTGGACGGTGAGGCCTTCCTTGAAGTTCGAAATGATCGGCGTCTCGATGATCTCGCCGGACGGCTTGGCCATGAGGCCGCGCATCCCGCCGAGTTGCTTCATCTGGGCCTGCGAACCGCGGGCGCCGGAGTTGCTCATCATGAAGATCGAGTTGATCTCGAGCTCACGCCCGTTCTCGTCCTTCGCCGCGGTGGAGACCTCGGCCATCATCTCGTCGGCGACGCGATCGGTGGCCTTGGCCCAGGCGTCGACGACCTTGTTGTACTTCTCGCCCTTGGTGATGAGGCCGTCAGCATATTGCTGCTCGTACTCTTCGACCAATGCGCGGGTCTCGGCGACGATCGGCGCCTTGCGTTGCGGAATGACGATGTCGTCCTTGCCGAACGAGATGCCGGCCTTGGCCGCCTCGCGGAAGCCCAGGCCCATCATCTGGTCGGCGAAGATCACCGTCGCCTTCTGACCGCAGTGCCGATAGACGGTGTCGATCAGGTTGCCGATTTCCTTCTTGGTGAGGTTCTTCTCCAGAAGGCGGTGACCCACGGCCGGGTGATGCGGGAACAGTGCCGCGATCTTCATCCGACCTGGCGAGGTGTCGATCACCTTGCGGACCAGATTACCGTCGGCGTCCATTTCCGAGTGACGGGCGCGGATCTTCGAGTGCAGCGAGACCACCCCGGCGTCGAGCGCCTGGTCGATCTCGTTGAGATCGGAAAACGCCTTGCCTTCACCCGGCTCGCCGTCGCGCAGCAGCGACAGGTAGTAGAGACCCAGAACGATATCCTGCGACGGCACGATGATCGGCTTGCCGTTGGCCGGCGACAGGATGTTGTTCGTGCTCATCATCAGCACGCGCGCTTCCAGCTGGGCTTCCAGCGAGAGCGGCACGTGGACGGCCATCTGGTCGCCGTCGAAGTCGGCGTTGAAGGCCGCGCAGACCAGCGGGTGCAGCTGGATCGCCTTGCCTTCGATCAGCTTGGGCTCGAAGGCCTGGATGCCCAGGCGGTGAAGCGTCGGCGCGCGGTTCAGCAGCACCGGGTGCTCGCGGATCACCTCGTCCAGGATGTCCCAGACGGCCGGCTGTTCGCGTTCCACCATCCGCTTGGACTGCTTGACGGTGCCCGACAGGCCCTTGGCGTCAAGCCGCGCATAGATGAAGGGCTTGAACAGCTCGAGCGCCATCTTCTTCGGCAGGCCGCACTCGTGCAGCTTGAGTTCCAGGCCGACGACGATGACCGAACGACCCGAGTAGTCGACGCGCTTGCCGAGCAGGTTCTGGCGGAAGCGGCCTTGCTTGCCCTTCAGCATGTCCGCGAGCGACTTCAGCGGACGCTTGTTGGCGCCGGTGATGACGCGGCCGCGACGGCCGTTGTCGAACAGGGCGTCGACGGCTTCCTGCAGCATCCGCTTTTCGTTGCGGATGATGATGTCCGGCGCGCGCAGCTCGATCAGGCGCTTCAGGCGGTTGTTGCGGTTGATGACCCGGCGATAGAGATCGTTCAGGTCGGAGGTCGCGAAGCGGCCGCCGTCCAGCGGCACCAGCGGGCGCAGTTCCGGCGGAATGACCGGCACGACCGTCAGGATCATCCACTCGGGCTTGTTGTTGCTCTCGATGAAGCTCTCGATGAGCTTCAGGCGCTTGGACGCCTTCTTGAGCTTGATCTCGGAGGTGGCGGTGACGAGCTCTTCGCGGAGCTGGTCGGCGACCTTGTTGAGGTCGAGCGCCTTGAGCAGGCCTTGGACCGCCTCAGCGCCGATCTCGGCGGTGAAGCTGTCGTCGCCGAACTCCTCCTGGTAGCGCATGTAGTCATCTTCCGAGAGCAGCATGTGCTGCTTCAGCGGGGTCAGGCCCGGCTCGGTGACGATGTAGTATTCGAAGTAGAGGACGCGCTCGATGTCCTTCAGGGCCATGTCGAGCATCAAGGCGATGCGCGACGGCAGGCTCTTCAAGAACCAGATGTGGGCGACCGGGCTGGCCAGTTCGATGTGACCCATGCGCTCGCGACGGACGCGGGCCAGGGTGACTTCAACGCCGCACTTTTCGCAGATGATACCCTTGTACTTCATCCGCTTGTACTTGCCGCACAGGCACTCGTAGTCCTTCGTCGGACCGAAGATGCGCGCGCAGAACAGGCCGTCACGTTCCGGCTTGAACGTGCGGTAGTTGATGGTTTCAGGCTTCTTGATCTCGCCGAACGACCACGAGCGGATCTTTTCCGGCGAAGCCAACGCGATACGGATCTGGTCGAAGGTCGGGGCGGCCTGGACCGGATTGAAGATGTTCAGGACTTCCTGGTTCATCTTGGTTCCTTCTGCGGGAGCATCCCCGCGCAAATTCAAAGGGAAGACGGGCGATGGCGCCCTCCCCGGCCCGCTGGGGCCAGGGAGGGGAAAACCGTCAGCCGTTCTCCAACTCGACGTTCAGGCCGAGCGAGCGCATTTCCTTGACGAGCACGTTGAAGCTCTCCGGAATGCCCGCCTCGAACGCGTCGTCGCCGCGGACGATGGACTCGTAGACCTTGGTCCGGCCGGCCACGTCGTCGGACTTCACCGTCAGCATTTCCTGCAGGGTGTAGGCCGCGCCGTAGGCTTCCAGAGCCCACACTTCCATTTCCCCGAAGCGCTGACCGCCGAACTGCGCCTTGCCGCCCAGCGGTTGCTGGGTGACGAGGGAGTACGGGCCAATCGAGCGAGCGTGGATCTTGTCATCGACCAGGTGGTGCAGCTTCAGCATGTAGATGTAGCCGACCGTGACCGGACGCTTGAAGCGTTCGCCCGACTGGCCGTCGTAGAGGTACGACTGGCCCGACCGTGCGACGCCCGCCTTTTCGAGCAGGTTCTCGATGTCGTCGATGTGGGCGCCGTCGAACACCGGGGTGGCGAACGGAATGCCCTTCGACAGGTTGCGGGCGAGCTCCAGCAGCTCCTCATCGCTCTCCGGCAGTTCTTCTTCCGGACCGTAGATGCCGGCGAGGTAATCGATCAGAGCCGCGCGCTGGCCGCCGTTCTGCCAATCTTCGAGCAGGCGCGCGACCTGCTTGCCGAGGTTGGCCGAGGCCCAGCCCAGGTGGGTTTCGAAGATCTGACCAACGTTCATGCGCGACGGCACGCCCAGCGGGTTCAGCACGATGTCCACCGAGGTGCCGTCTTCCAGGTACGGCATGTCCTCGACCGGCAAGATCTTGGAGATGACGCCCTTGTTGCCGTGACGGCCGGCCATCTTGTCGCCGGGTTGAAGCTTGCGCTTCACCGCCACGAACACCTTGACCATCTTCATCACGCCAGGCGGCAGCTCGTCGCCGCGCTGCAGCTTGTCGACCTTGTCTTCAAAGCGGCTGTCCAGACGCTTGCGGGCCTCGTCGAACTGACGGCGCAGGGCCTCCAGCTCGGCCATGGCCTTTTCGTCGTCGACGGCGATCTGCCACCACAGGCCGGGCGCAATCTCCTCCAGCTTGTCGGCGCTGATCTCGCCGCGGCCCAGGCCCTTCGGACCCGAAACGGCGTTCTTGCCCGTCAGCAGCTGGCGCAGACGCGTGGTCATGTTGCGGTTCAGGATCGCGAATTCATCATCGCGGTCCTTGCCCAGGCGGTCGATCTCCGCGCGCTCGATGGCCATGGCGCGCTCGTCCTTATCGACGCCGTGGCGGTTGAAGACGCGGACTTCGACGATGGTGCCCGCCACGCCCGGCGGCAGACGCAGCGAGGTGTCACGGACGTCGGAGGCCTTCTCACCGAAGATGGCGCGCAGGAGCTTTTCTTCCGGCGTCATCGGGCTCTCGCCCTTCGGCGTCACCTTGCCGACCAGGATGTCGCCCGGCAGGACTTCGGCGCCGATCGCCACGATGCCGGCTTCGTCGAGGTTGCGGAGCGCTTCCTCGCCGACGTTCGGGATATCGCGGGTGATCTCTTCCGGGCCCAGCTTGGTGTCGCGGGCCATGACTTCGAATTCCTCGAGGTGGATCGAGGTGAAGATGTCGTCGCGGGTGATCCGCTCGGAGATCAGGATCGAGTCTTCGAAGTTGTAGCCATTCCAAGGCATGAAGGCGACGAGGGTGTTGCGGCCCAGCGCCAGTTCGCCCAACTCGGTCGACGGGCCGTCAGCGATGACGTCGCCGGCCTTCACTCGGTCGCCCACGCGCACCAGCGGTCGCTGGTTGATGCAGGTCGAGGTGTTGGAGCGCTGGAACTTCTGCAGCCGATAGATATCGACGCCGGCCTTGGTGGGGTCGGTCTCTTCCGTGGCGCGGATGACGATCCGGGTGCCATCGATCTGCTCGATGACGCCGGGGCGCTTGGCCACGACGACGGCGCCGGAATCGACGGCGACGATCGCCTCCATGCCGGTGCCGACCAGCGGCGCATCCGACTGGATGAGCGGCACGGCCTGCTTCTGCATGTTCGAGCCCATGAGGGCGCGGTTGGCGTCATCGTTTTCGAGGAACGGGATCAGAGACGCAGCGACCGAGACGACCTGCTTCGGCGACACGTCCATCAGATCGACGTCGGCCTTGGGCAGCAGCGAGGGTTCGCCGTTGATCCGGCCGGGGACCAGATCATCGACGATCTCGCCGTCCTTCAGCTTGATGTTGGCCTGGGCGATGACGTGCTTGGCCTCTTCCATCGCCGACATGTAGACCACCTCTTCAGTGGTCTTGCCGTCCTTGATGCGGCGGTACGGGCTCTCGATGAAGCCGTACTTGTTGACCACCGCGTGGGTCGCGAGGCTGTTGATCAGGCCGATGTTCGGGCCTTCCGGCGTCTCGATCGGGCAGATCCGGCCGTAGTGGGTCGGGTGCACGTCGCGGACTTCGAAGCCGGCGCGCTCGCGGGTCAGGCCGCCCGGGCCAAGCGCCGAGAGGCGACGCTTGTGGGTGATTTCCGACAGCGGGTTCGTCTGGTCCATGAACTGCGACAGCTGCGAGGAGCCGAAGAATTCACGCACGGCCGCGGCCGCGGGCTTCGCATTGATCAGGTCGTGCGGCATGACCGTGTCGATATCGACCGAGCTCATGCGCTCCTTGATGGCGCGTTCCATGCGCAGCAGGCCGACGCGGTACTGGTTTTCCAGCAGTTCGCCCACCGAACGGACCCGGCGGTTGCCGAGGTTGTCGATGTCGTCGATTTCGCCGCGACCGTCGCGCAGGCCGACCAGGGTCTGCAAGACCGCCAGCACGTCTTCCTTGCGCAGGACGCGCATGTCGTCGGGGCAATCGAGTTCGAGGCGCATATTCATCTTCACGCGGCCGACCGAGGACAGGTCGTAGCGCTCGCTGTCGAAGAACAGCGACTTGAACATGGCTTCGGCCGCTTCAACGGTCGGCGGCTCACCCGGGCGCTTGACGCGATAGATGTCGAACAGGGCGTCCTCGCGGACGGTGTTCTTGTCGACCCGCAGGGTGTTGCGGATGTAGGCGCCGATGGTGAAGTCGTCGATGTCGAGGACGTCGAGGCTTTCGAAGCCCTGGCCCGCGAGGGTCTCGATGACCGTGGGGTCGAGCTCGTCGCCGGCTTCGGCGTAGATCTCGCCGGTTTCCATATTGACCAGGTCGCGCGCCAGGTACTTGCCGTTCAGGGCTTCAGCCGGCAGCAGCAGGGTCGTCAAACCGTTGTCGGCCATGCGCTTGGCGTTACGCGCCGAGATCTTCTGGCCCGCCGGCGCCACTTCTTCGCCGGTGTCGGCGTCGATCAGCGGGAAGTCCGGCTTGGCGCCGCGCCAGCGTTCCGCACGATAGGCGGTGGCGTAGCCGTAGGAGCCGTCCTTGGCGGTGCGGCGCTCGTAGGCGAGCGTCTGGTAGAAGGTGGAGAGGATTTCTTCACCGTCCATGCCCAGGGCCATCAGGAAGGTGGTGGCCGGCAGCTTGCGGCGGCGGTCGATGCGGACGAAGACGATGTCCTTGGCGTCGAACTCGAAGTCGAGCCACGAGCCGCGGTAGGGGATCACCCGGGCGGCGAAGAGGAGCTTGCCCGAGGCGTGGGTCTTACCCTTGTCATGGTCGAAGAAGACGCCCGGCGAACGGTGCATCTGCGAGACGATGACGCGCTGAGTCCCGTTGACGATGAAGGTGCCCTTCTCCGTCATGAGCGGGATGTCGCCCATGTAGACGTCTTGTTCCTTGATATCCTTGACCGAACGGGCGCCGGTTTCCTCGTCGGTTTCGAACACGATGAGGCGCAGCTTCACCTTCAGAGGCGCGGCGTAGGTCATGTCGCGCTGAACGCATTCCTCGACGTCGTACTTCGGCTCCTCGAACTCGTAGGAGACGTATTCGAGGACGGCGCGCTCGTTGAAGTCCTTGATCGGGAAGACGGACTTGAAGACCGCTTCGACGCCTTCCTCACGGCGGTCCGCCGCGCGCGTCTCGCGCTGCAGGAACTGCTCGTAGGAAGACCGCTGGACCTCGATCAGGTTCGGCATCTGCACGGCTTCGGGGATGCGGCCGAAAGACTTGCGGATCCGCTTCTTGCCGGTGAAGGACTGAGCCATTTTTATCCCTTATGGACAGCCAGGAACGGTTTCCCGGCGTCGCGATTATCATCCTGCGTCCACCCCGGACGGCTTTCGCCGTCGGACGCTGGAGGTGCTCCCGCTGACGTGGGGAGCGCTCCCTCGCACGGCTGAGGGGCTAGGGCCGTGCCTCGGAGTATCGACGCGCGCGAGCCTGCAGGCGCAGGAATCAGAAATTTCGCGAGGGAGCGTAGATAGGCCCGATCGAAAGGAATTGGAAGGGGGGATTTCATCCTCCCTGCGAGGCCGCGAGTCGCGAGGAACAACCCAACGAAAAAGGCCGCCGGGTCGCCCCGACGGCCTCTTCGATTTCCGTGAGGAAAGCAGTCTTACTTGATCGAAACCGAAGCGCCGGCTTCTTCCAGCTTCTTCTTGATCTCTTCAGCTTCTTGCTTGGAGACGTTTTCCTTGACGTTGGTCGGGGCGGCTTCGACCAGGTCCTTGGCTTCTTTCAGGCCGAGGTCCGGACGGACGCCGCGGACTTCCTTGATCACGTTGATCTTCTTGTCGCCACCGGCGGTCAGAACAACGGTGAACTCGGTTTGCTCTTCGACGGCTTCAGCGGCGGCGGCCGGGGCGGCGGCGGCCATGGCGACCGGCGCGGCGGCCGAGACGCCCCACTTGTCTTCCAGCAGCTTGGAGAGTTCCGAAGCTTCAAGAACGGTCAGGGCCGAGAGGTCTTCGACCAGCTTTTCGAGGTTAGCAGCCATTTGATTTAGTCCTTTGGAATGGTTGAGGTGTGTCGAGGAATTGAACGATCAAGCCGCGTTCTTTTCAGCGTAGGCGCTGATGACGCGGGCCACTGCGCCGCCCGGAGCCTGCAGCACGCCGGCGATCTTGGTCGCGGGCGTCTGGACGAGGCCGATGAGCTTGGCGCGGAGCTGATCCAGCGACGGGAGCGTGGCGAGCGAGCTCACCGCGGTCTTGTCGAGGACCTGCTGACCCATGAGGCCGCCGATGACGGAGAATTTGTCGTTCTCCTTGGCGTACTGGGTCGTGATCTTGGCGGCGGAGACGGGGTCCGGCGCGAAGGCGATGGCGACAGGGCCCTTGAAGAGGGCGTCGCCCGCTTCGCCGACCGAACCGTCCAGAGCCTTGGTGGCCAGGGTGTTCTTCACCACCTTCAGCTGAGCGCCCTGCTCGCGCAGGCGCAGCCTCAGATCGGTCATTTCCGCAACGGTCAGACCCATGTAGTGGGTCACGACCACGGCGCCGGCGCCCGCGAAATCGCCCTTGAGCGTCTCGATGGCTTCCTGCTTTTGAGCGCGGTCCATTGCGGTCTCCATACTCAGGTTCGACGCACGCACGAGCGCGCACGCCGGTTACTCGCCTGTCCGATGGGAAATCCGCAGGATCAGCGCCGGCGAAGCGCCAGCGTGAACCTCATCATCCCGTCTCCCCACGACCAGAGGCGGGCCCGCCTCTGCGTTACGACCGCCGGTGACCCCGGTGGCTACGCGGTTCTTGGACAGGAGCGGGGCGAGATCGTCTTCGCCCCCTCCTCGCCGTCTCTTGCAAGACAGCGAAACTCTAGAAGGCGCGGCTCTTACAGGAGCCGCGCCGCTATTTCAATCAGGCGGCCGAGAACGAGGCCACTTCCACCTTCACGCCCGGACCCATGGTCGAGGAGAGGCTGATCTTCTTGATGTAGGTGCCCTTGGCGCCGGTCGGCTTGGCGCGGTTGAGGGCATCGACCAGGGCGCGGACGTTGGCCAGGATCTGCTCGTCAGTGAACGAGGTCTTGCCGACGCCAGCATGGATGATGCCGGTCTTTTCGGTGCGGAACTCGATGGCGCCGCCCTTGGCGTCCTTCACGGCTTGGCCGACGTTCGGCGTCACAGTGCCGACGCGCGGGTTCGGCATCAGGCCGCGGGGGCCCAGGACCTTACCCAGGCGACCCACGAGGGCCATCATGTCCGGCGTAGCGATCACGCGGTCGAAATCCATGAAGCCGCCCTGGATGCGCTCGACGAGATCCTCGGTGCCGACAATGTCAGCGCCGGCCGCGGTGGCTTCAGCGGCCTTGGCGTCCTTGGCGATGACGGCGACGCGGACGTCGCGGCCGGTGCCCGAAGGCAGGTTGACCACGCCGCGGACCTGCTGGTCGGCGTGGCGCGGGTCGACGCCCAGGTTGACGGCGATCTCGACGCTTTCGTCGAACTTGGCGGTGGCGTTCTGCTTCACCAGCTTCACGGCCTCTTCGACACCGAGGACGACCTGACGGTCGCCGGCGAAGGCTTGGGCGCGCTTGGGTTGCTTTGCCATGGTCTTAGGCCTCCACGATCTGCAGGCCCATCGAACGGGCCGAGCCCTCGATGATGCGCGAAGCGGACTCGACGTCGTTGGCGTTGAGGTCCTTCATCTTCTTTTCGGCGATGTCGCGCAGTTGCTCGCGGGTGATCTTGCCAATGACTTCACGGCCGGTCGTCTTGGCGCCCGACTTCAGGCCGAGGGCCTGCTTGATGAAGAAGGTCGCCGGCGGAGTCTTGGTGACGAAGGTGAACGACTTGTCCTGATAGACGGTGATGACCGTCGGCAGGGGGGTGCCCTTCTGTTCCTTCTCGGTGCGCGCATTGAACTCCTTGCAGAAGCCCATGATGTTCACGCCACGCTGGCCCAGCGCCGGACCGATCGGCGGCGAAGGCGTCGCAGAGCCCGCGGGCACCTGCAGCTTGATGTAGCCCAAGATTTTCTTGGCCATGTTGTCCTCATGATGTCCGGGGTCCGGACGGTTGAGCCGTGGTGCGGGGTATGGCTTGCAGCCCCTCCCACGGATTTGGGTTTCGCCACGGCGAACCGCGCGAAGGGCGGGCGTGTATCAGGCGAAGGCGCCGGCGGCAAGCCGGCCTGCCCTCGCCCGCGACATCAGCCGATCTTTTCGACCTGGCCGTATTCGAGTTCGACGGGGGTGGCGCGACCGAAGATCGAAACGGTGACACGCAGGCGGGTGCGCTCCTCGTCGACCTGTTCGACCGAGCCGTTGAAGCTGGCGAACGGGCCGTCGGTGACGCGGACCTGCTCGCCGATCTCGAAGGTGATGGTCGGCTTCGGCCGCTCCACGCCCTCTTCGATGGCGCCGATGATGCGGGCCACTTCCTTTTCGGTGACCGGCTGCGGCTTGTTCTGGCTGCCCAGGAAACCGGTGACCTTCGGCGTGTTCTTGATGAGGTGGTAGGCCTCGTCGGTCAGCTCCATCTTCACCAGGACGTAGCCCGGGAAGAACTTGCGTTGGACATCGATCTTGCGACCACGGCGGATCTCGGTGGCCGCTTCAGTCGGCACGAGGACTTCGGAGAAGTTCTCCTCCAGCCCCTGGGACTTGGCCTGCTCCAGGATCGAGTCCTTCACCTTGCCCTCGAAGTTCGAGTAGGCGTGGACGATGTACCACTTGTGGCGCGGGTTGGCGGCGGGTTGGGGCGCTTCAGACATTTCGAATTTATCCAGCGTTCGCCAGCTTCAGGATCTGCGTAACGCCCTGGCTGAGAAGAAAATCGACCACGAGAAAGAAGACCGAGGCCATCACGACCATGATCGCCACCATGACGGAGGTGATCCAGGTCTCCTTGCGGGTCGTCCAGGTGATCTTGCGCGCTTCGGCGCGCACTTCCTTGGCGAACTGCCCAGGATTGAAAGGCTTCTTCGGCGCGGCGGGGGCGGCGGCTGCGCCAGCGGGCGTCATGGCCGCCGCCGTACGCGCGGCGCGGTTCCTGATCGCTTGCGGGGTGGAGCCCGGTTTCCTGGCCAAGTCGACTGCTCTCTAAAACTTCTGGCGGACCGGCCTTGCCGGCGTCGCGACCTATATGGGGAGAAGGATGGCAGGAGTGGAGGGACTCGAACCCCCGGCCCTCGGTTTTGGAGACCGATGCTCTACCAGCTGAGCTACACTCCTACGCGTCCGTCCGCCCCTCTTCCGGGGAGCAGGCCTCGCGCCCAGAGGGCGTAGAAGACGGCTCAACGATGTCGGGATGGACGTTGAGCGCTATGCCGCAATCCTCCCGATGTTTCAAGCGCTGCCGAGGATCGAAGCGGCGCGGCCGTCGTTTCCCAGGCCAACCCTGGAGACAAATCATGCCCGCCAGCCAGAGCGACGATCGCAACCGCGACGACCAGCAGAAGCCCGGCAGCCCGCCACGGCCGGCGACGGAGCCGGCCGGCGGCGGCGCGAAGACGTCGAAGACCGCCACCGATCCCGCCACCGGCGCGCCGAACCGAGAGGCGCCGGAGCCGAACCAGGCGGCCTAAGCAAAAGGCCCGCCGGATTGCTCCGGCGGGCCTTGTCGTTCCAGCCGTGGGCTGGGTCGATTACTCGACGATCTTCGAGACGACGCCCGCGCCGACCGTACGGCCGCCTTCGCGAATGGCGAAGCGCAGGCCCTGGTCCATGGCGATCGGGGTGATCAGCTCGACGTCCAGCTCGGCGTTGTCGCCCGGCATGATCATCTCCACGCCTTCGCGCAGCTTGATGATCCCCGTCACATCCGTCGTGCGGAAGTAGAACTGCGGACGATAGTTGGTGAAGAACGGCGTGTGACGACCGCCCTCCTCCTTCGTCAGGATGTAGGCTTCCGCCACAAACTTCGTGTGCGGCGTGATCGAACCCGGCTTGCAGAGAACCTGACCGCGCTCGACGTCTTCACGCTTGGTGCCGCGCAGCAGCACGCCCACGTTGTCGCCGGCCTGGCCCTGGTCCAGCAGCTTGCGGAACATCTCGACGCCCGTGCAGGTCGTCTTCTGGACCGGACGGATGCCGACGATCTCGACTTCCTCACCGACCTTCACGATGCCCTTTTCAATCCGGCCGGTCACAACCGTGCCGCGGCCCGAGATCGAGAAGACGTCTTCCACCGGCATCAGGAACGGCAGGTCCACCGGACGCTCCGGCTGCGGGATGTAGGCGTCAACCGAAGCCATCAGCGCCAGGATCGCCTCTTCGCCGATCGCCGGCGTCTTGCCCTCAACCGCCGCCAGAGCCGAGCCCTTGGTGATCGGGATGTCATCGCCCGGGAACTGATACGACGACAGAAGTTCGCGAACCTCCATCTCGACCAGGTCCAGAAGCTCTTCGTCGTCGACCATGTCGACCTTGTTCATGAACACCACCAGAGCCGGCACGCCGACCTGACGGGCCAGAAGGATGTGCTCGCGCGTCTGCGGCATCGGACCGTCAGCGGCCGAAACCACCAGGATCGCGCCGTCCATCTGCGCCGCACCCGTGATCATGTTCTTCACATAGTCAGCGTGACCAGGGCAGTCGACGTGCGCGTAGTGACGGTTCGCCGTCTCATATTCCACGTGCGCCGTGTTGATCGTGATGCCACGCGCCTTCTCTTCCGGCGCCGCATCAATATCCGCATACGCCTTCGCCGTCGCACCACCGGACTTCGCCAGCGTGATCGTGATCGCAGCCGTCAGCGTCGTCTTGCCATGGTCAACGTGACCAATCGTGCCGATGTTGCAGTGCGGCTTATTACGTTCGAACTTTTCCTTGGCCATTGATCGATCCTAGAGGCGCTTGTTCTGTTGCAGGGCGGGCGGTTCGGAGTCTGGAGCGGGTAGCGGGAATCGAACCCGCATCCTCAGCTTGGAAGGCTGCTGCACTACCATTGTGCTATACCCGCCTCCCCGGTCGAGGCCGGAACTCCTTAAAGGTCTTTCGCTACCGGCGCGTGGTGGGGGAAGTAGGACTCGAACCTACGAAGGCGTACGCCAGGGGATTTACAGTCCCCCCCCTTTGCCACTCGGGACATTCCCCCAAGCGCCGGAGCGATTGACACCCGTCCGATAAAGACCTCCGCCCCAACCCTGCAGCGGTGCTAAGAGCCCCGTCCAAGGTCTTGTGAAGCAGCGGTCCCGCCGGGGGGCCCCAATTTGGAGCGCGTCTTATAGTGTCCTCGTCCCACGAACGCAACGCGCCGAAACGAGGCTTTAAACCACGCCCTCATGGCCGGCCCGATCGGCCCTCGGAGAAGGCCTCGGAAGACTGGCTGTGGGGCCTGCATGCGGTGGAGGCGGCCCTCGTAAATCCCGCCCGTACTCCCGAGATTCTCTACCTCACCGCTGATCGCGCCAAGACCTTGAGCGGACGCTTCAAGACACTGCCCACCCACGAGATCGTCGACAACAATCGGTTCGCACAACTGCTGCCGGCGAGCGCCGTTCACCAGGGAATCGCCCTTAAGGCGCCTTTGCTGGAGCCTGCAGACCTGACGGACTTCGTCGCCGAGCCAGGCGCGGTGCTCCTGATGCTCGACCAGGTGACCGACCCGCAGAACGTCGGCGCGATCCTGCGCTCGGCCGCGGCGTTCGGCGCCAAGGGCCTGGTGCTGCAGGACCGCCATGCGCCGCAGTTCACCGGCACGGTGGCGAAGGCCGCCGCCGGCGCCGTCGAGCGCGTGCCCACCGCCCGCGTCGTCAACCTGTCGCGCGCCCTGGAGGAGTTGAGCGAGGCCGGCTGGCGGACGATCGGCCTAGCCGGCGAGGCCCAGGATTCGCTGGCTGATTCGCTGGACGGCTCCGCTGTGGTGATCGTGCTCGGGTCCGAGGGGGAGGGCCTTCGCCGGCTGGTGGCCGAGCACTGCGACACACTGGCGAAAATCCCCATGCCGGGCGGCTTTGAGAGCCTCAACGTCTCCGCGGCGGCGGCGGTCGCCCTTTACGAAACGTCACAGACCAGACGCCGGGCCTGAGGACTGCGCAGTTGCGAGCTGGCCGCGACTGAAGCAATGAGAAACTTATGATCGCTGAACTGTTCAATCCCGCCGCCTTCACCGCCCTCCTTCAGGTGCTGATGATCGATCTGGTCCTGGCCGGCGACAACGCCGTGGCCGTGGGCCTGGCGGCCGGCGGCCTGCCGCCGGAACAGCGCAAGAAGGCGATCTTCGTCGGCTTGATCGCCGCGGTCATCACCCGCATCGCCTTCGCCCTCGTCACGACCCAGCTCCTGGGCATCATAGGCCTGCTGTTCGCCGGCGGCCTGCTGTTGCTGTGGGTCTGCTGGAAGATGTGGAATGAAATGCGCGACCAGGCCGCGCAGGACGAAGCCGACGCCGCCGCGGCGATGGACGACGATCCGACCACCGAGCCCGCGGTCAAGAAGGCCAAATCTTTCAAGGCCGCCTTCATCCAGATCCTCGTCGCGGACATCTCGATGTCGCTGGACAACGTCCTGGCCGTCGCCGGCGCGGCGCGCGAGCATCCGACAGTCCTGATCTTCGGCCTGTTGCTGTCGATCGCCCTGATGGGGGTCGCCGCCCACGCCATCGCGCGGCTGCTGCACAAGTACCGCTGGATTGGCTACATCGGCCTGGTGATCGTGCTTTACGTGGCCGTGCACATGATGTGGCAGGGCCACCAGGACGTGGTCGTCGATCTGGGCTGGCGCGACAGCTACAACGCCGCGGTCCCCAGCTTCATGGACATTCCCCCTGAGGGCGCGCCGGCGGCGCACTAGACATGGCGGGCGGGCCATGGCCTCCGCCTGAACTGCGTGCTCATACTGACGCCTTCTGACGTGAAGCGGGGCGTGACGTGGCTGATCTGGACGTCACCGTAAGCAGGGGCCCGCGCCCCTTCATCCCCGCCACCGCACATTTGCCGGAGCTCACATTCCTGCCCCTTGTGGTCGGGGTCTTGCTGGGCGTGATCTTCGGCGCCTCATCGCTCTACCTCGTGCTCAAGGTCGGGCTGACGGTCAGCGCCTCGATCCCCGTGGCGGTGATCTCGATCACCCTGTTCCGGCTGCTCGCCCGGCTGGGGCTGGCGCGCGCCAGCATCCTGCAGAACAACATCGTCCAGACAGCGGGTTCGGCCGGCGAATCCATCGCCTTTGGCCTCGGCGTGACCATGCCGGCGATTATGATCCTGGGCTTCGACCTGGAAATCACCCGGGTGATGCTGGTGGCGGTCCTGGGCGGCCTGCTCGGCATCCTGATGATGATCCCGTTGCGCCGGGCGCTCATTGTGGAAGAGCACGACACCCTGCGCTATCCGGAGGGCACGGCCTGCGCCGAGGTGCTGAAGGCCGGTGCGACGGCGGAAGAGCACGCGCTGGCGGCGGAAGGCTCGAAGGCCCAAACCCCGGCCGAAGTCGCGGCCAGCGCCCGAACCATCGTCATCGGGTTTCTGGCGGGCCTTAGCTACAAACTCGCCATGTCGGCCCTCCACCTGTGGAAGGACGTGCCAGGCAAGGTGTTCTCAAGCATCCTTCCCAAGGCCTCCGTCGCCGTGGAGATCTCACCTGAGCTTCTGGGCGTAGGCTACATCATCGGCCCGCGGATCGCCGCGGCGATGGCCGGCGGCGGGGTGCTGGCCTATCTGGTGCTGATCCCGGTCATCCAGTTCTTCGGCGCCGCGGCCGCCGTGGTCATCGCACCAGGGACGACGCCGATCTCGACCATGAGCCCGGACGACATCCGCGAGGCCTATGTCCTCTACATCGGTGCGGGCGCCGTCTCGGCCGGCGGTATCATCATCTTGATCCGCGCCTTGCCCGTGATCTGGCGCGGCCTCAAGGCGGGCCTGGGAGGGTTGCGGTCCGGCGCGGCGCGGCGGATGACCCGGACCGATCAGGATCTTCCGTTGAAATGGGTGGCGATCGGCCTGGTCGTCCTGATGGGCGCGATCCTGTTCGCCCGGTCGTTGCACATGAACCTGGTCGGCGCGGGCCTGATCATCGTCTTCGGCTTCTTCTTCGTGACCGTGTCGGCGCGGCTGACCGGCGAGCTGGGATCCTCTTCGAACCCGATCAGCGGCATGACGGTGGCGACGCTTTTGCTGACCTGCCTGCTGTTCCTGCTGCTGGGCTGGACGGGGCCCACCTACTACGTCACCGCGCTGTCGGTGGGCGCCATCGTCTGCATCGCCGCCTCCAATGGCGGGACCACGGCCCAGGACCTGAAGACCGGGTTCCTGGTCGGGGCGACCCCCAGGGCCCAACAGCTGGCGATCCTGGCCGGCGCGCTGGCCTCCGCCATCTGCCTTGGACCGATCCTGCTGGCCCTGAACCAGGCCTCCACCGTCTATGTCCCCGTCGAGGCGAGCCAGAACATCCGCGCGCCGGCGGCGCAGGTGGCGAGCCTTCCCGCCGAGCAGGTCAAGGGGCCGCAAGGGGCCGGCGACCGGGCGGGCTACCGCGTCTGGCATCGGCCCGACCCGGCCGGCGGGGCGTCGACCCGCTACCTGGTGCGTGACGACGGCAGCGCGGCCTATCTGGTCGATCCGGGCATCAACGGGACCCATCGCACCCGGCCGGACGGGGTGGCCGTCGCCAAGTTCGACGCGCCCAAGGCGACGCTGATGAGCTACATCATCAAGGGCATCCTCAACCACCAGCTGCCCTGGGGCCTGGTGCTGATGGGCGTGCTGATCGCCGTGGTGCTGGAGTTGTGCGCGGTGCCGTCGCTGGCGTTCGCCGTTGGTGTCTACCTGCCGCTGTCGTCCTCGGCGCCGATCCTGTTCGGCGGCGCGATCCGCTGGCTGGCGGACCGGCGCTCACGGCCCCATTCGCCGACGGGCGAGACCCTGTCGGAGGCGGAGCTCGCGGCGGAGAGCGACCGCAGTCCCGGCGTGCTGATGGCGTCAGGCTATATCGCCGGCGGGGCGATCGCCGGGATCGGCATCGCCTTCTCCGCGGGCCTGCTGAGCGGCTTCGACAGCGCGGTGGTCGAACTGATGACCCGGGTGAATCCGCTCTTCGCGGGGCCCTGGTCGGACGGCCTGGCGCTCATCCCCTATGTGGGGCTGTGCGTCCTGCTGTGGCTGACGGGACGGCGCAGGACGGCGGCTTAAGCGGCCGCGTCCGCCCCGCCGAAACGCGCCACCCATTCGGCGACCTGGTCGTTCTCGACCTTGCGGAAGAGAACCTCAGGCGCGGCGACCGGCCGGCCCGCCGGCAGGATGTCCAAGGCCGCCGCGGCGTCCGGCCACCGCCCCGGGTAGGCCTCGCCCACCGCCAACGCGACCTTCTCGGCGGCGAAGGGGATGAAGGGCTCGCTGACCTTGGCGAAGAGGGCGACGAGGTTCAGGCCGGTGCGCACGGCCACAGCGGCGCGGTCGCGATCGGTCTTGATGGCTGTCCAGGGCGCGGCCTCGGTCAGGTACTGGTTGCCCAGCACCCAGAGCTGGCGAAGGGCGGTGGCCGACTTGCGGAATTCGCGCGCCTCCAGCTGCTCGGTCAGTTCAGCGAGCTTGGCGGCGACATCACCGGCAAGCCGGGCCTCGAGCTCGCCCGGTTCGCCCCCCTCGGGGACGACGCCGTCGAAGCGGCTCTCGGTGAACTTCAGGATGCGATTGACGAAATTGCCCAGCACGTCAGCCAGGTCGGCGTTCACCTGCTGTTGAAACTGCTCCCAGGTGAAGGTCGCATCCGAGGTCTCCGGCGTATTGGCCATGACCCACCAGCGCCAGTAGTCGGCGGGCAGAAGCTCCAGCGCATGGTCCATGAAGACGCCGCGCTGTTGTGAGGTGGAGAACTTGCCGCCGTAATAGTCGAGCCAGTTGAAGCCCTTCAGCTGGTCGACCAGCTTCCAAGCCTGGTTCGAGGCCGGCTTCCAGTCGCCGCCAGCGAAGGTCTCGTTGAGACCGATCAGGGTGCAGGGAAAGCCCACGGTGTGGAAGGGCACGTTGTCCTTGCCCATGAACTCCACATAGGTCACGTCCGCCGCCGCTTCGCCGCGCCACCAGCGTTCCCAGACCGCATCGGCGGGCGGGTCCTCGCCGCGCTCGGCGGCCCGCGCATCGGCCCATTCCCAGGTGCAGGCGATGTATTCGATCGGCGCGTCAAACCAGACGTAGAAGACCTTGCCCGCCAAGCCGTCGATGTCCGGCAGGGCGCCGTCAGGGTTCGGACCCCATTCGAAGGCGTTGACCGGCACACCCCAGACGAGGTCGCGGGTGATCCCGCGATCCTGCAGCCCTTCGTCCAGCCACTTGAGCGCAATGGAGGTGACGAGCAACGGCCACTCGCCCTTCTTGGCGTCGATCCAGGCGCGCAGCTTGTCGGCGAACAGGCTCTGGCGAAGGAAGAGATGCTTGGACTCACGGATCTCGACGTCGGTGGAGCCCGAGATCGCCGAGCGCGGATGGATCAGGTCGGCGGGGTCGAGCACGCGGGTGCAATTTTCGCACTGGTCGCCGCGGGCGGCCTCGTAGCCGCAGTGCGGGCAGGTTCCGACCACATAGCGGTCGGGCAGGAAGCGTTTGTCGGCGACGGAGTAGACTTGCTGGGTGACGCGCTCCTCCAGGAAGCCGGCCTCCCACAAGCCCTGGGCGAAGCGCTGGGTCAGGCGATGGTTCTGCGGCGAGGACGAGCGGCCGAAATGGTCCCAGGACAGGCCGAACCGCCGGCCGAGGTCATGCTGGACCTGGTGCTGCTCGGCGCAGAAGTCGGCGGGCTCTTGGCCGGCGGCGGCCGCGGCCAACTCGGTCGGCGTGCCGTGTTCGTCAGTGGCGCACAAATAGAGGGTTTCGCGGCCCCTCGCCCGCTGGAAGCGCGCGTAGACATCGGCCGGCAGCATGGAGCCCGCCAGCGTCCCCAGGTGCTTGATCCCGTTGATGTATGGCAGGGCGGAGGTGATCAGGATGCGGGACATGACGCTCTGGCGGCGGTGGATTTCGGAGCGCGCATATAGGCGCAAGCCTGCGTCAGCCCCAAGCTGCAACGCAAAATTGCTCGCCAAGCTTCAGCTTTACCGCACACTGCGCCTCGAGCGGGGGCCAACGAGTCCCGGCCGATCCACGGGAGAGAAATGATGAGGAAGCTATTGATCGCCGCCGGCGTCGCGGGCGGCCTTGGCCTCGCCTTCAGCCTGGCCGGTTGCGAAGAAAAGAAGGCGGAGGTGGCCGCGGCGCCCGCGCCGAAGAAGTCCATTAGCCGGATGGACCAGATGTACGCCGGCGAAGAGCAGATCGTCTCCGTCGAGAGCGGCACGGCTGAGCGCAACGCGGACAAGTCGATCATGCTGACGGCCAAGGGCATGGCCGCCTCGGCCGGCTACACCCGCCCCTATTTCCTGCCGCGGATCTACATCGCGCCACCGCCCGGCGGCGTCTACGAGGTCGACGTCGTCGCCTCCAAGCCGGCGGAGGCCGCCGCCCAGGTCCTGACCCCCATCACGGTCGAGGGCAACTGGGCCAAGTACAATGACGACCGGGTGCAGGGCGTGACCTTCATCACCAAGACCAACCAGGTGACCGTGATGGTGACGCCGGCGAAGTAGAGCTCGGCGCGCCTTTCCCGAAGCCCGGAAGGCCTCTGGGAGGCTTCCGGGCTGACGGCGTGAGGCGGAACGGAGTATTCGCACCCCGCAAGGGGCGCCGCTCTTGCGCGGGCGGCGCCAAACACAACAAACTGTGTCGAGATTTCCGAGGCGGGGAAGCCCCATGACGATGATGCGGCACATGGCGAGCGTAGTGGCGCTCGCGGCGAGCCTGGCCCTGGCGGCTTGCGGCGGCGGCGCGCCGAAAGAACAGACCCTGCACATCTACAACTGGTCGGACTACATCGACCCGACGCTGCTGGCGGATTTCACCAAGGAGACGGGGATCAAGGTCGTCTACGACACCTTCGATTCCAATGAGGTGCTGGAGACGAAAGTGCTGCAGGGCGGCACTGGCTATGACATTGTCGCCCCCTCCAACCACAACCTGCCCCGCTTTATCGCCGCCGGGGCGATCCAGCCGCTGGACAAGACCAAGCTGCCTGGGTTCGACAAGCTCACGCCCGACCTGATGACCCACCTGGGCGCCTTCGATCCGGGGGCGAAATACGCCTTCCCCTACATGCAAGGCACGATCGGCGTCGGCTACAACACCGCCGCGGTCGCCAAGCGCCTTCCGGGCGTGAAGCTCGACAGCTGGGACGTGGTGTTCAAGCCGGAGAACCTGGCCAAGCTGAAGGACTGCGGGATCTATTTCCTTGATGCGTCCGAGGACATGTACGCCGTGGCCCTCAACTACATCGGCAAGGACCCGAATTCGAAGGCGCCCGCCGACTACGCCGCGGCCACGGACATGCTGCTGAAGGCGCGACCCTTCGTGAAGAAATTCCACTCGTCGGAGTATATCGACGCCCTGGCGAACGGCGATGTCTGCGTCGCCATCGGCTATTCCGGCGACGTGCTGCAGGCCAAGGCGCGCGCAGAAGAAGCCAAGAACGGGGTCGAGATCGGCTACTTCATTCCGAAGGAAGGCAGCCAGCTCTGGTTCGACACCTTCGTCATCCCGGTGGACGCGCCGAACGCCGACGCCGCGCACAAGTTCGTCGCCTTCATGCTGAAGCCGGAGGTGATCGCCCGGGCGTCGAACTACACCCAGTACGCCAACGCCAATGCGGCGGCGACACCGCTGCTGGACGAGAGCCTGCGCAGCAACACGAATGTCTATCCGAGCGCGGAGGTCGCCAAGCGGCTGTTCGTCACGACCACTAAGGGCCAAGAGCTGCTGCGCGAGGTGAACCGCCAGTGGACCCGTGTTCTGACGGGGCATTGAACGCGCTGTCCCAGACGTTGCGCCAGGTCGGGGCGATCCGGTCGAGTTTCGCGCCGTGGGAGGACCCCAGCGCGGTTCCGCTCGTGCGGTTCGACCGCGTCGTGAAACGCTTCGACGGCCAACCGGCGGTCGACCGCATCGACCTCGCCATCTACGAGCGTGAGTTCTTCGCCCTGCTCGGTCCGTCCGGCTGCGGCAAGACCACGCTGATGCGCATGCTCGCGGGGTTTGAGACACCGGACGAGGGTCGCATCTTCCTGGACGGCAAGGATGTCGCCGCCCTGCCGCCCCACGAGCGGCCGGTGCACATGATGTTCCAGTCCTACGCGCTGTTCCCGCATCTCAGCGTCGCCCAGAACATCGCCTTTGGGCTGAAGGGTGTGGACCGCAAAGGCCGGGCCGACCGCGTGGAGGAAATGCTGAGCCTGGTGAAGCTGGACGGGCTGGGCGGGCGCAAGCCCAGCCAGCTGTCCGGCGGCCAGCGGCAGCGCGTGGCGTTGGCGCGAGCGATCGCGCCCAAGCCGCGAATTCTGCTGCTCGACGAGCCGCTGGCGGCGCTGGACAAGAAGTTGCGCGAAGAGACCCGGTTCGAGCTGATGAACCTGCAGCATACCCTGGGCATGACCTTCCTGATCGTCACCCACGACCAGGAGGAGGCGATGGTCACCGCCGACCGGATCGCCGTGATGCGCCAAGGCCAGATCGTTCAGGTGGGCCGGCCGGCCGAGGTCTATGAGGCGCCCGCCAACCGCTATGTCGCCGACTTCATAGGTGAGGTGAACCTGTTCGAGGGCGTGGTTCAGAGCTCCGCCAACGGCGGCGTCACCCTGAAATCCAGCGACGGCGCGGGCGGTCTGATCGGCCTGGGCGAGGCCGCGGTCGGCGCGACGGCCTGGCTGGCCGTGAGGCCGGAAAAGATGGTTCTGCACCAGGACCCGCCGCCAGCCGGACCGAACCAGCTCGAAGGCGTGGTCGCCGACATCGCTTACCTCGGCGATTGGACGACCTATGTGGTCGAGACCACGCCCGGCCGCACGGTGCGCGCGGCGCAGGCCAACGTGGCGCGCACCGCCGAGCGGCCGGTGGGCTGGGATGATCGGGTCTGGCTAAGCTTTGCGCCGGACGCTGGCGTGGTCCTGGACGCGTGAACCGCTGGCGGATCAGTCTGGCCGCGCTCGCGCCCTACGCCTGGCTGCTGGCCTTCTTCGCCCTGCCCTTCGCGCTGGTGGTGAAGCTGTCGCTGTCGGACACTGTGCTGGCGATCCCGCCCTATGCGCCCCGACTGGACTGGTCGCGGGGTCTGGATGGCGTCGCAGCCTTCGTGCAGGCGCTGGATTTCGAGACCTATGTGCGCCTGGCGCGGGACGACCTCTACCTCGCCGCCTATCTCTCGAGCCTGCGGCTCGCCGGGCTGGCGACCCTCTTGCTGGCCCTAGTAGGCTATCCGCTCGCCTACGGGATTTCGCGATGCTCGCCGGACGCGCGGCGGATACTGGTCGCGGCGATCATCCTGCCGTTCTGGACCAGCTTCCTGATCCGAATCTACGCCTGGATCGCCATCCTCAAGCCCGCCGGCCTGCTGAACGAAATGCTGGGCGTGTTCGGTTTTCCCGCAGCATCGATCCTGAATAGCGAGGCTGGCGTCCTGATCGGCTTGGTCTACGCCTATCTGCCGTTCATGGTTCTGCCGCTCTACGCGGTTCTGGAGCGCCAGGATGAAACGCTGCTGGAGGCGGCGGAAGACCTGGGCGCCTCGCCGCTCGGCGCATTCTGGCGAGTAACCTTCCCTCTGTCCCTGCCGGGGCTGGCCGCGGGCGCCCTCCTCTGTTTCATCCCGATGGTCGGCGAATTTGTCATCCCTGACCTGCTGGGCGGATCGGAGACCCTGATGCTGGGCAAGACGATCTGGACCGAGTTCTTCGCCAACCGCGACTGGCCGGCCGCCTCGGCGGTGGCGATCGTCCTGCTGCTGACATTGCTCGGACCCCTGGCGCTCTATCAGCGCCAGCAGTCGCGGATGCTGAAGCGATGAGGCGTGGCCCGACACTCTTCAACCGGGTCTCGATCGGCGCGGGCCTGATCTTCCTTTACGCGCCGATGGTCCTGCTGGTCGTGTATTCCTTCAACGCCAGCCGCTTGGTGACGGTGTGGGGCGGGTTCTCGACCCGTTGGTATGGGGCGCTCTTGCATGATCGCCAGTTGCTTGACTCACTGTCGGTCACCCTGCGGGTCGGCGTGATCTCCGCAACGCTTGCGACCTTGCTTGGGACGCTGGCCGCGGTGGCGCTCAGCCGCTCGGGTCGATTCCGCGGCCGAGCTCTGTTCTCCGGCATGATCTATGCGCCCTTGGTCCTGCCCGAAGTCATCCTGGGCCTGTCGCTGCTGCTGCTGTTCATCGCCTTTGGCGCTCCACGCGGCTTCTGGACCGTGACCTTGGCCCACACGACGCTGACGCTGTGCTACGCCACCGTCGTGGTGCAGGCCCGCCTGGCGAGCGTCGATCCCACACTCGAAGAGGCGGCGCAGGACCTGGGCTGCTCACCGCTCGCGGCCTTCCTGAAAGTCACCTTGCCGCTGATCGCGCCCGCCGTGGCCGCGGCCTGGATGCTGGCGCTTACGCTCTCCTTCGACGATCTGGTGATCGCGAGTTTCACGTCCGGGCCAGGCGCCACAACCCTGCCGATGCGGCTCTACAGCCAGATCCGTCTGGGCGTCGACCCCAAGATCAACGCCGTCTCGACCCTGTTGCTGGCGGCGGTGGCGCTCGGGGGCATGGTCGCGTTCGCCCTACAGCGGCGGCGGCTTAGAACGGGCCCTTGAAGACCACCACGGCGCCGACGCCGATCAACGCGAAGCCGACCATGTGATTGAGGGTCAGTTCCTCCTTCAGCCACATCACCGAGAAGATGGCGAAGACGCAGAGCGTAATCACCTCCTGTATCGCTTTCAGCTCGGCCGGCGCATACACCGCGCGACCCAGGCGGTTCGCGGGCACGGCGAGGCAATATTCGAAGAAGGCTATGCCCCAGCCGATCATGACGATCAGCCACAGCGGCCGATGTTCGACCTTGAGCTGGCCGTACCAAGCGAAGGTCATAAAGACGTTGGAGGCGACCAGCATCACCACCGGCATGGTCCAGGACCACAGGGACGTCGCCACCGGTCAGTCTTCCTTCAAGGCGTAGGCGCCGACATAGCTCCCGTCGAGAATGCTGCGCAGGATGCCGGCCTCGAACGCCTCCTGGCGATTCGCCGCCTCGAGAAGCTCTGCGGCGATCTCCTGGCTGAAGGCGATGACGCCATCGGAATCGCCGATGACAACGTCGCCGGGCGAGACGACCATGCCGCCGATGCTAACCGGCACATTGATCCTGCCGGGGCCATTCTTGAACGGTCCGCGCAGGCTCACCCCCTTGGCGAAGACGGGCATGTCCAGCCCCGCCAGTATGGCGGTGTCGCGCACCGCGCCGTCCAGGACGATGCCAGCGACGCCACGGCTGACGGCGATCGCCGACAGCAGCTCACCAATCAGGGCGCGATCGAGGTCGCCGCCGGCGTCGATCACCAGCACGTCGCCTGGCCGCACCATGCTAAGCGCCTCGTGGATGGCGGCGTTGTCGCCGGCGGCCGTCATGACGGTGACGGCCGTGCCCGCCATGGCGCCGCCCTTATGAAAAGGTCGCAGGCCCTTGGCGCCGGGCATCCGGTCAAGGCTGTCGGAAATGATGGAGGTGGAGAGAATCTTGAAACCCTCGATGATTTCAGCCGCCGCCTGAGGTGCGTTGGGGTGTCGGCGGCTCCCGATCATGGGGTCTCTCCAGGCTGTGCGCAGGTCGCTTCAATGCGGACGCCGGGCGGCCCGCGTCAAGCCGATGTGGCGCGGACTGACCGCGGCGGACAGCGCAAATGTACGCGATGCTTGTCTCGCCGCCACGCGCGTGGCATCGAACCGCCGAAATCACGCCGGTTTAGCTCAGCTGGTAGAGCAGCGGTTTTGTAATCGGATCGTTGCTGAACGAAATCAGCGACATCGCTGTAAAACACAACACCTGATGGCCACCATATATCAAATACTTAGCCCCTCCTGTGTAAAGGATTTCGGCTGCGATTCAGGCCTCAGGAATGTACGGCTTCGTGCCCGGCGTCACCAACTCGAACATAGGAAATCGGGACGAGTTCCAGCTCTCAAGAACCACGCCGCAGCACTCAAAAGTGTCGCGATCGCGATTCATCGCCTTCACCTCGCGACGGCGATAGACGGCCTCGCACTTCGGGCATGTCACTAGGGTTGTCATGGGGTTCTCCAGCTTTTGAAGGCTGGACGCTGCCGCCTAAAGCGGTCGCCTGCCAACCCGGAACATCTTGAGAACATCGGCGGCCCGTGCTTTCAATCCGGCATGACCGCCGCCAACGAAAACCCCGACCGCCCCATCCCTCCCCGCACGCTCTACGGCTACCTACGGCCTGGCAGCGATGAGGTGACGTTCTACGAGCGCGAGCTTGAGGAGCGCAGACGCGAGGCCTTGCCGCTGAGACCCGACGATGCCTGATCGCCTGACCGCGCCGTGGTCGGTGAAGCCCGACGAGCCGAACTACATATTCCGGGTCGAGACGGCGGACGGCTTCCCGGTTGTGCACGTCCATCATCAGCGGCCTTGGGATCCGAACAAGAACCACTCGGAAGGCCTGACCAGGGAGCAAGCCCGCGCGGTAGCCGTGGGAATCGCGCGCATACCTGACCGGCAGTGGCCGGCCGACGTGAAGGCGGCGCTTCTGGCGTTGCAGGCTGAGGTTCCGGATGCACCGCGGGACTTCGATGCCTTCGCCCAGATGGTGATGCGAGACGCGCTGATCGGGGCCGGGAAGCTGGCGCCGTATGTCGATGACGGGATGGATCGCTAGGGCTTTTCGCGTCGCTCTAGCTCGCGCTCGACAGCTTCACGGATGAACTGAGCGCGCCGGTTCGGGCCGAGTAGCGCGTCGATGCGAGCCAGGATCGCACCCGGCAGTCGCACAGTCGTGCTGATGATTCCAAGCGAAGGCCGGCCCATCCGAGGGGCGCTAGGCGCTATCGCTTTTTCCGTCAACTTCGGCACTATTTCCGCTATCGCTTATTGCGTAACCGCTATCGCTTAGGTATATATCCGCTATCGCTTACGCGCAACAGCGGAGACGCCATGAGCAGCACGCACCTCTTCGGAGCCGCAAAGGCGGTCTCCTACACAATCCTCTTCATCGCAGCCGTGGCGGTCCTCTTCCGCGGCGTCGTGAACACGCTCTGGGGCTCAGGCTCTGAGCTTGGTCTGCTTGGGGCTGTGGGCGCTGCGGCGCTCGGCGTCCTGGGGCTCGCCTGGTTCGCCATGGTCCTCGTGAAGGACGTGGCCAAGCACTTCATCATCGAGAAGGACGAAACCATCCATGACTAAGCGCATCGCGCTCACGGCGGCCATCGCGGTCGCCGCTCTCTCACTCGCCGCCTGCGGCCAGACGGTCCAACCGGGCGAAGCTGGTGTGAAGATCAAGAAGCTGACTGGCGGCGTCGACGCCCAGGCCCTGCCCGCTGGCTGGCACGCCACAGGGATCGGTGAAGAGATCGAGGTCTACTTTCACCATAAGCATACTCGCCGTGGTACTTGCGCTCGCCGGCTCGGTAGGCCGCCTTCGCCTCCTCGATGGTTTCGAACGAACCCAGCAGGATCTGGCGGCGGCCAATTTGGATTTTGGCGCGCCACTTCTGTCCATGCCTGTGGACCCCGCGAGCGCCGCTTGCGCCCACCCTCTGGCGCGCATTCCGCATGTTCTCGCCCTGCGTGACCTCTCGCAGATTGGCGATCCGGTTGTTCAAGCCGTCGCCGTCAATGTGGTCGATATGACATTTCGGCCATCGCCCGTGATGCAGCGCCCAAGCGACGCGGTGCGCCTTCAGCCGACAGCCAGTGCCCCAACTGACATGACGATAGCTGCCGGTGACCGCGCCCGCGATGTGGCCCGCCGGTGCGTTGGGGCTTCGCCACACGCGCCACGTCAAATCCCCGGTCTCCGGGTTGTAGGCCAGGCGCTCGTGCAGGAGTTCAATCGATGGCGCGTACCACTGGCTCATGCGGCCTCCCTGCGATAGCTGGCGTCGTACCTTGACCTGACAGTGTCGATAGAGCCGCCGAGCTGCTGAGCGACGTGCTGCCAGAGGACGCGGCCATCGCGGGTGCAGCGGGCGATGACGGCCTCGGGGGAGTGCGCTTCGGGCGCTGCGTAGACGACCTCAGTCGGCGCCGGAACGCGGTCGTAGCGATAGTTCGCGCCGGGCCGCCGGACCGACTCGTAATCCAGCTCGCGACGGCACAGCGTGGCCTGGCTCTCGACGGCCAGAACCGAGCGGAACAGCACCCGCGCGATGTCGTGGTAAGGCAGGCCGATCTTGTCCATTTCGACCAGCTGGTTCTTCTCGTGGGTGGTCCATGGGCGAGCCATCGCAGCCTCCTCAGAACGGGATCGGATCGCCGTCCTTCAGCCACTCGGACGACGTCTCGAGGGTCGAGGAGGCTTTGAACGTGGCGCCGGGGAAATGGACCTTCGCGAGCGCCAGGCTCTCCGGAACGAAGGAGCCGATCAGGTAGCCAATCTCGTCGAGCGTGTAGACGCTGCGGTTTCGGCCATCGGCGACCAGCTGCGTCGCCTCGTCCGTCGTGCGGACCAGCACGGCGACCTGACCGCTAGGCAGCAGCCATTCCGCCAAGATCGTCGGCGAGAGCGGGCGGTGTCCCTGTTCGGCGGCGACGGCGCTGAGCTTGTTCCAGCCGCGGATCAGGCCGGCCGCCCGATCGCGCACCGCCTGGATCTGATCGGCCGTCAGCCGCTCGGTTTCCCACGCGATCCGGTGAGCCTCGCTGAACATGGCCTGTTGCTGACGCAAGGCCACACGCCAGTCGTCGCCCACGATCATCGGGAGACGCTCGGCTCCCCAGATCGTCGTCGCTTCCTTGCGGGCAGCTTCGACGCCATCGAACAGCGCCTGCAGTTCACCGGCGTCAGTGGGTGATGGCATGGTCGCCTCCCTTTGATTTTTGGTCGGCCCTCGGGGGCATGACCGCCGACTTCCACGGCGCGGCTTGCCCCTGTAAGGGGTGGAAGTCGTGGAAGTCTGGAAGTCCTTTGTTTTCAACGACTTGCGAAGCCACTTCCACGAACATCCCGTGGAAGTCGTGGAAGTGGGCCGAAAATTCCGCGTAACCCATTGAACCTGTTGCACTTCCACCACTTCCATAGAGCCCCGTGGAAGTCGTGGAAGTCATGGAAGTGGGGTTTTCAGGACGCATCGGAGACGGCCTCCGCATGCACCCGGCGGACCGTCAAAGAGCCACGATCGACCGTGGAAATGATGACCAGATGGTCGCCAGAACGGCGCACCAGGCCCATCTCGCCGACGATCAGATCCTTGGTCTTGTTGACCTTGAAGCCGGTCTTCACGGGGTCGAGGCCGCGCGCAACGGCGTCGAGCGCGCCGGCCTTTTCTGGCGTCGTGTGGCCGTTCAGGAGGCAGACGCGGACCAGCTCAGCGGCGATCTTGTCGAGTCGGATTTCCCGCTCGCTCGCCGCCTTCATGGTCTGCTGAATGCTCGAGCCCTCGTCTTCCTGACGGAGCGGCGAGTAGCGCAGGACGCCGATGTTATCGGCCGGCCGCACCTTGTCGGCGTTGTCGATGTTGACGCCGAGCTTCTGCCACCAGTGGGGCTCTGCCGACATCAGGCCCATGTTCGCTTTGGCGTCGTCGAACCGGACGTAGCGGACCCGCTCACGGGCGGGGATGCCGTAGTCCTGGGCGTCCTTCGACGTCATGCTGAACATGGTCGCGATAAACCGGGCGACGCCGATGATCGGCCCGCCGCCGCGCATGGCGTTCATGTCGCCGGCGGCTGTGTCGGAGTTGGCGGCCTTGGGCGTGTGGTGGAGGAACAGGACCGCGCAATTGCAATCGTTGGCGATCTCGCGAAGGACCGCACCGACCGCGTGGAAGCCCTCGGTGTCTTCCTTCACGCCATGGATCTCGATGAGCGGGTCAACGATGAAGAGCGTGAAGCCGCCTTCGACGATGCGGCGCTTGATCAGGTCGACGTCAGGCGAGCGCTGAATTTCACCGCTGCGCGCATCGATCCGCACCAGGGTCAGCCGCTCGTCTAGGCCTGAGTTGTAGGCTACGCGGCGGGCCGCCTCGGCCTCACCCACGCCCATCTCAATGCAGGCCGCCAGGTAACGCCGGCTCAGCTCGTCGCGCGGCTCTTCGCCATTGAACAGCCAGGCCTTGCCGCCGCCGCCGGGGACGGGCTTCCACGGCCCGAACTCAAGGTCGAGGCCGTAGGCGATAGCGATCTGGAAGCTGAAGGTCGTCTTGCCCATCCTCCTCCGCGAGCTCCAGCCGGCGCACCGCGATCAATTCGTCCAGCGGCTCGCGATATGCGGCCGGGTAGTCGAGCGGCCTGGCGTCAAGCCAGCGTTCGAACTCGTCGAGGTCGGCGGGCAGGATCGCGCCGTCGACGCGGTCTTTCAGGTCGGCCCAAAGGTCGGCCTTCTTCGCGCCGTACGACGACGTGCCGCTCAGGGCCTTCAGAAGCGCGCCCATCAAGCCGCCCTCGCATAGGAGAGCATCAGGGTCGCGGACAGCGACGGCGCGTCTTGGCGGATCGTCACATCGACGCCAGCCTTTGCGGCGTAGATCTTGCCGGCGTTGATCCAGCAGATCTGCGCGTCGTCCTTGAAGGCGACGCCGTTGCAGCCGTCGAGGACGGCCTTCACGATGTTGTCGAGGTCCGGCTTCTTCGCCGGGGCGACTTCGCCCGCCAGCATGGATGCGACGGCCTTCTTGGACGCAGACGCCGGCGGCGCGATGCGAACCAGCACGTTGATCTCGAGCGCGCCTTCCAGCGGATCGCGGGCTCCGAGGGCGACGTGCGCGGCGTGAGCGACCAGCCCCTCGTAAGAAGCCGTCTTGGCGTCGGTGTAGAGCCGCACGCCCGCGCCGAACCGAGTAGCGCGCGGACGGCCCTTCCCTCTCGGGTTGCCGGGGATCGTGAAGGCGAGCGGATTACTCATCGAGCATCGTCCGGCTCGCGCCGATCAGCGCCCAGCACATGATCCGCTGACCAACTCGATCCAGCGTCACCCCTCGCCGGCTCAGCCAGCGGCCCAGCGAGTAGAGCGACCAACTCAAAGGCGCGCGCCTCCAAGCTGACAAAGGTATCGCGACGGGTGGCGGCGTGCTCTCGAGCTCGCTCGGTTTCATGGATGATGTCCTGGAGGAAGTCGGCGTAGGAGCGGCCGGTGACGGCCTCGCCGAGCGCCATGATGAGGGGCCAGCCCTCGGCCTGGATCGCCTTGGTGATCGTCCGCTCGCTGGCGTGACCCTTGATCAGGTTCGTCGCCGTGGACGGATCGACGCCCCACTTGCGGGCGACCGTTTTTGCCGTATCGCGCGGCCAGCGTTTGCGGACGAACTGCGCCAGCAGCTCGCCCATCGATCGGTCGAAAAGTTGCCTATCGCGGGGCATGAAATCCGACAGCTCCATCGTCATGGTTGGGACACCAGAACGACGGCGCCAGCGGCGCTCAGGAGCGACGACGACAGATGGAGGACCGGGGACTTAAGGCGATCGAGATCGCAATCGAGCACGCGGCCAGGGCTGGCCGACTGAGAAGCTACGTGATGAAGAACGGCGAGGGGCTTGCAGGCCTCCTTCGCCTTGCAGACAGTGAGAGCAGCCTGGCGCGTCTGGCGCTGGGCGACGCGACGAGACTGACGGCGAGCCACTGAGCCCGCAGCGAAGAACAGGCCGACGCCACAGCTGGGGAGCTGGGCGCCGGCCTTTTGCGCGTGGACTGGGGGGGCGTCAGCCGCGCAATCACCCGCTCGACGGGGGTGGGTGTGAGGGTCGGGCGCCATGGCTTAACCTGCCGCCCGCTTTGCAATGCCTTGCGCGTGAGCGTCAGGCGGCGGCGATAGGTAAGCTTCGAACTTCAGCGCCAGCAGCAGCGCCCAAGCGGCGCGCTTCTCCCAGGTTTCATTCTCGCCCCGAAGGACAACCTGAACGGCCTGTGCCAGCGCGAACTTACGCGTTTCGACGTCGCTCATGCCGCAGCGTCGCGCTTCTGAGCAGCGGCTTCCTCAACCGCCGCTCGCACCCGCACCATGCTGTCGTACCGGGCGCCGGTGACGCTGCCATTTTTCCAGCGCGTCCAGGTGGAGCGGTCGATGCCGGCCTGGGTGAGGATCTGGTCGATCGGCACGCCCGCTGTACGCAGGGCGCCCTCGATCTCGATGATTTCGTTTTGCAGCGTCATGGTTGGCGAATATGTGCGTTTCTGCACCCGCACGCAAGGCAGAAATGCACACCGACATGTGCGCCGCAATTCTGCACATAGGGGGCATGAGCGATTACAAGGTCGCGGCGGTGGCCTACCTCCGCGATGTGATTGAGAAAACTGGCAAAACCGCGAGCGAGCTGGCGGACCTAGTGGGCATCTCGCACACCACTTTCACGCGCCCATTGAAGAACGCGGATTATAAATACGCGATCAAGTTTCCGACGATCCAGCGGCTTGCCGAGATGACGAACGTGCCGCTACCGCCGAACCTAGCGAGCGGCGCCGGGCGCGCCCCTACCAGCTCAGATCCGCGCATCGTCCCGCAGTTCCTTGGCGTCCGATATAGGGTCCGCGCCGGGCTATGGCAGGAGATGGACTCCGAAGAAGCGCCGGAACAGATCGACTACGCCGTGGCGCCGAGCCACCGATACGCCGATTGGCCGCAATGGCTTGAGCGGGTCGAGGGCGACAGCGTCAATCAGAAAATACCCCATGGGCACTACGCCCACGTCGTGGACGCCCGGGCGATGGGCTACTCACCGAAGACCGGGGATTGGGTCGTGGTCGAGCGTCACCGCGACCAGGGCGCGATCCGCGAGCGGACCATCAAGCAGGTCGAGATCACCGAAACTGGCGCCGTCGTCTTGTGGCCGCGGTCTGACAATCCGAAGTGGTCGGCGCCGGTTGATCTGCTGCTAGGCGCCCGCCAAGACGAAGATATTGAGGCCTTCATCGTCGGCCTGGTGATCGGCGCCTACAACCCAGCCTTTTGACCCTGTCGCGTTCGGCCTTATGGTGAACCATGTTTGACGGATCAGGCTATGTGACGACGACGCACGGCATTGTCCGGTTCGATCGCCTCAACACCTTCGCGCAAGGATACGTCGTCGCCAGTTCGGAAGTCTGGCCTGCGGGCCTTGGCTTTCAGAACCTCGCGCCAGAAACTCTGCGGGCGATCCTGCGCGACTGCCAGGCCTTCGAAGCTGAGAACCCCGACGCTTCCGGGGCGGAGTTTTGGGCGTTGCGCAACTCCGACCTTGAGCCGGATGACAGGTTTCCGCCCCTCGCCTACTTCGTCGAGAACGGCCAGCTGCACCTGATGGAAGGCACGCTCGACCACTTGGCCGAAGGCGATCCTTACGCGAACGACGACGAGGACTGATCCGGGTCGTTGTGAAAGCTGACAGCCTCTGTGCTGGCCAGGACCGCTAGGCGAAACCAGAAGCCGGCGGCGTCCTTCTCCTCCGCGAACAGATAGTCCGGATCGCTGTGCGACGGGACGAATCCCTCATCCATCGCCTTCTGGATCGGCCCCAGGTCGCGGGCCGGGTCGGCGTGGTCGAGTAGCCGGCCGACCAGCAGCCTGAGCGCCGTGGCGTTGTCCGCGTGCTCGACCAGCTCGTCAGCGGCGCGGCCAGGAATTTCGATGAAATAGCGGTACACGCCCCACCATACCGAAGGCCGCCGCGCGTCGTCACATCAAGAAAAGTGCATTCCCGCACATTATCCGCTTGCACTGTTCCGTGCATTCCTGCACGTTCTCCCAACACCAGGGAGCAACGAAATGCCCGCCACCACGAACACCAGGGAGAAGGCTAGCCGCACCGCGGTCATGACCAACCCCTACAGCGTCTTCGGTTCGACGCCTCAGAGCTACGTCGTCCGCCGCGCCAAGTCGCGCGCGACCGGCGCCGTCGAAGTCCGCTTTCATGTGCCCGGCTGGCGCGCCATGGCCGCCGCCTCGATGGAGGCGGCCGTCCGCAAGGTCGAAAGCCACCCCGGCTTCGTTCGCTGGGAGGCCTGAGCGATGAGCGCCCAAGCCACCTTCAGCTTCGAGATCGAGATCGCGTTAGACGGCTCGGTCGAACCGTACCGCCCGGCGACCTACTGGGAGCCCGCGGAAGGCGGCCAGGTCGAAGACCTCGCCGTCACCGACATCGGCGCGATTGACGCCAAGCGCGTGAACGGGACGACGGTTTACCGGACCCGCAGCCTCCTCGACGGCATCGACCGCAACGACCCCGCGATCCAAAGGCTCTTCGACAACATCCTCGAGATGCACCGCGAAGACGCTGAGTACGCACTGTGCGCCGAAGACGAACGGCGGGCGGCGTGATGGCTGTCTGGAAGCAAAACCCCGACCTGATGCAGCGCCTGATCGCGGCTCAGAACGCTCTCACCACGCCCATCGACATCGTCACTTTCGCAGGCATGTGCGGCAGCCGCGAAGAGCTGCTGGCCCACGTCTTGCGCTACGAGACGCCGAAGCCCCTTCCGCTCGACCGCCTGTTCTGGATCGTCACGCCGGACCTCGATGTCGTCGAGGTCGCTCACCACGACGACGCCTCGTTCTGGTACGGCCGCACGACGTTCGCCCGCCAGGATGGCGAGCCCGGCTCCTGGGAACCCGACGAGATCGAAGCCTGGGCAGACACCCGCGCCGAGGCTGAAGCGATCGCCGCCCAGCTCATGCAGGAGGCCGCCTGATGGGCCTGCAATACGCCCTCCTCGTCGCCGGCTCCGTCGCGCTCATCGCCGCGCTCGTGCCCGTGCTCACCGCCCTCGCGAACGTGGGGATCCACTGATGCCGTACTTCAAAGCGCAGTTCGACCGCGCGCCGCTGTGGCCGCTCGAGGTCGATGGCATGGCCCGTGTCACTGACGATGGGTTCGTCGTGCGCTGCTACGCCGACAGCGTGCTTGCGCGGAGCCAAAACGCGAGCCCGAGACGATCACGGAGTATATCGTCCGCCGGTCGCAGGAATATTTGACCGAGGGCGTGAACTCGCAAGGTCAGTCGCGCGCCGACCAAAAGCGGGCGGGTCGCGATAGCTACAACTTCAAGGACGAGACGACCCGCGTCGCCTTCCTCATCGATAAGCGCCTGAACGAAGAGATCGAGAAGGCCATGAAGTTGGCGCTCGCAACAGCGAACGACGCCATCACGAACGGGCTGAAGTCCGCCGTCGCCTTCGAGCTGAACAAGATCAACGCCAAGCTCAAAGCCGCGACCTGATGCGCCCCTTCCCCGACACCAGGAGGACTGCATAGCCATGTCCGCTGAGAGCTATATCGTCTCGCTAGTAAACCCCGGCCTCATCCCGATCGAGGCGGTCACCACGATGGGCGTTAGCGCCAAGGAGGGTGACAACCCCATTGGCTTCTTTGGTACTGGCCTAAAGTACGCCATCGCGGGATTGCTCCGAACTTCTCACACAGTCACCATTTGGCGCGGTCTCGATCGCTACGACTTCACGACCGAAAAGGCGCAGGTGCGCGGCAAGTCGTTCGACTTCATCCACATGGCCGGGCCGGATGGATCGGAACGACTCGGCTTCACCACCCATCTCGGGGCGCATTGGGAGACGTGGCAGGTCTTCCGCGAGCTGTATTCCAATTGCCTGGATGAAGGGGGCGAACTCTACACGTCTGAGGTTGAGCCCGCCGAAGACCACACGACTGTTTGGGTTCATGGCGCGGCTTTCGCGGAGGCGGCGCGCGAGCGGCACCTCTATTTCCTTGAAGGAGAGCCGCTCTACGCTGGCACGCTAGCGGAAGTGCATCGCGGCACGGGTAACGGGATTTACTACCGCCGGGTTCTGGTTGGTCGCCTGCCGAAGGCTGGGGCGTTCACATACATCCTAACCGCCGGTGTCACCCTCACAGAGGACCGAACCCTTAAGGACAGTTACATCGCGGAGTCGTGGATCGGCCACACGCTCGCCCACTGCACTGACGCGGCCATCCTCGGTGATGCCCTCACGGCCACCCAAGCGTTCGAGGGCGGCCTTTCCTATCACTCGCCTTGCACCGAGTTCGCTGAGGCGGTCCTCGATCTCTGCGAGCGGAAGGGGACGGGCGCTGTTGCTGAAGCAGCCGTTGCAGCTGCCGAGACCTGGGCGCAGCGCGAAGCCCGCGTGAAGTCGGTCCCGCTCGGGCCACGATCCCGATAGCGATTGGCGGATCGTTGACGGCGTGATGCTGACAGTCGCCATCAAGCCTGGGCACGAGAAGCGTTGGCGAGCCTATGTGCCTGTGGCCCGCGCCGCCATCAAGGCGATGCGCGAGCCGACCGAGGCTGTCCTAGAGGTAGACGAGTGGACCGGCGGCGATCTGTGGCGTCTGTCGATCGACGCCGCTCTCAGCCAGGGCGACGAGAGATGAGCGCGCGCGCCTCGATCAAGACCGCCGACCTGAACCGCGCCGTGAAGGTGGCGTTGGCGCACGGCTGTGTCGTCGAGGTGCATGGCGACCGCATGCTCATCTTGCCAAAGCCCGCCAATGAGGCGCTACCCTCCGCGACCGACGAGGACGCCGAGGCGCAATGGGACCGAGATCTAGGCCTGCAATGAAGCGGCTTCCGTTCCTGAAGTCCTACCAGGACCGCCACGGCAAGATGCGCCACTACCTGCGGAAGCCGGGCGCGGTGCAGATCGCCCTGCCTGGCGAGTACGGCTCCAAGGAGTTCATGGACGCCTATTGGGCCGCCTGCGAGAACGCGCCGAAGCGCGAGATCATGTCGCCGAACCCGCCGCCGGCCGGTTCGTTCTCACAGCTGATCGAGCTCTACTACCGATCGAAGGCCTTCACTGGCAACGCGGACATCACCCAGCGCACGTACAGGAATGTCCTTGAGAAGTTCCGGGCGGCCCATGGCGACAAGCTCGTCCGCGGCATCCGTCAGCGCCACGTGTCCAAAATTCTCGAAGAGCTAACCGCCAACGCTGAGACGTGGCGCAAGGTCATCCGGATCATCCTGAACCTCGCCGTCGAGCGAGGCTGGATCGACCAGCATCCCATGGCCGGCATGCGGCGCCCTAGGAAGGCCAAGAGCGGCTTTCGTCCCTGGGAAGAGGAAGACATCGCGAAGTTCGAGAAGGTCCACCAGCGCGGCTCACGCGAGCGCTTAGCCCTGACCCTGCTGCTCTACACCGGCCAGCGCCGCAGCGACGTCGTCGGCATGGGCCGTCAGCACGTCGGCAAGGGGCTTATCCGGGTCAAGCAGCAGAAGACCGGCACTGAGCTTTGGATCCCGCTGCACCCTCGCCTGAAGGCTGAGATCGACGCGGCGCCCAAGACCAACATGACGTTGCTGGTGACGCAGTACGACAAGCCCTTCACAGCCGCCGGCTTCGGCAACTGGTTTGCGGATGCGGTGACCGCCGCTGGCCTGCCTGAGGGCTCAGCCTCGCACGGCCTGCGGAAAGCGGCGGCGCGGCGGCTGGCGGAAGCGGGCTGTACGCCTCACCAGATCATGGCCGTCACCGGTCACAAGAACCTGTCGGAAGTCACGCTCTACACGGCGTCTGCGGACCAGCGTCGACTCGCGAAAGAGGCGATGAAAATGGTCGCTGAGAGCGAAGCGGGAACGGACGTGTCTAACCCTGCCCAGACCGGTTAGACAATCGGCCGGAAAAGCTGAATAGTTTCAAATGTCAGGGAAGTCGCGTGGCAGTCCCTAGGGGAGTCGAACCCCTCTCTCCAGGTTGAAAACCTGGCGTCCTAACCGATAGACGAAGGGACCGCGTGCGCGAGGGCGGTTCTATATTCGGCTTCCCGAAGCGGTGCAAGGGCGCGTACCCAGCTTATTTCCCGCAAGCCGTTCAAGCCGTGACGCGCCGTGGATCGGCTATGTCGTCGATCTCGAACTGCACGCCGGCGCGGCCCTGCCAGTCGTCGGCGCGCAGACGGCCTGCGACGTGAACCAGTCCGCCCTCGGCCATCAGTCGTCGACCGACTTCCGAGTCCTCGCAGCGCCAGGCGACGGCCTTCAGGCGGCCGCCGTAGGCGTCAGTCAGGGTGCAACGGACGTGACCGCCGCGCATTGTCATCGCCCGCTCGATCCGCACATCGGTCGCGACAAATGTTGGCTCAGGATTACCGGGGCCGAAAGGCGCCAGCGCCTGGAAGGCGTCGAACAGGGGGCGGTCACAGGCCTGCGCCGTCAGGGCGGCGTCGATCTCCAAGCCATCCAGGCCTTCGGCTTCGATCGCTTCGCCCGCCAGCTGGGCGCAGAGGAAGGCGCGCAACTCCGGCAGGTCCGCAGGACGCACAGTTAGCCCCGCCGCCATGGCGTGCCCGCCGCCGGCCAACAGGAGACCCGCGTCGTACGCCGCCTGCACAGCCCGCCCCAGGTTCATCCCGGGCTGAGACCGGCCCGAGCCACGCCCAACGTCAGCGGCGCGGTCTATGGCCACGACCACCACGGGCTTACGATAGCGCTCGCGCAAGCGGCCAGCGACGATGCCGATCACACCCGGAGCCCAGTCGTCGCCGGCTATCAGGATCATCGGAGCCTCAGCGAGGTTCGTCTCCTGCTCAACCCGGCGGATGGCGTCCTCGATGATCCCTTGCTCGATGGTCTTGCGCTCGACATTCAGCGCGTCGAGCTCTGCGGCTAGCTCAGCGGCCTCCGCAGGATCGTCGGTGGACAAAAGCCGCGCACCCAGGTCGGCGCGCCCGATGCGGCCACCGGCGTTGATCCGCGGCCCCAGAATGAAGCCCGCATGAAACGTGCTGGCGACATCCTCCTCGGCCTGGGCTGTCGCCAGCAACGCCTTGAGCCCTGGATTGCGCCAGGCCGACATGACCCTCAGGCCCTGGGCGGTCAGCGCGCGGTTGAATCCGGTCAGACGGGTGACGTCGCAGATGGCGCCCATCGCGGCCAGATCGAGCCATTGCGTGAGGCGCGGTTCCTCACGCTCGGCGAACAGGCCGCGCCTGCGCGCCTCGCGGTTGAGCGCCGCCAGGAGGACAAAGGTGACCCCGGCAGCCGCCAGATGCCCCTGCCCCGAGCGGCAGTCCGGCCGATTGGGGTTCACCAGGGCGGCGACGGCAGGCGCGGCGCCTTCGCGCATCAGATGGTGGTCGATGACGACGACAGAGAGGCCGATCTCAGCGGCGCAAGCCAGGGCGTCGTGGGCGGCGGCGCCACAGTCGACAGTGATCACCAGGTCGACGCCATCGGCCTTTAGCCGCCTGAACGCGGCAGGCGAAGGACCATAGCCCTCGAGGATCCGATCCGGCACGTAGATCGGGAGTTCCACGCCCATGGCGCGAAACCAGCGGACCAACTGAGCGGCCGAGGCCGCGCCGTCGACGTCGTAGTCGGCGAACACCGTCATCGACCGACCATCCTGTAGCGCATCGATCAGGGTTGCGGCGGCCAGGTCCATGTCGGCGAAGCTTGAAGGGTCGGGAAACTGCGCCTTGAGAGTGGGCGCAAGGAAGATCTCGCCCTCCCCGTCGGCGACGCCGCGAGCGGCCAGGGCGCGCGCCAAGGGCTCCGGCAGGCCCAGCGCCAGCTGATGACGTCGGGTCAGGGCCGCGTCTGCGCTTCGCAGACGCCAGGTTCGGCCGCTCAGCGACCGCGTCACGTCGAGGAATGCGTCCCCTTTCCCAACCTGGGCGTGCGCGGTGTCGTCCATGGCGTCAGAGAGGCTTCTTCATTCGGACTTCGCGGACTGTCTGCGTGGCCGAATTCATGACGATGGAATGGACATGCATGACGCCGCCTCGCACCTGTACGCCGTCCAGAAGCTCGCCATCGGTGACGCCGGTGGCGGCGAAGATGGCGTCCGATTTCACCATCTCGTGGAGGTCATAAATCCGGTCTGGATCGCCAAGACCGAGACGCTTGGCGCGCGCGCGATCGTCGGCGTTGCGGAACGCGAGACGCCCTTGAAACTGGCCGCCGACGCACTTCAGCGCCGCGCAGGCCAGCACGCCCTCCGGCGCGCCGCCCTGGCCGATATAGAGATCGATGCCTGTGCTCGGGTCGGAGGTGGCGATGACGCCGGCGATATCGCCGTCGGCGATCAGGCGCACACGCGCGCCGGCTTCACGGACGGAGGCGATGATGTCCGCGTGCCTGGGCCGGTCGAGGACACAGACCGTCACCTGATCGGCAGGGACGCCCTTGGCGGCCGCGAGGGCGACAACGTTCTGCGCGGGCGTTTTGGCAAGGTCGATCATGCCGGGAGGGTAACCGGGACCGCAGGCGATCTTGTCCATGTAGCCGGCTGCCGCCTTCATGAGCGTGCCCCTGGGCGCCCAAGCCATGACCGTGAGGGCGTTGGGCATCGCCTTTGCGGTGAGGGTCACGCCTTCCAGTGGATCCAGAGCGATGTCGATGCGCCGGGCGCGGCCGCCCGCTCCGACCTTCTCGCCGACGTAGAGCAGCGGCGCCTCGTCCCTTTCGCCTTCGCCAATGACGATTTCGCCATCAATGGCCAGTTCGTTCAGGGCGATCCGCATGGCTTCGACCGCGGCCTGGTCGGCGGCGATCTCGTCGCCGCGGCCCATCTGCCGCCAAGCGGCAATGGCGGCGGCCTCGGTCACACGCACCGCATCCAGCACAAGATTACGGTCGAGAATCTTGTCGGTCATTTCACTCGCCTTACCGGCGACGGTGCGACCGTCGCTCTTTTGGGCTTTTCTAGATTCTAGCGATTCGCAGCAGTCTGGGTGGTTCGACCACGACGGGCAGCTCGGAAATCCGCTCGATCGCCGCCTTCAACACCGACTCCGCCACGGCATGGGTGGTCAGCACGATGGGCACGCCTGCGGCGTTCTCGACAGGCTTCTGCAGGAAGCTTTCGATGGAGACACCGGCCTCGGCCAGGGTTTCGGAGATCACTGCGATCACGCCTGGCTCGTCCTTGACCAGGAACCTCAGATAGGCTCGGCCCATGCTTCGGGCAGGATCCACCGGCGTGAAGGGGGCCAGCTCGCCGGCTGGCTTCTGGAACACCGGCCGCACCGCAGCCGTCATGACATCCGCGATGTCGGCGGCCACGGCCGCAGCCGTCGGCCCCGCGCCGGCGCCAGGACCCTGAACAAAGATGCGACCGATCCGCTGGCCTTCGATGAAGAGCGCATTCAGGGCGCCGCCAGCCTGGGCCAGCGGGTGGCCCGCGGCGACCAGCGAAGGATGCACCCGGACCAGCACGCCGTCCTCCGATCGATCGGCCGAGGCGATCAGCTTCACACGATAGCCCAGGTCGCGAGCCAGACTGATGTCGAGGAGTTCGACCTGCTCGATCCCCTCGATTTCGGCGGCGGCGTAGGTCGGCGCACAGCCAAAGGCGAGCGCCGCCAGGATGGTGATCTTGTGGGCGGCGTCGAAACCGCCGACGTCCATCGTTGGATCGGCTTCGGCATAACCCAGGCGCTGGGCCTCGGCGAGGACGTCGGCGAAGGCGCGGCCGCCCGTCTCCATCTCGGTGAGGATGTAGTTGCAAGTGCCGTTGAGGATCCCGGCGACCGAGCGGACATCGTCACCGACCAGGGCCTCGCGCATGACCTTTACGGCCGGCACGCCGCCCATGACGGCAGCCTCAAACAGAAGCGGAACGTTGTTGGCCTCGGCGAGCGCCGCCAGCTCCGCGCCGTGCTCGGCGATCAGCGCCTTGTTGGCGGTCACGACCGGCTTGCCAGCCTTCAGCGCCGCCTCGACCGCCGCCTTGGCCGGGCCGTCAGAGCCGCCGACCAGTTCAACGAAGATGTCCGTCTCCGGTGAGGTCGCCAGCGCCACCGGGTCGTCGAACCAGGCCATTTGGGAAATATCAACTGGGCGCGAGCGCGAGCGCGAGCGCGCCGAGACGCCCGTGACGACCGCGCGGCCGCCGGCCGGCGCGAAACCGGGCCGTTCCGCCAGGAAGCTGAGGAGACCGCCGCCGACCGTGCCGAGGCCGGCGACGCCGAGGCGCCAGGTCTTCAAATCGCTCATTGAGCCGCCACGCTGTTGTGATGCCGCGCAAGGATATCGTCGGCGTTGGCCAGGAACTTCTTCACGTTGCGCGCCGCCTGACGGATGCGGTGTTCGTTCTCCACGAGACCCACGCGGACGAAGCCTTCGCCGTGCTCGCCAAAACCGACGCCCGGCGCCACGGCCACCCCGGCCTCCTCGATCAGCAACTTGGAGAAGAGCAGCGCGCCCGCGTCCTTGAACTGCTCGGGCACGGGCGCCCAGGCGAACATCGAGGCTGCGGGCGACGGGATATCCCAGCCCGCGCGTTTCATGGATTCCACCAGCACGTCACGGCGGCTCTTGTAGATGCCGCGGATTTCATCGACGCAGTCCTGCGGGCCGTTCAGCGCCGCAGCGGCCGCGACTTGGATCGGCGTATAGGCGCCGTAGTCGAGATAGGACTTCACCCGCGCCAGGGCCGCGCAGATGCGCGCGTTGCCGACCACCATGCCGACGCGCCAGCCGGCCATGGCGTAGGTCTTTGACAACGAGTTCACCTCGACGGCGATGTCTTTCGCGCCTTCGACCTGCAGCACCGACGGCGGCGGGTTATTGTCGAAATAGATCTCCGAATAGGCGATGTCGGAGATCACCAGCATGTCGTGCTTCCGCGCGAGGGCGATGGCGTCCTTGTAGAAATCCAGGTCCACGCACTGCGCGGTCGGGTTCGACGGATAGGACAGGATCAGCACGCTGGGCGGCGGCGCCGAATGCTTCACCGCGCGCGACACGCCGGCCAGATATTCCTCCGGCGAGTGGGCGTTGACGTGGCGGATCACGCCGCCGGCCATGATGAAGCCGTAGGCGTGGATCGGATAGGCCGGGTTCGGGCAGATGATCACGTCGCCCGGCGCAGTCAGGGCCTGGGCGAGGTTGGCGAAGCCTTCCTTGGATCCGAGCGTCGCGATGACCTCGGTGTCGGGGTTAAGCTTCACGCCGAAACGACGGTCGTAGTAGCCTGCCATGGCCTTGCGCAGGCCGCTAATGCCCTTGGAGGCCGAATAGCGGCCGGCCTTGGGGTCGCGGGCCGTCTCGATCATCTTTTCGACGATGTGCTTCGGCGTCGGCATGTCGGGATTGCCCATGCCGAAGTCGATGATATCGACACCGTCGGCGCGCAGGCGCGCCTTGATGCGGTTGACCTCCTCCAACACGTAGGGCGGGAGGCGGCGGATACGGTGAAAATCAGGCGTCATGTGAAAGCTCGTACGCCGCCCTATGCCCAGGCGGCTCTGCGGGAGCTGAAGGTCGAACCTTGGATAGACTTAGGGCCTAAGTCCGCCAAGTAACGGTTGAAGCTTTTTCGCCTCCGCGGGGCCTATCTCTTGACCGGCGGAGGCGGTGTAGCTCGCTTACGGGCGGCGGCCGCGAAGGCTTCGGTGTCCGCCGGCGATGCGGGCGCCGTTTCCGGCGTCTGGCGCCGAGCCTGCGAGGCGAAGTCTTCTGAAGCCGTCAGCGACCAGGATTCCGGCGCGGTTTGCTGCTCGAGCTCAGCGCGCGCCGCCTCAACGCGGGCGGCGGCCATGCCGTACTGCGGCGCGGGCCGCACATCGGTGGGGAGCGGCGGGATGTCTGTGAACTTCGGCATCGGGCGGTCGGTATGCGCAAGCTGCTCAGCCTCGGTCGCCACGGGCGAGCGCACATCCATAGTCCGATCAGCGAACCCCAGGCCGGACTGGACGCTAGCGCAACCGGACATCCCCGCGCCGATCAGCGCGATGGCGGCGAGGACGGTTGTTTGCCGGGTCGAAAAATGGTGGCGGCGCGGGTACATGAGGTCGAAGCTCATAGGCGATCCGCCCGCTCAACGAAAGAGCGTGTCGGGTCGATACAGGATGGCTCTGTGACGAAGAAGACGAAGAAGCGCACCGGGGCCCCCGCTGAGGCCGCGACCGAAGCCGTAAGGGCCGCACGGAAAGCCGCGCGCCGCGCGGCCAAGGCTGCGGCGCCTGCGCCTGCGCCCGAAGCCCTCCAGGTCGAGAATCCGGAGGCGCCATCCTTCGACCCTTTTGTCTTCCCGACTGAACAGCGGGTGATGCTGGAGAGGCTGTCGGCCAATCTCGCCCGCGCTTCTCTGACCGCGCAAGGCGTCTTCGCCGAGATGGCGCTGCGCCAAGCTGACCAGCCGGCCGCGCTGAACCCCGACCCGATGCACGTCGGGCCAGCCCTCAACGAGGTGTTTGGCCGATTAGCGGCCCAACCTGATCGATTGATGCGCGCTCAGGCCGATCTGCTCAGCGGCTACCTTGACCTATGGCGCTCCGCCACCGAGCGGCTGACGACCGGTGAGGCTCGCACCGTCGTCGCGCCGCCCCGCGGCGACCGCCGGTTCTCTGATCCCGACTGGGAGCAGAACCCCGTCTTCGACATGATGAAGCAGTCCTATCTGCTCACGGCCAATTGGATGAACGGGCTGATCTCGGGCGTCGATGGGGTCGAGCCGGAGACCAAACGGCGGGCCGAGTTCTTCGTGAAGATGCTCACCGACGCCTTCTCGCCCTCCAACTTCCTGGCCTCCAACCCGGCTGCGCTGCGCGAAGCCGCCGCAACCGGCGGCGAGAGCCTGGTCAAGGGCATGAAGAATTTCGCCGCCGACGTCGATCGCGGCGGCGGGGCCTTGTCCATCGCCCAGACGGACTATGAGATGTTCAAGGTCGGCGAGAACGTCGGCACGGCGCCCGGTCAGGTGGTCTTCCGCAACGAGATCATCGAGCTGATCCAGTACGCGCCGGCGACCGAGACCGTTCACCAGATCCCGCTGCTGATCTTTCCGCCCTGGATCAACAAATTCTACATCCTCGACCTGCGCCCCGAGAACTCGATGATCCGCTGGCTGACGAGCCAGGGCTTCACGGTCTTCGTGGTCTCCTGGGTGAACCCCGGGCCGGAGCTCGCCGACAAGACCTTGGAAGACTATATGCGCCAGGGCGTCTTCGCCTCCCTGGACGCGGTGCGCGCCCAATGCCGCGTCGAACAGGTCAACACCGTCGGCTACTGCATCGGCGGCACCCTGCTTGGCTCAACGCTCGCCTACATGGCGAAAACCGGCGACGAGCGGATCGCCTCGGCCACCTTCTTCGCCGCCCAACAGGATTTCTCAGAAGCCGGCGACCTCACCTTGTTCGCCAACGAGGAATGGGTGGCCGACATGGAGGCCCGCATGGACGCCGGCGGCGGCGTGCTGTCGGGCAAGGCCATGGCTGACACCTTCAATTCCCTGCGCGCCAACGACCTGATCTGGTCGTTCTTCGTGAACAATTACCTGATGGGCAAGGACCCGAAGCCCTTCGACCTGCTGTTCTGGAACTCCGACCAGACCCGCATGCCCAAGACCCTGCACCTGTCCTATCTGCGAAAATTCTACGGCCAGAACGCCCTCGCCAAAGGCGAGCTTGAGCTCGGCGGGGAGCTTCTGGACCTGCGCCAGGTCAAGACGCCGATCTATGTGCAGTCGGCGAAAGAGGACCATATCGCCCCGGCTCGGTCGGTCTACAGGGGTGCTCGCCTGTTCGGCGGTCCCGTCACCTTCATCATGAGCGGCTCGGGCCACATCGCTGGCGTGATTAATCCGCCGGCGGCCTCAAAATACCAGTTCTGGTCCGCCTCGGGCCTCTCCGAAACGCTGGAGGCGTGGCAGACAAGGGCCGTGGAGACGCCAGGCTCCTGGTGGCCGCACTGGGCCCAGTGGCTCGCCGACCGCTCTGGCCCCCTGGTCGCCGCACGCGATCCGAGCGGCGGGCCGCTCGAGCCGATCACCGCAGCGCCTGGGACCTATGTCCTGGTGAAGTCCTGACCTAGGCCTTGTCGGGGACGAACTTCAGCGCCGCGCCGTTGCTGCAATAGCGCAGGCCGGTGGGCTTAGGCCCATCGCTGAACCGGTGGCCGTGGTGGCCCAGACACTGGGCGCAGTGATATTCCGTGCGCGGGACGCCGATCTCGAAGTCGGTCTTCATGTAGAGCGCGCCCTTGACCGCCGTGTAGAAGCTCGGCCAGCCGGTGCCGCTCTCGAATTTCCACTCCGAGCGGAAGAGCGGCAGGTCGCAGCCCATGCAGTGGAATGCGCCCTTGCGCTTCTCCCTGTTGAGCGGGCTCGTGCCCGGGAACTCCGTGGCCGACAGGCGCAGGACATTATAGGCGGCCGCCGGCAGGCGCTTCTTCCAGTCGCGCTGGGCGATCTTGCGGAAAGGCGAGTTCGCATAGGGGTCAGCGGCGAAGGCGGCCGACGGGACGAGGGCGGCGACGGACGTCATGGTCAGGAAGCCGCGGCGATCGATCTGGGTCATAGTTGGATTACGCTGACCGCCTTGCGGCGGATGCAAGGCCGGCTAGCCTGCGACCGCTCCTGGCGCAGCGCGCCGAGACCCTCGCGGTCCACTCCAAGGCCAATGGAACGGCGTTCATGATCGAGACCCTGGCGATCAGCGGCTATCGCTCCTTTCGTGACCTCATCGTTCCGCTGGGCCAGCTGACCCTGGTCACCGGCCCGAATGGGTCGGGCAAGAGCAGCCTCTACCGCGCGCTGCGGCTGCTGGCCGACCTCGCCGAGGACCGTCTGGTCGCGAGCCTCGCCAGTGAAGGCGGACTGGAATCGACCCTCTGGGCCGGTCCGGAGCGCATCTCCCGCGAGATGCTGAGCGGCGATCATGAGGTTCAAGGCGGCCGCCGGCGCGGGCCGATCGCCCTGAAACTCGGCTTCTCCGCTTTCGACAAAGGTTACGCCGTCGATCTCGGTCTTCCCCAGAGCGGCGGCGGCGATCCGTTCGCTCGCGACCCGCAGATTAAGGCCGAGGCCCTTTGGAGCGGCGAAGCGCTAACTCGGGGCGCCGTCATGGCCGAGCGTCGCGGCGGCCATGTTCGTGTCCGCGACGACCGCGGCTCGTGGCGCGATATCCGCCAGGACCTGGAGGCTTTCGACAGCATGGTGGTGGGCTGCGCCGATCCGCAGCGCGCGCCGGAGTTGGCCATCCTGCGCGAGGAGATGCGCCGATGGCGGTTCTACGACCACATCCGCAGCGACCGGGACGCGCCGGCGCGCCGCCCGCAGGTGGGCACCCGCACCGTGGCGCTGGCCTCCGACGGCGCCGACTTGGCCGCGGCCTGGCTCACGATCGAGGAGATCGGCGACGCCCAAGGTCTCGCCGAAGCCGTCGACGACGCCTTCCCCGGCGCTGCCGTCGAGGTGGCGGTCGACAGCGGCTGGTTCACCCTGCAGATGCGCCAGAAGGGCCTACTGCGACGGATGACGGCCGCTGAGCTCTCGGACGGCACTCTGCGCTATCTGATCTGGGTCGCGGCGCTCGCCTCGCCGCGCCCCCCGCCCCTGCTGGTGCTCAACGAACCGGAGGTCGGCCTGCATCCCGACCTGCTGGCCCCGCTCGCTCGGCGCCTGATCGCCGCGGCCGAGCACAGCCAGGTGGTTGTGGTCACCCACTCCCAGCCCTTGATTGAAGCATTGGCGTCCGATGCCGGCTGTACGCGGCTTCGGCTTAGCAAACGCATGGGCGAGACCCAGGTCGAGGATGTCGAGAGCCCGGCCTGGGTCTGGCCCGTTCGCTAACGCGCGCTAGATCCCCTCGCCCTCCGGCAGGCCCAGGGTCAGGTTCAGGTTCTGCACGGCCGCGCCGGAGGCGCCCTTGCCGAGATTGTCCAGCACCGCCGTCAGGATGACTTGCCGCTTGGTCTCCGACCCGAACACATAGAGTTTCATGCGGTTCGTGCCGTTCAGCGCCTCGGGGTCCATCGGCTTGATGTAGTTGGCGGCGCCCGCGCGGGTCTTCTGCAACTCCAGGCACTCCGCGCCCGAGGCGACCTCGACGAAAGTCTCGCCGGCGTAATAGGCGATGAGCGCCGAATGTAGATCGGCTACCGACGGCTTGCCGGGCAGCGCCCAGAGCTGCAGCGGCGCCTGAACGATCATCCCCTGGGCAAAGCGGCCCACGGAAGGCGCGAACAGCGGCGGATGGCTGAGGCCCGCATAGGCCTGCATCTCCGACACATGCTTGTGCGCTAGGCTAAGACCATAGGGGCGATAGGCGTCCGCAGTGCCGTCCGGGATCGGCTGTTGTTCGAACTCCTCAATCAGGCCGCGACCGCCGCCCGAGTAGCCGGAGACGGCGTTGATGGTGATCGGGAAATCCGGCGAGATCAGGCCGGCCTCGACCAGCGGCCGGGTCAGGGCGATGAACCCGGTCGGATAGCAGCCCGGGTTGGCGATCCGCGTCGCCTTGCGGATCTCATCGCGTTGACCCGGCGCCATCTCGGCGAAGCCATAGACCCAGCCGGGCGCGACCCGGTGCGCGGTCGAGGCGTCGATCACCTTGACCTGGGCGTTGTCAATCATCGCCACGGCGTCTCGGGCGGCGTCATCCGGCAGGCACAGGACCACGGCGTCCACGCCGTTCAGAAGTTCACGGCGCGCGTCGGGGTCCTTGCGCCGGGCGGGATCGATGGACACGACTTCGACGTCTACACGGCCTTCCAGCCGCTGGCGGATCTGCAGGCCGGTGGTGCCGGCTTCCCCATCGATGAATACGGTCTTGGCCATGATCGGAACTCCGTAGAGGTCGTCTGCAACAGACAAAAGAAAGGGCGCTTCGGTTGCCCGAAGCGCCCTTTCCGAGATCGATAAGAGTCTCGGCTTAGCGCTTCGAGAACTGGAAGCTACGACGGGCCTTCGCCTTGCCGTACTTCTTACGCTCGACGACGCGGCTGTCGCGGGTCAGGAAGCCATGCGGCTTCAGCAGAGCGCGCAGGCCGGGCTCGTAATAGGTCAGCGCCTTCGACAGGCCATGACGCACAGCGCCGGCCTGACCGGACAGACCCGAACCTTCAACGGACACAATCACGTCGAACTGGCCGACGCGGTTCGTCACTTCCAGCGGCTGGGCGATCATCATACGCAGCACCGGACGGGCGAAATAGACTTCCTGGTCGCGGCCGTTGATCGTGATCACGCCCTTGCCGGGCTTGATCCAGACGCGCGCAATGGCGTTCTTCCGCTTGCCGGTCGCATAAGCGCGGCCTTGGGCGTCGATTTTGGGTTCGCGGACGACTTCTTCGGCCTGGGTCCCGAGACCCTTCAGGGCCTCGAAGCCTTCCGGCGCATTGGCGGCTTCCGACATCAGGCGCTCCGCACGTTCTTGGCGTTCATGTCACCGAACGCGATGGTTTCAGGGTTCTGCGCGGCGTGCGGGTGCTCGGCGCTGTTGTAGATGCGAAGGTGCGTCAGTTGCTTGCGCGCCAGGGGGCTTTCCTTGGGGAGCATGCGCTCGACGGCCTTCTCCAGGATGCGCTCAGGGAAACGGCCGCCGAGGATCTTGTCCGCGGTGCGTTCCTTGATGCCGCCCGGATGGCCGGTATGCCAGTAGTAGATCTTGTCCGTCAGCTTCTTGCCGGTGAACTTCACCTTGTCGGCGTTGATCACGACAACAAAGTCGCCGCAGTCGACGTGCGGGGTGTAGTCAGGACGGTGCTTGCCGCGAAGACGGTTGGCGATGAACGAAGCCAGGCGGCCGACCACGGCGTCCTGGGCGTCGATCACGATCCACTTCTTCTCGACCTCGGCGGGCTTCAAAGAAGCCGTGGTCTTCAACATGGGATTGATCCGTAAAGTCTGGCCGGCGCAACGTCGCCCCGGCGTGAGGGCCGGCATATGCCGCAAAGGTCAGGACCAAGTCAACAGGGTACTGCAAGCTGATATCTAATATATATGAATAAAATCAATATGTTATGTATTACGGTAATATAATACCCGGCTAAATGCGGATCATACCCGTCTCACCCGCCAAGCGAAGGCCACCGCCAGACACAGAGCGAGCGCCGCCATCAACTGGTGGGCGATTCCTAGGCCGATGGGCACCACGGCCATCAAGGTCGCCACGCCAAGCCCCGCCTGGACCACGACAGCGAGGCTCGCCAGCAGCGCGAGAGACCGTGCGTCGCCAGCCAGGTAGTTGGATCGCCAAGCCCCGACACCCAGGCAGAGGGCGTAGACAAAGAGCCCGTAGGCCAGGAGTCTGTGGTGCAGTTGGACGGCGCCGGCGCTGTGCGCCAGGGTCGCCCACAGGCTAGCCCCCGCATAATCCGCCGGGATCAGCGCGCCGTTCATCAACGGCCAGTCGTTGTAGACCATCCCCGCATCGTTGCCGGCCACCAGGGCGCCCAGCAGGATCTGCAGGTAGATCAGCCCGATGAAGATGACCGCCCGCCGGCCCCAGGGACTGGGCAAGGTCTGCCGGGCGCCCCCGGCCCAGGCGTCCAGCGCCGTCCAGAACAATGCGGCCAGCAGGGCGAAGGCCAGACCCAGATGGATCATCAGTCGCTCGGGAGCGACGGAGACCCGATCGGACAGTCCGCTCGCCACCATCCACCAGCCAACAACGCCCTGCAGGGCGCCCAGTGCGAAGATCAGCGCCAGTCGCAGAAGCAGCCGCCGCGGGATTTCCCGACGGGCGGCGAACCAGACAAACGGAATAAAGAACACCACGCCCAGCAAGCGACCGAGCAGGCGATGAGACCATTCCCACCAGTAGATCGACTTGAAGGCCGCCAAGTCCATATGGGGGTTCACCCGTTGGAACTGGGGAATCGTCTGGTATCGCGCGAACTCGGCCTGCCAATCGGCGCGGCTGAGTGGCGGTATCGCACCGGTGACTGGCTTCCACTCGGTGATCGACAAGCCGGAATCGGTCAGGCGTGTCGCGCCGCCGACAACGACCATCGCCAGCACCATGGCGGCGGTCAGCAACAGCCACAACGCTACAGCGCGGGAGCGGTCAGATCGCAGGAACGAAGTCATTCGCCGGAGTCGCCCTCTTTCACGGCTGAACTGTGGCTCACCTCGCTCTTACCTCAGAACGCGGCTGAGGCTAAGACCACGCGATGACCGCACGCATGCGCAAGTTCATCGGCGTCTTCGCCATCCTCGGGTTTCTGGTCCTCTACATCGGCCTCGTGGGCATGGTTGCGGACTACATCCCAAAGCACTGGGCGGCTCAACTCGCCTATTTCGTCGTTGCTGGCATGGGCTGGGGCGTGCCGATCCTGCCCCTGTTGTCGTGGATGAACCGCGGACGCTGATATTGGGGGATTGCAGCCCGCCGCGGGGGCCGCCTATAAGCACCGCTCGCCGCGAGGCGTCGGAGCGTAGCGCAGTTTGGTAGCGCACTTGACTGGGGGTCAAGGGGTCGCAGGTTCAAATCCTGTCGCTCCGACCATCGCGAGCGGCCTCCCCCTAAAGGGCCTCTCCTGCCGAGCTTGGTGGAACTCCACGGCCTCGCCACCCATTTCCCCGGCCTCACCGGAGGATTTCGTCATGGGCGAACCTCGCAACCCCGACCGCCACTACAATCCGGAACACGAGGCGCCTCGAACGGAGAACCAGGAGCCTCGGTCGGAAGAGGAAATTCTCCGCGATGAGCGTCAGACAGAACGTCAGGCCCCGACGAACGCCGATCCTGGCGAGCCCGCCGGCGGGGAATAGGTCAGGGCTTCAAAAGGGCGTCCAGGCGGGCCTTGGCGGCCTGAAGCTCTTGAAGGCGTTCTTGCAGGGCGTTTGACGCGCCAGGCGTCGGCTGATCGACCTTTGTGGCCCTGCCGGCCTCGACGAGACGCGCAACGCCGCTCTCCTTGTGCACGGCTTGCACGGCCTTGATGCTCCAACCCTCGTCGTGCAGCAGCCGCCGAACGCCGGCGATCACGGCGATATCCTGTGGGCGATAGAACCTGCGGCCGCCGGCCCGTTTCATCGGGCGTATGAAGGTGAACTTTGTTTCCCAGAACCGCAGGACGTGTTGCGGCACGTTCAGCTCGTCAGCCGCTTCCGAGATCGTTCGAAAGGCCTCAGGACCTTTCGCCACCGCTCAGGGCGTCCTCATGGCGCAGCTCAGCCTGTCGAATCCGAGAGCGCGCGGTCGACGCGGGCCTTCATGACCTGAGAGGCGCGGAAACCGATCACCCGACGCGGCTCGATCGCGGCCGGCTCGCCGGTCTTCGGATTGCGACCCATGCGGGCGTTCTTCGCGCGCACCTGGAAGACGCCGAAGCCAGACAGCTTGACCTGCTCGCCGTTCTCCAAGGCGGCAGCCATCAGCTCGAGCACACGCTCGACCAGTTCCCCGCAATCCTGGCGCGTCAGTCCCACTTCTTCGTGGACCGCTTCGCAAAGATCCGCTCGCGTCACTGTCGCGCCCTTCATCGCCAGCCGCTCCCCCGCTGAACCCCGAAGACCGAACCGTGCCCTGATTGTTTCGCCGCGTCAAAGACTTCAAGGCTTTGGCGAAGGCCAGAGGATCAATAGCGAAGAACGCAGGCGCCCCATGTGAGCCCGCCGCCCATGGCCTCAAGCAACAGCATCTGACCGCGTTGGATGCGCCCATCATTCACGGCCTGGGCCATGGCCAGAGGAATGGAGGCCGCCGAGGTATTGGCGTGCTCGCCGACCGTGACCACGACCTTTTTCTCATCGATGCCGAGGCGTTTGGCGACCCCGTCCAGAATGCGCAGGTTGGCCTGATGGGGAATGAACCAGTCCACCTCCTCCACCAACACGCCAGCGTCGGCCGCCGCTGCGGTGATCGCCTCGGCGATGTTCACCACGGCGTGGCGGAACACCTGGTTGCCCTGCATGCGCAGCTTGCCGACCTGGCCGGTCGTTGAAACGCCCCCATCGACGTAGAGCAGATCCTGCTTACTGCCGTCGGCGCGTAAGGCGAAGCCCAGCAATCCCTGATCGGTCGTGTCGCCGCGTCCCTCCCCCGGCTCGACCACCACGGCGCCGGCGCCGTCACCGAACAGGACGCAGGTCGAACGGTCAGTCCAGTCCATCAGGCGTGTCATGATCTCGGCGCCGATCACCAGCGCGCACTTGGCCCGGCCACGTGCAACAAATCCATCGGCGGTCGACAGGGCGTAGACGAATCCGGAGCACACCGCCTGGACGTCGAAGGCGACGCCGACGGGGCAGCCAAGCTTGCGCTGGACGATCACCGCCGTTGCGGGGAAGGTCAGGTCCGGCGTGGTCGTCGCGACAATGATCAGGTCAACGTCGGAAGGCTCGCGCCCCGCCGCCGCCAGAGCCTTGCGCGCCGCCTCGACGGCAAGGTCGGACACGGCCTGCTCTGGGGCAGCCCGGCGGCGCTGGCGGATCCCCGTGCGCTCACGGATCCATTCGTCGGAGGTGTCGACAACCTTGGTCAGGTCGGCGTTGGTGACCACCTCATCGGGCAGATAACCGCCAACGCCCGTAACTACGCTACGCAACACGCTCAAGCCTCACCCTCGCTGGTCATCACAGCCGGTCGAGGCGCAAGCGGCGCCAGACCTGCTGGAAGGCGCGTCATGGTGCGCTTGATCTCTTCAGAAAAGTCGCTGTCGGCCAGGCTCGCCGCGACCTTGATAGCGTCGGCAAGATCTTCGGCGTCCGCGCCGCCGTGGCACTTCACGACGATGCCGTTCAGGCCAAGCAAGGGCGCCGCCGGGGGTGGGTTCATCCGCGCCCGGAACCGCTTCAGCGCTTTACGGGCCAAAAGAGCGCCGGCGGTGGAGACCATATCGGCGGTCAGCGCCGCGCGCAGTTCGGCGCCGACAAACTTGGCTGCGCCCTCCATCGCCTTCAGGGCGACATTGCCGGTGAAGCCGTCCGTGACGATGACGTCGACAGTGCTGTGGGTCAGGTCATCACCCTCAACGAAGCCGCGATAGTCGAGGTCGATGCCGCCGTCCTTCAGGATGCGATGGGCCTCGCGGACCTCCTCGTGGCCCTTCATGTCCTCGGAACCCACGTTCAGCAGACCCACCGTCGGTTTGGCGGTTCCGTGGGCGGCGCGGTGGAACGCCTCGCCCATGATCGCGAACTCCACCAGGCGCTGGGCGTCGCAGTCAACGTTTGCGCCGACATCCAGGAAGGTCGTCATGCCGGTGGGTCCAGGCAGGCTGGCGACCAGCGCGGGACGCTCGAGGTCTGCGCTCATTCGCAGGATCAGCTTGGAGATGGCCATCAAGGCGCCAGTGTTGCCGGCCGAGACCGCCGCTGACGCCTCGCCGGAACGCAGCGCCTCCACCGCGTTCCACATGGAGGTGCCCTTGCTTCGGCGCATGGCCTGGGCCGGCTTCTCGTCCATGCCGACCACGCGATCGGCATGACGCACTTCGCAGCGAGCCCGCGCCGCCTTGTGCCGCACGAACTCAGCCTCGATGGCCGCGGCGTCGCCGTGAAGCAGGAACCGCACCGACTCCGGCGTGCGACTCGCGGCCAGAACGACGGCCGGCGCCACCGCCGATAGGCCGTTGTCGCCGCCCATGGCGTCGATGGAAATCACCAGAGGTTTCGTCAAATGACTTCGTCCTTCGGCCGCGCCGGCGGCCTGCGCCGACCAGAAGCGACGGCCACTTGAATCGCCACGTTCAGGATACCGCCCCTCTTCCCCGCGATGCAAACGCCTCGGGCGTCATTCCGGAGGGTTCTTGAGCGCTTTCAGGGCCGCGAACGGCGAAGTTTCCTCGGCGGGTGGCGCATAGTCGAACTCGACGCCGGGTTTGCGGGGTTAAGGATCCAGTTCCAGCGCGAGATGTTCCAGGACGTAGGCCTCGACGTCGATGACATCGTTATCCAGCACGTCCGGCGGATCATCCGCTTCTGCGTCGAGCTCGATCTCGCTGGTTTCCGGCAATGGCGCGTGCGGGCTGCCGGCGGGAACGACACGGATTGAAAACTGAGTGCGGATCGGTTCGTCGAATTCGTCGAGGCTGACACTGCAGGTCTGTTCGACGATCGCGTCGATCTCGCCGCTCAACTCGGCGCCGTCCAGCCATGCACGGACGACCACCTTGGCTTGCAGGGCCTTAACGGAGACGACCGCCAACTCGGCCGCAATCGCCTTGCGCGCCCCCTCGTCCGGCGCGTACTCAACCGTGACCGGGCCGCGGGCGATCTCGTGCAAACGAATGCTCAAGGCTTCACCCACGAATCCTCGCCCGCCAGCAGGCCTTCCAAGGGCTGGATGGCCAGGCCGTCGCGTTGCTTGCGGATATAGGCGACCATCGGTTCAGTCGGTGCGCCAGCCTCGGCGTAGATTGTCCGTGCGACCAGGTCGCTGAGCTCCGTCGTCTGCGGGAAAGCCGCAAACGCGGCCTCATAGGATTTGGCGCGCCCGAAAAAGGCTTCGCCCAGTTTACGCATCTTCTTGCCCACCGACAGGTCTCCGACACCCATCTCGCGCAAAGCGTGGTCCAACGAGGTCACATAGGTGTCGAACAGAGTCTGCGAAACGTCGCTGGCCGCGGGGCCATGCCCGCGTAGGCGATCCAGAAGAAGCACGACATGCAGGCTGTAGATCTCGAAGCGGCCTTCAGCGGTGTCCGGCGTGGCCAGGTCCTGATAAAGCGCCGGCGTCCGCGCCTGGTCGACCGCCGCCGAATAGAGCGCCCGGCCCGCCCGGACGGCGCCACGGGGGCGAAACAGTCGGTCGAAGATCATCGGCGGCCTCGATTTCGCCAGAACCGGCGGGTAAGCGGGCATTGAACTAAGGGGCGCACGGCGATAGGTCAAAGCCTCCGGCGCCCATAGCATGGCTCCTACAACAACAGGTCTCGACGACAGATGTTTCGCCGCGCTCTCACCATCGTCGCCGCCGCCGCAATCTTGGGCAGCGCGGCCTGCGCGCCCATCGCGTCGCACAACGGCTTCCAGGCCATCGAATCCGACCCTAAGGACATCAAGGTCGGCGTCGACACCAAGTCGACGGTGCGCGGCAAGCTGGGTTCCCCATCCGGCGCCTCGACCTTTGATCCGAACGTCTGGTTCTACATGAGCCAGGTGAAGCACCGCGTCGCCTTCCGCCGCCCGCGTGTTGTCGAGCGCAACGTCACCCTTGTCTCCTTCAACAAGGAGACCGAACAGGTCATGGCGGTGAACAACTACACCTTGAAGGACGGCAAGGTCGTCGCCTTCAACGGGCGCGAAACCCCGACCCGTGGCCGTGAACTGACGATCCTCGAGCAGATCCTCGGCAACGTCGGCGCGACGGGCATGCTGCCCAACAACCCGCAGGATTCCGGCGTGCCTGGCAGCCGCCCGGGCGACCGCCGCTAATCCGACGCTTCTGTTAATCCTTCTCCGGCAAGCGCGTAAATTGTCGGCGCTGGGGCGATTGCGCCACAGCCAAGCCTTGCGCGACTGAGGCGCCCTTCCCCATCTGCCGGAACGCCTCTGCGCAGTTCGCGGGGCACACCGGAGATCGCCTTGCCCGTCGCCGCCCTTTTCACGCCCTACGCCATCAACGGCCTCACCCTGCCCAACCGCATCGTCATGGCCCCCATGACGCGCGCCAAATCTCCGGGCGGCTTCCCGACCGAAGAAGTCGCCAGCTACTACGCCCGCCGCGCCGCCGATGTCGGCCTGATCATCTCCGAGGGCACGGGGATCGCCCGCCCCGCCTCGCTCGGAAACAAGGACGTGCCGCGTTTCCACGGAGACACCGAGCTGTCCGGATGGAAGCGGGTCATTGACGCGGTCCACGCCAAGGGCGGTCGCATGGCCCCGCAACTCTGGCACGTGGGCTCGACCGCGCATGGCGCTGACGGCATTCCCCAGGAGAGTGTCGAAAGCCCCTCCGGCCGGCTCAAAGGCGATGAGATCCATGGCGCGCCGATGAGCGATGCGGCGATCTTCGACACCGTCGCGGCGTTCGGGTCCGCCGCGGCTGACGCCAAGCGCCTAGGCTTCGACTCGGTCGAACTGCATGGCGCTCACGGCTACCTGATCGATCAGTTCTTTTGGTCAGGCCTGAACAGCCGCGCCGACGCCTTCGGGGGGGATATGGCCGGCCGCACTCGCTTCGCGGCCGAAGTGATCGGCGCCGTTCGCGCCGCTGTCGGCCCTGACTTCCCAGTGATCATTCGGCTGTCCCAGTGGAAGCAACAGGACTATGCCGCGCGCATCGCCGAGACGCCTGCTGAAATGGAGGCCTGGCTGAAGCCGCTGGTCGAGGCCGGCGCCGACGTCCTGCACTGCTCGCAGCGCCGCTTCTGGGAACCTGAGTTCGAAGGCTCTGACCTCAACTTCGCGGGCTGGGCGAAGAAGCTGACGGGCGCCACGACCATCACCGTTGGGTCAGTCGGCTTGTCGGGGGATTTCTTCGGCGCCTTCGCCGGCGAGGGGTCCGCGCCGGTGTCTCTGGACGAACTGACGCGCCGCCTGGAGCGCGGCGACTTCGACCTTGTCGCCGTGGGCCGTGCAATCCTGCAAGATCCGCAATGGGTCGCCAAGGTGCGCGACGGCCGCACGGAAGATCTGATGACCTTTGAGCGCGCGGCGATGTCCACCCTGTCCTGACGCGCAAAGAAAAGCCCCCCGGGATCGCTCCCCGGGGGCCCGTTCAGATCAATGGGGCGATCAGGACGCCGCCAGCACCGCCACCAGCAGCAAGGCGACGATATTGGTGATCTTGATCATCGGGTTCACCGCCGGACCCGAGGTGTCCTTGTAGGGATCGCCTACGGTGTCACCGGTCACCGCGGCCTTGTGGGCGTCGGAGCCCTTCCCGTGCCGCACGCCGTCACTGTCGGTGAAACCTTCTTCGATCACCTTCTTGGCGTTATCCCAGGCGCCGCCGCCCGACGTCATCGAGATGGCCACGAACAGGCCGGTGACGATGACCCCCATCAGCATGGCGCCGACGCAGGCGAAGGCGTCCACCTTGCCGGCGATCGCGTTGATGACGAAGAATAACACCACCGGGCTCACGACCGGCAGCAGCGAGGGGACGATCATCTCCTTGATGGCCGCCTTGGTCAGGATATCGACGGCGCGACCGTATTCCGGCTTCACCTCGCCCGTCATGATGCCGGGATTTTCGCGGAACTGGCGGCGCACTTCGACAACGACCGATTGGGCGGCCCGGCCCACGGCGGTCATCGACATCCCGCCGAACAGGAACGGCAGCAGGCCGCCGAACAGCAGGCCCACGACCACATAAGGGTTGGACAGGTCGAAAGCGACCGGCCCCAGGCCATCGAAGAATGACCCAGGCGCGGCGTTTGCTGCGAAGTACTTCAGATCCTCGGTGTAGGCGGCGAAGAGGACCAAGGCGCCTAGTCCGGCCGAACCGATCGCGTAGCCCTTGGTCACGGCTTTCGTGGTGTTGCCGACCGCATCGAGAGCGTCTGTCGTCACGCGGACCTCCGGCGGCAGACCGGCCATCTCGGCGATTCCGCCGGCGTTGTCGGTGACCGGACCGAAGGCGTCGAGCGCGACCACGAAGCCCGCCAGCGACAGCATCGCCGTCGTGGCGATGGCGATGCCGAACAGCCCCGCAAGGTTGTAGGTGACGATGATGCCCACGATAATGACGATCGCCGGGGCCGCGCACGACTCCAGCGACATCGCCAGGCCTTGGATCACATTGGTGCCGTGGCCCGAGACCGAGGCCTGGGCCACCGACTTCACCGGGCGGAAGTTGGTGCCGGTGTAGTACTCGGTGATCATCACGATCAGGGCGGTGATGACCAGGCCCGCCATGGCGCACCAGAACAGGGCCATGGAATCAAAGGTCTTGCCGTCTACCGTCAGCGGCTCGGTCACCAGTGACGGAATGAGGAAGTAGAGCGCGATCGCCGACAGCACGCCGGTGACGATCAGGCCCTGGTAGAGCGCGCCCATGATCGAGCCCTTCTTGCCCAGTCGGACGGCGAAGGTGCCAAGGATCGAGGTGATGATGCAGACGCCGCAGATCGCCAACGGCAGCAGCATGATCTGGCCCAGCATGGCCGATCCGCCGAAGAAGATCGCCGCCAGCACCATGGTGGCGACGGTGGTCACAGCGTAGGTCTCGAACAGGTCGGCGGCCATGCCCGCGCAGTCACCCACGTTGTCGCCGACGTTGTCGGCGATGGTCGCCGCGTTGCGCGGGTCGTCTTCCGGAATGCCGGCCTCGACCTTTCCGACCATGTCACCGCCGACGTCAGCGCCCTTGGTGAAGATGCCACCGCCTAGACGGGCGAAAATGGAAATCAGCGAGGCGCCGAAACCCAGACTGACCAGGCCGTCGATGACGTGGCGCTCCGCTGGCTCGAAGCCGCCAGGACCGGTCAGGTAGGCGTAGTAGCCGGCGACCCCGACCAGAGCGAAGCCCGCCACCAGCAGGCCTGTGATGGCGCCGGAGGTGAAGGCCATTTTGAGCCCCTTGGCGAGGCCCTCGGACGAGGCCTGGGCGGTGCGGACATTGGCGCGCACCGAGATTAACATGCCTGCGAAGCCCGCAGCGCCGGACAGGACCGAACCGATCAGGAAGCCGACCGCCGAATAGACGCCCAACAGTAGAAACAGCGCGATCAGCACGACCACGCCGACCAGGGCGATCGCCGTATACTGCCGCTTCAGATAGGCCTGAGCCCCTTCCTGAATCGCCGCGGCGATTTCCTGCATCCGGGCGTTGCCCGGAGACGCTTTCAGCAACACACCGGCCTGGACGGCGCCGTACAGCACCGCCAGCAGGCCGGCGACAATCACCAGCAACAAAGTGGAATCCATTTTTAGGCGCACCCTTCATGCGTTACCGCGGCGGCGCGCCAGCAGTCCGTAAAGCACGGACTCCGACACAAATCCCCGCCCCGAACGTTTTCTCCCAGCCCCATTGAGACAACTGACGCGTCCCTTGGCGGCGTGGCGAGCCTGACCTAATCGCCGCGCGGGCGCAACTGCGGCGCGGCGGCTTGAACATGGCGCGGAAGGGGCGAATGGTGGCGGCAAAACAACGGAGGCGACATCCATGCCGTCAAAGAATGTTCAGACCGCCATCACCCATCTGTTTGACGCCTACAATGCCCGGGACCTGGACCTCGCGACGGCGGGCTATTCGCCCGACATCGTCTTCATCAACCGGACACGCGGGACGACGATCACTGGCGTCGACGACGTGCGCGCGATGTTCGCCAAGGGCATGTCCTCGCCTAACCCCGCCCGCGCCGAAATCGACGAGATCTTCGACGCTGGCGACACGGTGGTCTTCACCTTCACCATGCACACCGTCGATCCGGAAAGCGGCCAGAAGCTGGTGACGCCCTGGTGCGATATCGTGAAGTTCAACGCCGCCGGCCAGATCACCTACGAAGACAATTACAACGGTAAGTCCGAGCCCGCCGCCTAGCACCCAATTCCACGACCCAATTCAAAGATCGATGTTATCGTCCTGCCAAGATAAGGGAGGGTTCGGACGATGGACGCGAAAAGGCGCGCGCTGCTCCTGGCGGGACTGGCGTCAGCCGGCGCTACGAAGGCCTGGGCTCAGCCGTCCGTCGCCCGCGCCCCCGAGATCGAGGCGCCGGACACTCTGACTGATCCTGACACGCGCCTCGACGTCGCCTTCGACCAGCACGACCACATGACCGCGCCGGTGACCATCAACGGCGCCGGCCCCTACCCCTTCCTCATCGACACGGGCTCGAACGTCTCCTGCGTCTCGACTCGCCTGGCCGCCGACCTGCAGTTGCAGGCTGGACCGGTGACCCGGGTGCATACCGCGGTGGGCGCCAAGCTCCGGCCCAGCGTCGTGATTGACCGCTTGCAGGTCGGCGCCCGCAACCGACGCTCGGTGAAAGCGCCGTCGCTGCCCCTGTGGAGCGGCGACCAGAGCGGCGTCCTTGGCGTCGATTGGCTGAAGGGCCAGCGCCTCGCTTTGGATTTCAAGTCGAAGTCCGTGGAGATCGGCAAGTCGCGGACGGACCAGAGCAAGGAGGGCCAAATCGTCGTCGGCGCACGCCGCCGTCATGGCCAGCTGACGATCGTCGACGCCGATATGAACCCCACCCGCATCAGCGCGATGATCGATTCAGGCTCGGAGATCACCATCTGCAACGACGCCTTGCGCGCTATCGTCGACGCCAAGGTCAACACCTACGAGCGCCGGCAGATGATCGGCCTGGAGACGCTCGCCGGCGAAAGCTTTCGCGGCCAGATGATCTATCTGCCGTTCTTGCGGCTAGGCGGCCTGCAACTGGGCAATGTGCCGGCGGCCCACGTGAACATGCACATCTTCAAACTGTGGGACCTCGACGACCGCCCCGCCCTCATCCTGGGCATGGACCTGCTGCGCCAGTTCTCCTGCGTCACCCTCGACTTCGGCCGCTCGACGGTGCGTTTCGACGTCTAGAGGTGGCGCCACCCGCCGGCGCCAACTGCGATGGCCTCGCCATCAAGCCGAACGTCGCGCCCCGCCGCGATCACCTCGCCGATCACTGTGAAGCCCTCGAGGGTCACAGGCCCAGCGCAGACGATCTCATAGTCATCGCCGCCGGACGCCAGAGCGAGCAGGCCCGCGGCCCGGTCCGACTGACCGGCAAGCCAAGTCCGCGCGGCCGCCGACAGGGGCGTCCTTTCCAGATCGATCCGGACGCCCAAGCCGCTGGCTTCGCCTATGTGGCCTGCGTCGGCGATCAGGCCGTCGGAAACATCCGCCGCCGCATGGGCGTCCGCTCGCAGCGATTCTGTGAGATCCAGCCGGGGCGTCGGCAGGCGGTAGCGGCCGGTCAGATAGCCGTCGTCGGTGATTTCGCCGCGCGCCGCCGCCAGGCCGAGGAAGCCGTCACCGATCGTTCCGCTCACCATCAAAAGGTCGCCGATCTGCGCGCCGCCACGACGCACCATGCCGCCTTCAGGAACCCAGCCCATCGCTGTGAGGCTGGCCGTTAGAGGTCCGGACGTCGAGACCGTATCGCCGCCCATGAGGGCGACATCGTAACGTTTAAGATCCTCACCAAAGCCGCTGGCGAAGGCGGCGCGCGCTGCGGCCGAAAATCCCTTCGGCCAGGCGACCGCCAGGAAACAGGCGAAGGGCTCAGCCCCCTTAGCCGCGAGGTCGGACAGGTTCACCCGTAAGAGCTTGCGCGCAACCAGGGCCGGGTCTTCACCCACAGGAAAGTGGACGCCTTCAACAATGGCGTCCTTGGTCACGACGAGGTCGTAACCCGGCCGGCCGCTGATGACCGCAGCGTCGTCCTTCAGATCGAAAGCGCCAGGCGCGCCGCGGGCGAGCGGCCGGAACAGGCGGGCGATCTCGCCAAATTCACGGTCCAGGTCGTCGTCCTCAGCGCCGGACATCCCGGGCCACGCCATCGAGGGCGCCGTTAACGAAGCCGGGTTCGGGCCCTTCGAAGAAAGACTTGGTCAGCTCGACATATTCGTCGATCACGACCTCCGTCGGCACATCCGGACGATTCATGAGCTCAAAGGCGCCGGCGCGCAGGATGGCGCGCACCGTCGCGTCGATGCGGTCGAGCTTCCAGTTTTCAGCCAGTCGCTTGATGACCGCCTGATCGATCTTGGCCTGGTTGGCTACGACGCCGCGCACAAGGCCGGCGAAGAAGGGTTCGTCAGCGCCGGCCAGGGGCGCGTCCTCGCCCTCCTCGCCCGAGAGCGCACGATCGAAGCGGTGGTCGCTGAACTCACGGATAACCGCCTCGACGCCGACGCTCGAGACTTCCATCTGGTAGAGCGCCTGCGCCGCCGCCAGACGCGCGACGGTGCGGGCCTGGTTGGCGCTGCTCACGCCTGGGCCAATTGCTGCTTGAGCGCGACCATGGTGAGCGCCGCGCGGGCCGCCCCGCCGCCTTTGTCGCCTTCGCTGGAGCGCGCCCGCGCCCAGGCCTGCTCTTCGTCCTCGACCGTCAGCACGCCATTGCCGATGCATAGTTGCTGGCTCGTGGTGAGGTTCATGATGCCCCGGGCGGATTCGTTGGAGACCACGTCGAAGTGGTAGGTCTCGCCGCGGATCACCACGCCCAGGCCGACATAGCCGTCGTAGGGCTGGGCGCCGGCTGCAGCCATGGCGATGGCGCCGGGGATTTCGAGCGCGCCGGGCACTGTGACAATGTCGAACTCGGCGCCGTGGGCCGCCAGCACGTCGATAGCCCCTTGCAACAGGGCGTCGGCCAGATCGGAGTAGAAGCGCGCCTCCACGATCAGGATGCGGATCTTGTCGTCGCTCATGGAAACTCGCCTGATTTTGGGATTGGTCGGCCGTTCGTCTACGCCGTTTCGCGCCACCGGGCGAGATAGCGCGCGAGCATGTCGATCTCCAGATTAACCTGCGCGCCTGGAACGAGCGTTCCGAGCGTGGTCACATCCCAGGTGTGCGGAATCAGGTTCACGCCGAAAACGTCTTCATCGACCTCGTTCACCGTCAGGGATACGCCCTCGACGGTGATGGAGCCCTTCGGCGCGATGTAGCGGTGCAAAGGCTGCGGGGCGCGGATGCGGATGCGGTGCGAGCCGCCTTCGCTCTCCACTGACAGCACCTCGCCGACGCCATCAACATGTCCAGAGACGATGTGTCCGCCCAACTCGTCGCCGACGCGCGCGGCGCGCTCAAGATTTACGCGGCCACCTTCCTCCCAGTTGGAAAGTGTAGTTTTTGAAAGGGTTTCACCAGAAACCTCAACTGCAAACCAGCCCGCGCCCTTTTCGACGATTGTCAGGCAGCAACCGGCATGGCTGACCGACGCCCCGATATCCAGGGTGCTGAGATCGAAGTCCGTTTCGACCTCGAACCGTCGGTCGCGATCTGTTTGACGGATCGCGCGCACACGGCCGACGTCAGTGATGATGCCGGTGAACATTCATCCTGCCTTTTTGTAACGTTCCCAAAGATCTTCGCCCAAGACCTCGACTGAAGTGCGATGAAATATCGGCGAGGAGGCCAGGCTCTTCAACCCCAATGCGCCCACGGCAGGCCGGCCTTCACCGCCGATGACCAAGGGGGCTCGAAACCACTCCAGGGCGTCAACCAGTCCGCAGCGCAAGAAGCTGCCCGCGACCTGCCCGCCGCCTTCGACGAACAGCCAGGCCAGGCCCTCGACCGCCAAGGCGTCAACGACAGCCTGCAACTCCGGGCGGTCCTCGCCAATAGCGCGCACGGTCAGGACACGGACGCCCAGCGCTACGAGCGTGGCGTCAGGCTCGCCGGTAGCGACCACATAGGTTGGAATGTCGCGCGCGGTTCGGGCGAGCCGACTTTCCGGATTGAGGCGTTGTCGGCTGTCCAGGATGACTCGCGCCGGCTGGGGTCCGTTGTGCCCAGCCAGGCGCACGGTGAGCTCAGGATCGTCCGCGAGTGCGGTCTCGATGCCGATGACGACCGCATCGTGGTCGGCTCGGAGGCGATGGACCGCTTCGCGCGCCGCCTCACCGGTGATCCAGCGGCTTTCGCCGGATGCCGTCGCGATCCGCGCGTCGAGTGAAGTCGCCAGCTTCAAAGTGACGTGGCCCACGGCCTAACGTCCTTCGGGCTCGCTCAGGCCTTCCTCGCCCAAGAACCGCGCAAAGTCCTCGGTCTCGCGGAAGTCGCGATAGACCGAGGCGTAACGAACATAGGCCACGTCGTCGAGGGCCTTCAGCTGCTTCATGACCAACTCGCCGACGGTCGACGACGGCAACTCCGTCTCGCCTATGCTTTCCAACTCGCGAGCGATGGTCGAGATCATCCGCTCCACCCTCTCCGGCTCGATCGGCCGCTTGCGCATCGCGATGGAGACCGAGCGGGCGAGCTTGTCACGATCAAAGGGCGTGCGTCGGCCCGAGCGCTTGACGATCGTAAGCTCGCGCAGTTGCACCCGCTCGAAGGTCGTGAACCGGCCGCCGCATTCCGGGCAAGAGCGACGCCGCCGAATAGCCGCGCCGTCTTCCGACGGACGGCTGTCCTTAACCTGGCTTTCGGCGTGGTTGCAGAACGGGCAACGCAAGATCAGGCCCCCAAGGCGACTTTCGTATCTATTTGTAGATAGGAAAGCGCGCCGTCATAGCCAGAACTTCGCCGCGGACCTTTTGTTCGATGGCGGAATTGTCGCCGCCCGCGGCCACACCGTCCAGAACCTCGCCGATCCAGGTTCCGATTTGACGGAATTCAGTGGGCGTAAAGCCGCGTGTCGTCCCTGCGGGCGAGCCGACCCGCAGGCCCGAGGTCTGCACCGGCGGCAGCGGGTCAAATGGAATGCCGTTCTTATTTGTGGTGATGCCAGCCCGCTCCAGCGCAATCTCCGCATCGGCGCCGGTGACCCGTTTGGGCGTCAGGTCCACAAGCATGACGTGGCTGTCGGTGCCGTTGGAGACGATCTTGAAGCCGGCGCTCTGCAGCGAATCGGCCAGCGCGCGGGCGTTCTCGATGACGTTGCGCGCATAGATCTTGAACTCCGGCTTCAGCGCTTCGCCGAAGGCCACGGCCTTGGCGGCGATCACATGCATCAGCGGCCCGCCCTGGAGGCCGGGGAAGATCGCGCTGTTGATCTTGCGCGCCAGCTTGGCGTCATTGGTCATGATCAGGCCGCCGCGGGGGCCGCGCAGGGTCTTGTGCGTCGTCGTCGTCACCACGTGAGCATGCGGGAACGGGCTCGGGTAGACGCCGGCCGCCACCAGGCCCGCATAGTGGGCGATGTCGCACATCAGGATGGCGTCGACCTTGTCGGCGATCTCGCGGAACCGGGCGAAGTCGATCTTGCGCGAATAGGCCGAGCCGCCTGCGATGATCACCTTTGGCTTCTCCGCCAGGGCGACTTCTTCAGCCTGGTCGTAGTCGATCAGGTGGTCCTGCGGCCGCACGCCATAGGCCACGGGTCGGAACCACTTGCCCGACTGGTTGATCGCCATGCCGTGCGTCAGGTGCCCGCCGGCGGCCAGGTTCATGCCCATGAAGGTGTCGCCCGGCGTCATGGTCGCCATGAACACCGCCTGATTCGCCTGGCTGCCGGAGTGCGGCTGGACGTTGGCGAAGTCGCAGCCGAACAGCTCTTTGGCCCGCTCGATCGCCAGGGTCTCGGCGATATCGACGACCTCGCAACCTCCGTAATAGCGTTTGCCCGGATAACCTTCGGCGTACTTATTTGTCAGGACCGAGCCCTGAGCCTCCAGGACTGCGCGCGAGACGATGTTTTCTGAGGCGATCAGCTCAATCTGATCCTGTTGACGCTTGAGTTCACCACCCAAAACCTTGGCCAGCTCCGGATCGGTCTCTGCCACGCTGCGGGCGAAGAAGTCGGCGGTAGCGGCAGGCTTGGTTTGGGCTTCAATGGTCAAAGGAGCGCCTTTCGGAGAATGACAGGGCCAGGAAGCGCGTTCTTTACTCGCAAGCGCGCGCCGATCCAACGACTGGTGTTTCAAAGCGCAGTCGTCGGAACCAATCGCCTTTGCGACGCGTTATCTCCTGAAGCGCAATTGCGTCACCAGGGGGATATCGATGAGCGGCGAAGCCGATCGCAATGAACGCGCGGGGGAATCACTCCTCCGGCTGGGCGCTGACATCGTCGCGGCCTACGTCACCCGCAATCCCATCGGCGCAGAGGCTATCCCAGACTTGATCCGGACGGTTCATAGCGCGCTCGAGACACTCGCCCAGAACGCCGCGCCGGCGCCAGAAGAGCGCCCGAAGCCAGCCGTGCCAATCAGCCGGTCCATTCAGCACGACTTCATCGTCTGCCTCGAGGACGGTAAGCGACTGAAGATGCTCAAGCGGTACCTACGGTCACGTTACGACATGAGCCCTGACGATTACCGCCGCCGCTGGGGACTTCCCGCCGACTATCCGATGGTCGCACCCGCCTATGCCGCGCGCCGTTCCGACTTCGCCAAGCAGATAGGGCTGGGCCGGGGCGTCCGCCGCGGCAAATAGTTATCAGCTCGTCGCCAAGATCATGTTGCGCACCAGCGGATAGACTTGGTTCTGCCACTTGCGACCGGAGAAGACGCCGTAGTGGCCAACGCCCGGTTGCATGTGGTGCCGCTTGCGATTGGCGTAGATTCCGCTGCACAAATCATGGGCCGCCACAGTCTGGCCGACGGCGCAGATGTCGTCACGCTCGCCTTCAACAGTGAATAGCGCGGTCTTGCGGATCGCCGCCGGATTAACCAAGCGATTGCGGACCGTGAGCTCTCCCTTGGCCAACTGATTCTGCTGGAAGATCCTGCCGACAGTCTCCAGATAGAACTCGGCGGTGAGATCCAGAACCGCGAAATACTCATCGTAGAAGACCTTGGCGCTTTCGGCTTCCGCCTCTCGGCTGGCAGCCAGATGGCTGTACATGTCGACATGGCCGCTGACATGACGGTGCAAGTTCATCAGCATGAAGGCGGAAAGCTGGATGAAGCCCGGATAGACCTTGCGTCCGGCTCCGGCGTAGCGGTCGGGCGTTATGGCGATGAGCTCGCGTTCGAACCATTCAAGCGGCCGCGCCGCGGCGAGCTCGTTGACCCTGGTGGGATTGATCCGTGTGTCCACTGGCCCAGCCATCAGGGTCATGGAGGCTGGCGTCGCCGGATGGTCGTCTTCGGCCATCAAGGCCACCGCGGCCAATGCATGGGCGCATGGTTGGCAGACGGCGAGCAGATGGCCGCCCGGACCCATGGCCGCGAGGAAATCGATCACATAGGCGACATAATCGTCGAAGCCGAAGACGCCAGACGACAACGGTACGTCGCGGGCGTTCTTCCAGTCGGTGATGTAGACATCATTGTCGGGCAGCAAGGTCTCAATCGTGCCACGCAGGAGGGTCGCGAAGTGGCCCGACAGGGGCGCCACAACCAACACACGGGGCTGCTCCGGCGCGCCGGCCTTGGCGAAGCGCACGAGGTCGCCGAAGGGTGCGCTCAGCACCACCTCCTCAATGACCGGCCGGTCCTCACCGTCAACGCGAATGGTCGTGAAGCCATAGTCCGGGCGCCGATGCGTCAGGCCCGCCCGGCTCAGCATCTCCCAGCCCGCCCGCACCTGGGCCACGCCAGGGGTCTGACGAAACCAGGGTGGGGTCAAAGCAAGCGACATGCCGGCGACGTCCGCGGCCAGGCGGGCGGCGGCCAGCAAGTCGGCATGGGCCTGGTAGGCGCGATACTGCATCGCAGCAACTCACGGCTAAGCCGCTCGCCGCGGCCAGCGCCATGACCCGCTGAGCCGCATACGGAGATGCGGCGCCCAAAATTGCATCATGCGCGGGAAAGCTCTGACCCCTTTAGACCGAGGCCGCGCCTAACGCGCCGGTTGGCCCTAGCCTCAGGGCTCAATACCAAGGCCAAGGGAACCGCGACAGTCATGGCCACGGCCGCGCTCACCATCTCGAGCCGCAACTATTCTTCCTGGTCCCTGCGGGGCTGGTTGCTGTGCAAGTTCGCTGGGCTCGAGTTCGAGACCGTCGCCGTGCCGCTGGACGACGCCTCGGCGCGCGCTGAACTTCTGTTGCTCTCGCCATCCTTCCTGACGCCGTGCCTGTCGAATGCGGGCGTGCGCGTCTGGGACACACTGGCCATCGCTGAATATCTCAATGAGATACTGCCGGAGGCGGGCCTATGGCCCGCTGATCCCGCGGAACGGGCCTTCTGTCGCGCCATCTGCGGCGAGATGCATTCCGGCTTCGCCAACCTGCGCGCCGCCCTGCCGATGAACCTGAAGGCGCATCACCCGGGCTTCAAGGTCTGGGCCGGCGCCCAATCCGACGTGGATCGGGTCACCGCCATCTGGCGGCAGTGCCTGGAGGCCTCCGCGGGGCCGTTCCTTTTCGGCGAACTCACCGTAGCCGACGCTATGTACGCGCCTGTCTGCACACGCTTCGCGACCTACGACGTGGCCCTTGATGGGGCTTGCGCCGCTTACCGCGACCGCATCCTCGCCTTGCCCTACATGCGCGAATGGACCGAGCTGGCCCTGACCGAACCCGATGAGGTCGAAGAGCTCGACGTAGAGTTCTAGGGAATTTCGAGAGCGCCCTACGCGGCGACGCCGCCGACACGGGCGATGTTGCAATGGGCCCAAAGGGCTTCCAGCGCACGGATTAGGTCATCCATCATCCTGTCATCGTGCGCCGGAGATGGCGTGAAACGCAGGCGCTCCGTGCCCCGCGCGACCGTCGGGTAATTGATCGGCTGGACGTAGATCCCGAAGTCGCTCAGCAAATAGTCCGAGACCATCTTGCAGTGAACCGCGTCGCCCACCAGCAGCGGCACGATGTGGCTGACAGAGGTCTCCATGACCGGCAGACCAGCCGCCTTCATCCGCGCCTTCAAGGTCGCTGCGCGGGCCTGGTGGGCCTGGCGGACCTCGTCATGTTCTTTGAGATATCGGATTGAGGCCGCGGCTCCGGCCGCCAGCGCGGGCGGCAGGGACGTCGTGAAGATGAAGCCGTCGGCATAGCTGCGGATCGCGTCAACGATCACAGCGTCGGCGGCGATATAGCCGCCCATCACGCCGAACGCCTTGCCGAGAGTGCCTTCGATGATATCGATCTCGGACATGACGCCGTCGCGTTCAGCCACGCCGGCGCCACGCGGGCCATACATGCCGACCGCATGGACCTCATCGATGTAGGTCATGGCGCCGTACTTCTTGGCGAGGTCGACGGTCGCACGAAGGTCAGCGATATCACCGTCCATCGAATAGACGCTTTCGAACGCCACCAGCTTCGGCGCCTGGGCCGGCGCGCCGGCCAGCAGCTCCTCGAGGTGGGCCAGGTCGTTGTGACGGAAAACACGGCGCTGTTCGCGGCCGGCGGCGCGGATGCCCGAGATCATCGAATTGTGGTTCTGGGCGTCGGAGAAGATGATCAGCCCGGGTAGGATCTTGTAGAGCGTCGACAGTGACGCCTCGTTCGACACATAGCCCGAGGTGAACAACAAGGCGGCTTCCTTGCCGTGCAAGTCGGCGAGCTCGTTCTCCAACTCGACATGGTAGTGGGTAGTGCCGGAGATGTTGCGCGTGCCACCCGAGCCCGATCCGGCCTCGTCGATCGCCGTCTTCATCGCGTCAAGCACGACGGGGTTTTGCCCCTGACCCAGATAGTCGTTCGAGCACCAGACGACCACGTCCGCCGTCGTGCCGTCTTCGCGCGTCCAGGTGGCGTGCGGAAAGGCGCCGCGGTGGCGCTTCAGATCGGCAAACACCCGATAGCGGCCTTCGCCGCGCACAGCTTCCAGCGCATTGCAGAATGCGTCCCGGTAGCCCGCCTTTGCGTAATCCATCGACCTATCACCGAGCGCGCGCATCGACCCACTCGCACGCGCGCCCGGCCCCACTCAATTCGCGGGCTTTTCGCACCCCGTGGAAGGGATGTCCATAAGCCCGCCGGCTCCTACGCGACTACGCCCCTGGAGCGTTGCAATTGAACACAAAACTTGTCCGGTTGCGCCTTAGCCCGGCTTACGGAATTTGAGCACGAATTGGTCGGTGTGACCGCGAAGCGCCGGGTCGAAAACGGACTTGGCGTAGTCATCTGCGGGATTGCGCAGAACGTCGCTTTCAGCCACGAAAATGAAACCCGCCGCTTCGACTTCCTTGCGTACGACTGCGGGGTCGATTCGATGGACAGTGTTGGCTGCATCGACCGCCGTGCCCGCCGGCGCCGCATGGTCCACGATCACGTAGCGTCCGCCCGGCTTCAGCGCATCGAAGACCGCCTTATTCACCTTGGCGACGTCGAGGTTCAGGCGGGTCAGATGCAGGTCGTGATAATTCTGCGAGGTCCAGACGAGATCAGCCTTCTGCGGCGGCGCCATGGTCTGGAAATCGGCCACAAGCACGGATACGTTGGCGTAGCCCGGCGCGGCGGCGATCGCGCGGACCCCGGCGGGCTTTTCCGGCGTGTCCTGCTGCGCTGTCACGACGGCGAATACCTTGCCCGTGGGCGATACCGCCTTGGACAGCAGGCGGGTGAAGTAACCCCCGCCAGGCAGCAACTCGACGACAACTTCGCCGGGATGGACATTGGCGAAGGCCAGCATTTCAGCAGGCTTGCGGGCGGCGTCGCGGGCCTTGTCGGCGTCAGGCCGGCTACCTTCGGCGACAACAGCGGCGTAGGCTGCAGGTTCGTGGGCGACAGTGGGGCCCGCGCAGAGCAGCGAGACCACCCCGGCGGCCAGCATCAACTTGGTCTTTATCATGGTCGTTCCTCCCAGAACGGGCGATTTCGCCTGAAAGATCACGGTAGTGCCGTCCACTCTTCGGAGGAAGGCAGGTTCGCGAAAATCGACGCGACCTCGTGGTCGCTCACCAAGGCCAAGTCGGCGGGGCGCCACGCCGGGCGATTGTCCTTGTCGACGATGACCGCACGCACGCCTTCTGCAAAGTCGTGGCGGCTCGCGAGCCGCAGGGCGCAGCGATAGTCGGTCGCCATCACCTCAGCGAAACTAGCCTGGCCCTCGCCGATCCGCATCCGGCGCAGTGTGACCTTCAAGCTGAACGGCGACCGTCCGGCGATCGCCTCGGCCTGAGCCCGCCCCCATTTTTGCGCCGGCAAGGCAGCGAGGATGGCTTCGATGGTGGGCTGATCGAAGGCGCGGTCAATATCGCGCTCCACTGGCCTGATTGGCGCGGCGCCCGCGTCCTCGGCGCGACGGCCCAGGATGACGCCGGGACTCTCCGGGCCAGCGATGATCGCCGCCTTCAGGGCGTCGAGTGCGGTGGCCGGCATGTAGTGCGTCGCGATCCCGAGGTGCAGACAATCAGCGGCGCCCAGCCGGGCGGACGTCAGCGCCAGCCAGTAGCCGGTCCGCCCCGGCAACCTCGGCAGGAACCACCCGGCGCCCACGTCTGGGAAGAAGCCAATGGCGGTTTCCGGCATGGCGAATAAGCAAGCCTCTGTCGCCACCCGGAAGCGGCTGGGCATGGCGAGCCCCGCCCCGCCGCCCATGGTCACTCCGTCCATGAAAGTCACCACCGGCTTGGGGTAGGTGAAGATCAGGTGGTTCAGCCGATATTCGTGCAGGAAAAAGGCGCGAACCGCATCGCGGCCGCCGCTACGCAGGGCCAAGGCGCGGATATCGCCGCCGGCGCAAAAGCCCCGCTCGCCCATGTGATCGATCATGACCACCTGGATCGCCGGGTCGTCACGCCAGGCGAGCAGCGCTCGGGTGATGGCCAGCGTCATCGCGAGGGTCAGGGCGTTCAGCGCGCGTGGACGATTCAGGCGGATCCGGCCCGCGCGCCCCTCCACCGTGGCGATGACTTCGGGTTCAGACGACGGACTCATGACGCAACGCTTCGCCGCCCGACGCGCCGCGGTCAACCTTGACGCCTGATCAAGGTAGGTTCAATCGGCGGCAATGACACGCGCGCCCCTCGCCCCCTTCCCCGCCCTTCGCATGCGCCGCCTGCGGCAGGCCGACTGGATCCGCCGGCTAGTGCGCGAAACGACGCTGACGCCGGCCGACCTGATCTGGTCGGTCGTGGTCCACGACGGCGAGGGCAAGGTCCCGGTCGCCTCGATGCCGGGTATGTCGCGGCTGTCGATCCCCGACCTTGCCGCGGCGGCCCGTGAGGCGCGCGCTCTGGGTATCCCTGCCCTGGCGGTCTTCCCGTTCATTGACGGCGTGCACAAGGACGCTTTAGGCGCCCACGCCGCCGATCCTGAGAATCTGGTCGCGCGCGCCGTGGCGGCCATCAAGGACGCCGCCCCGGAAGTAGGCGTAATCTGCGACGTGGCGCTGGATCCGTTTACCGATCACGGTCACGACGGGGTCATCGAGAACGGTCGCATTCTCAACGAGGCCACGGTCGAGCGCTTGGTCGCGCAGGCGCTGATGCAAGCCCGCGCGGGCGCCGATGTCCTTGCGCCGTCCGACATGATGGATGGCCGCGTCGGCGCGCTGCGCCAGGCCCTCGAGGCCGAGGGGCACACCGACGTGATGATCATGTCCTACGCGGCGAAATACGCCTCCGGCTTCTATGGCCCTTACCGCGACGCCATCGGTTCGGGAAAGCTGGGCACAGGCTCGGTGGAAAATCCCGCAGACAAAAAGACCTACCAGATGGACCCGGCCAACACGAATGAGGCCTTGCGCGAAGTCGCCCTAGACATCGCCGAGGGAGCCGACATGGTCATGGTCAAGCCAGGTATGCCCTATTTGGATATTGTTCAGCGCGTCAGTGAGGCTTTCGCCGTGCCGACTTTCGCGTTCCAGGTTTCGGGCGAGTACGCGATGCTGATGGCTGCCGCCCAGAATGGCTGGCTGGATGAAGAGCGGGTGATCCTGGAGAGCCTTTCGGCCTTCAAGCGCGCCGGGGCTGCTGGCGTGCTCACCTATTTCGCCCCGCGAGCCGCCCGGATGCTCGGCGCCTGAAACGGAAAAGGGCTCCCTCTCGGGAGCCCTCGCCAAACCATGGGCGTCCAGGTGAACCGGGATGCCCTGATCTGAAGTCCCTTATTCCGCCGGTTCCGGCGTCTTCACCGACGAACCCAGCGCAGCGCGCAGGGTCGGGGTGTCGACGTAGGCTTCACGGATCACCGACGGGAAACCGCCCGCGGGTTCTTCGACGAGCTTCGGGTTGATCGGACGGCGACGCGAAACACCCGCCCACTTCGCCGATTCCCAGCTGACCTTGCCCTCGCGGAAGAATTCCAGGAACACTTGGTTGTGCATGTCGGGCTGATCGGTCTGGCCTTGGTGACCGCATTCGTCCGGATAGAAGAACTGGATGTTCGGAGCCACGTCTTCCTGGTTGAAGCCGTTTTCGACGACCGACAGCACGTCCTGCAGGCCGTAGAGATAGATCATCGGCATCGTCAGCTTATCGAGGCGGCCTTTCGTCGAGAAGACCTGCAGCTGGTCGGGCGTTTGCTTGGAACCGGGACCCCAGCGTTCCACGCCAGCCGCTTCACGGGCGCGACGTTGTTCCAGCGCGTCGTTGACACGCATGGTGATCAGCTCCGGCCAGATCGCCTTGGCTTCATAAATGATGCCGTCCATGAGGTTCTTCATGGATTCATTGGTGCCGTCGAAAGGCGGGTTCACGTAGGCCGGATTCGGGGTGAACTTGCCTTCCGAAGGCATCAGGCGGGGCTTTTCATTGATGTCGCCGAGACCGCCGGCGATGAAGGCCACGCTCAGCACCCGCTCGGGGTGGCTGACGACGAAGTTCGCCGAAACCATGCAGCCCGCCGAGTTCCCCGAAAGGTGGAACTTGTCGAGGCAAAGCGCGTCGGCGAATTCCTTGACGAAATCAACCTGAGCCTTCGGGCTCGCGTCGAGGTACTCGACCTTGCTCGTGTCGGCCTTGCCGAACCCCGGACGGTCCGGCGCGTAAACGCGGAAGCCGTTCTCACCCAGGAAGGTCATCATGAAGCGGAAGCCGGCGGTGCCCGACGAACCTTCGATGCCGCCATGCAGCAGGATCACGGCCGGGCCGCTTTCGCCGCTGGTGACGTAGTGGGCGCGCGCGCCGCTCGCGAGGCGAACGTAGCGGCTGTAGATGCCCGGAATGTGAATAATGCCTTCTTCAGTCAGACCGCGGCTGCGCGTGTCTTTCTCGAGTTCAAGTCCCATAATCTCTCTCCCAAATCCCGAACCGCCGCTGCTCTGTCGGCTTCGGTCCGCCTCACAATATATCCCGCGAGCCGTTTGGCAATTGCTTAGGAAAGCGAATTACGCATCTGACGGCTTTTCCAGCCTTGCAACCAAGCTTGAAGTGTCCCACCGCCCCCCGCCCATACCCCGAACGTCTACGTAGAAGTCTCTGATAAGACTGGTCATTTCGAGATTCGATCCATTGCGAGCGGCCTCGTCGAGGACCAGCCCAAGGTCCTTCAACATCCAGTCAACCGCGAAGCCGAAGTTGAACTGGCCTTGGGCCATCGTCCCCCAGCGATTCTCCATCTGCCAAGACTGCGCGGCGCCCTTAGAGATCGCTTCCAGAACAGCCTCGGGGTCCAGTCCGGATCTTCTGACAAAGTGCAAGGATTCAGATAGTCCTTGAACAATACCGGCTATGCAGATCTGATTGGCCATCTTGGTGAGTTGGCCCGATCCAGACCCGCCCATCAACTTCACTGACTTGGCGTAGGCCCCGATCACCGAGACAACCCGAACGAACGCTTCATTGGGGCCGCCGCACATGATGGAAAGTTGGCCGCTTTCAGCGCCAGCCTGTCCGCCGGAGACCGGCGCGTCGATGAAAAACCGCCCCGTCGCCGCAGCCCGTTCGGCCATCTCCCGCGCCACCGACGCTGAGGTCGTCGTGTGATCCACGATCACGGCGCCGGGCGCCAAGGCTTCGAGGGTGGCCTCGACCACAGCGCGTACATCGTCGTCATCGCCTACGCAGAGCGCCAACAGTTCGACGTCCGCCGCCGCCTCGGCCAGCGTGGAGCACGCCCGTCCGCCAAATAATTCCGACCACCGTCGCGCCTTTTCCGGACTGCGATTAAAGACCCCGACCTCGTGGCCCGCCCGCGTCAGATGCCCCGCCATCGGGAAGCCCATCACGCCCAATCCCACGAACGCCGTCTTCATGCCTCGATCTCCATCATCCCTGCCCTACGCCACGCGCCGTGACGCGCGCAGACAGCGGACGCCAACAACTTCTTGCGCGCCGCTCCGGCTTGCCTGCTAATCTTGCCGGGACAAAGGTCTTTTCGGCCGAGGTTCAAGGGCGACTGGGATTCGTGACGCAGCATTTTCCTACGCGGCAGCTTCGGTTCTTCCTCACGGCGCCGACGCCGTGCCCCTACTTGCCCGATCGGTTTGAGCGAAAGGTTTTCGCCCATCTGCCGCTCTCGGACGGGGCGAGCGTCAACGACTCGCTGACCGAAGTCGGCTTCCGCCGTTCGCAGAACATCGCCTATCGGCCCGCGTGCGAGTCCTGCCAAGCTTGTCTTTCGGCCCGCATTCCCGTGGCGGACTATGTTTTTTCACGCTCGGAGCGCAAGGCGTTGAACCGCAACGCCGACCTTGAGCGCCATTTGGTTGAGGCCGAGGCGACCCACGAACAGTTCGACTTGCTGCGCCGCTATCTGACCACGCGTCACGCCGAGGGCGGCATGGCCGAGATGACCTGGCCTGACTATGTGGCCATGGTCGAGGATACGGCTGTCCGAACGCATCTGATCGAGTATCGCCGAAGGTCCGCTGACGGAGGGCCAGGCGACCTGGTCGGCTGCGCCCTGGTCGATCTGATGAAGGATGGCCTGTCGCTGGTCTACAGCTTCTATGATCCAACCCTGGCGCGGCGAAGCCTGGGGTCGTTCATGATCCTGGACCATATCAACCAGGCCAGGGTGACGAGCGTGGCCTATGTCTATCTCGGCTATTGGGTGCGCGGCTCCGAGAAGATGGATTACAAAATACGCTTCTCGCCCATCGAACTGCTCAAGCCAGGCGGCTGGACCCTATTGGCCGCTCGCGACATCCGGCCTGAGCCCAAGGCCGTCGAAGCTCTCTGATCTGCCGAAATCTGTGAAAGGCGGGGAGTGTTCGGGCCCCGCCGATGTCCTCAGCGGCTGATCTTGCTACCTTGGCGGCGTGCCGCGCCAGCTCCGCCTTCCCCTCACCGCCTCCGCGCCCGCCACGCGGGACGGCTTTCTGATCGGGCCTTCCAACGCTCGGGCGGTCGCCCTGCTCGACGCCTGGCCGCGTTGGCCTGGCGGAGGCCTGGCGCTCATCGGTCCGGCCGGGGTTGGAAAGACTTATCTCGCCGCCGTGTGGGCGGCGGGCGCCGGCGCGTTGACGGTCGATCTCGCCGCGCCGGACCTTGATCGTGCAGCGGCCCATCCCGGACCGGTGCTGCTTGAAGATGCGGATCAGGGCTTCCCGGACGAAGCGCTCTTTCATTTAATCAATCTTGCAGCCCGCCCCGAGCGCGGCCTGCTGGTCACCGCGCGCACAGTCCCCGCCAGTTGGCCCAGCGCTTTGCCCGACCTGCGTTCGCGGCTGAACGGCATGCCGGTCGCGGAGATCGCAGAGCCGGACGATGAGGTGCTGCGCGGCGTACTCGAAATATTCTTCCGTGAACGGAGTATTCGCCCGTCTGATGACCTTTATCCCTACCTGCTCCGCAGGATGAGCCGGTCGATTCCCGAGGCGCGTGAAATCGTGCGCAGGCTCGATGAAGGAGTCGATCAGGAAACACGTCCCGTCTCTCGGGCCCTTGCGCGGCAAATTCTTGAGGATCAGAATCAATTCCTTGATCATTCCGAGGAATAGATCGCTGAGCGAAAGGCGGATTAGTCGCCTGGCAGCCATGGAGCCGGTATGAACACCCTGGTCACGGTCAATGCGCAGGAGACGACTCCGCCCTCGCAGCCGGCTGGCGGGAGCCACGCGTGCGCAATCAGCGCCAGCGAGCTTGCAAGTTCACCGCGCCGCTTCTTCAACCGCGAACTTTCCTGGCTGGCGTTCAATCGCCGAGTCCTGGGCGAAGCGCACAATCCGCGCCATCCCCTGTTGGAACAGCTGCGGTTCCTGGCCATCTCAGCGGCGAACCTGGACGAATTCTACATGGTTCGCGTCGCCGGCTTGAAGGCCCAGGTTCGAGAAGGCGTGCGCGTGCTCAGCCAGGACGGCCTGACGCCGGCCGAACAGCTGACGCGGGTGAACGCCGAGGCCGCGGACCTGATGGCCGACCAGCAGGCGCGCTGGCGCGCCCTCTGCAGCGAACTTGCAGGTGAACGACTGCATGTCGTGGCCGCGCAGGACGTGTCCGCCACGGAGAAGGCCACGCTGGAGGAAACCTTCCTCAGCCAGATCTTTCCTGTGCTCACCCCCCTCGCTATCGATCCGGCGCACCCCTTCCCCTTTATCCCAAACCTCGCGTTCTCCCTGGTGATGAAGCTGCGCCGTCACGCCGACCGACGCACGCTCTACGCCTTGGTGCCGATTCCGGCCCAGGTCGCACGGTTCTGGGAGTTGCAGACTGGGCCCGAACGTACGCAACGCCAGCGGCGGTTTATTTCACTGGAAGGGCTGCTGCAGCTCTTCCTCGATCGCCTATTTCCCAATTGCGACATCAAGGACGTCGGCGTCTTCCGGCTGATCCGTGACAGCGACGTTGAAGTCGAGGAAGAAGCTGAAGACCTAGTCCGCGAATTTGAGGCCGCCCTCAAGCAGCGCCGCATGGGCTCGGTCGTGCGAGTCGAGATCGAAACAGCCATGACCACGGAGTTGCGGGCCTTCATCACTGAAAGCCTGCACGCCCAGCCCGAAGATATCATCCTGATCGAAGGCCTGCTGGGGCTGGACGAGCTTAGCCAGCTGATCCCCGCCGATCGCGCCGATCTGAAGTTCCCGCCTTTCGAACCGCGCTTCCCCGAGCGGATCCGTGATCATGCGGGCGACTGCTTCGCCGCCATCCGTGAGAAGGACATCCTTGTGCACCACCCGTTCGAGAGCTTCGACGTGGTGGTGCAGTTCCTGCGGCAGGCCGCGCGCGATCCCAATGTCGTGGCGATCAAGCAGACGCTTTACCGCACCTCCAAGGACAGCCCGATCATCGCTGCGCTCATTGAAGCAGCGGACAACGGCAAGAACGTCACCGCGCTCGTCGAGATAAAGGCTCGCTTCGACGAGGAAGCCAATCTGAAGTGGGCCCGCGATCTGGAGCGGGCCGGTGTTCACGTCGTCTTCGGCTTCGTGGAGTACAAGACCCACGCCAAGCTATCGATGGTCGTGCGCCGCGAGGGCGACGCTCTGCGCACCTACTGTCACTTCGGCACGGGCAACTATCATCCGGTCACGGCGCGCATCTACACCGACCTGTCGCTGTTCACCTCCGACCCGGCGATGGGCCGCGATAGCGCCAGGCTCTTCAACTACATCACCGGCTACGCCCAACCGGAGACGTTGGAGAAGCTCTCCTTCTCGCCGATCACCATGAAACGCGACCTGCTGCGGATGATCGCGGCGGAGGCCGATTGTGCTCGCGCCGGCAGGCCGTCCGGTATTTGGGCCAAGATGAATTCCCTGGTTGATCCAGAGATCATCGACGGCCTCTACCGGGCTAGCCAAGCTGGCGTACCGATCGAGCTGGTCATCCGCGGCATCTGCTGCCTGCGGCCAGGCGTGCCAGGTCTTTCCGAGTCCATTCGTGTCAAAAGCATCGTCGGCCGCTACCTCGAACATGGCCGGATCGTCGCCTTCGCAAACGGTGCGCCGCTACCCTCGTCGGAGGCGCGGGCCTACATCTCATCGGCCGACTGGATGCCGCGCAATCTCGACCGGCGTGTCGAGTCCCTCGCGCCAGTGGAAAACCCGACAGTGCACCAGCAGGTGCTGCAACAAATCATGGTCGCAAATCTTCGCGACGAGGCTCAAAGCTGGACCCTGGATAGCGAAGGCCGCTATGTCCGCGATCCGGCCTGGGACCATCCGGACGCCTTTTCGGCGCACGGCTACTTCATGACCAATCCAAGCCTGTCCGGCCGGGGACAGCGCGTGAAGGACATGCCGCGCGCGATCGATGATGTGGCTCCGAGGGGATAACGCCAAACACGACCGAACGGCGGTTCGCCATGCGGCGGTCATCGACGTCGGCTCCAACTCTGTCCGGCTGGTGATCTACCGGCTGGAAGGCCGCGCGATCTGGACAGTCTACAACGAGAAGGCGCTCGCCGGCCTCGGCCGCGACCTGCTGCAGACAGGGCGACTGTCCGCCGGCGGGGTTGAAACCGCCATGGCCGCGCTCCGGCGCTTTCGCGTGGTGGTCGAGGGCTGGGACGACCTGGCCGTCACGGTCGCGGGCACGGCGGCGGTGCGGGAGGCCGCTGACGGCGCGCTCTTCGTGCGACGTGTCAAACAAGAGACCGGGTTCGTGATCCGCGTGCTGACGGGCGCGGAAGAAGCCCGCTACGCCGCGCTTGGCGTGATCTCCGGCGAACCGAACAGCCGCGGCGTCGTTGGCGACCTGGGCGGCTCCAGCCTGGAGCTCATCCGCCTGGAGACGGCGACGGCTGACGCCGTCAATACGCCCGACAGCGTAACCTTGCCGCTCGGCCCCTTCGCTCTGGGCGCGCCGCGCACGCTAGAAATTGATCCCATTCGCCGCCGTATCGAGGCAGCGCTGGCCCCGACGGCGGGCCGCTTCGCCGCCGCGGATTTCCACGCCGTCGGCGGCGGCTGGCGCAACCTGGCCTTGCTGCACATGCAGATGGCTGGCTACCCCCTCCGCGTCGCGCACCAGTACGAGATGGTCCGGGCTGATGCCCTGGAGGTCGCCAGGTTCGTTCAACGGCAATCGAAGTCGTCGCTGGAGGGCATCGAGGGGCTATCGAAAAAGCGGTTCGAAACCCTGTCCTACTCGGCGCTCGTCCTCGATGTTCTGATTGAGCGAATGGGCTACCAGCGGGTCGTTATCTCGGCGTTCGGCCTGCGCGAAGGCCAGTTATTCGAGGCGATGGCCCCAGAGATTCGCGCCCTGGACCCGCTGATCGCCGGGGCTGAGGCCCTGAGCCCCAATGGACCGCAACAGACGCTCGGGCCCGCCCTGGAGGCCTGGCTGAAGCCGTTGTTCGGTCGCTTGCCTCCCCTGCTGGTCGATCCGGTCTTGGGTGAACGCGATGGTCGCCTGCTTGCCGCAGCTGCGCGCTTGGCCGACATGGGATCGCGCCTTCACCCCGACCATCGCGGCGAGATCGCCTTCGAACAGATGATCCGTGCGCCCCTCGCCGGCATGACCCATCCTGAACGCGCCTTCCTGGCGCTCGCGCTCTTCGCGCGGCACACGAGCCAGGCCGCCGTCCCCGAACCCGAGGCGATCGCCCGCCTCCTGACGCCGGCGATGCAGCAGCGTGCCCGCGCGCTCGGGGCGGCGTTGCGGCTGGGCTGCGACCTTTCAGGCCGAAATCCGGCCGTGCTTGCGAAGTCGCGCCTTGTGATCGATGGCCAGCATCTGCGGCTCATCGCTGTCGGGGGTCATGGAGACATGCTGCTCGGCGAGCAAACCGCGAAGCGCGCCCAGGCGTTGGCCCAGGCGCTGCGACTGAAGCTGTCGCTGGGCGACTAGCCGGTCAGGTCGACGCCTTAGGCGCCCGGCGGACCTCAACGACGCGCACACGAGCGCCGTCCAGCACCAAGGCCAACTCCCCGCGCTTCAGCTTGAGAGCGTCCTCGCCAAAGGCTTCGCGCCGCCAGCCAGTCAAGGCGGCGGTCGCCGCCTCGTCGCTGTTGGCGATGAGTTCCAGGTCCGACACCGTCGCGATCAGCTTGGACGCGACGCCCGCCTCTTCCGCCCGCGCCTTCAGAAGCACCTTCAGGAGCTCCACAACGGCGCCGGCCGCCGGAGACGGCGCATGGCGCGCGCGCTCGATCACCGGGGCGTAGGCCTCATGGTCCTTGAGCGCCTCGCGGATCGCCGACAGCAACTCGGGCCCGTAACGCGAACCGGAAAAGCCCTTGGGCGCTGAGCGCAGGCGGTCCAGTTGTTCAGCGTCAGTCGGCGCCTGGGTGGCGATCTCGTCGATCGCCTCGTCCTTCAGGATGCGGCCACGGGGCTGGTCGCGGGTCTGAGCCGTGCGTTCACGCCAAGCGGCCACGGCGCGATAGACCGAAAGATACTTCGACGTGTGCCGACGCGGGCGCAGGCGCTTCCAGGCGTTCTCGGGATCGACGTCGTAGTTGGCCGGGTCGTTCAGGCTGGCCATTTCATCAGTCACCCAGGCCAACCGGCCCTCATCTTCCAGCCGCTTGCGCAGCATCGGATAGAGCTCGGCCAGGTGGGTGACGTCGGCGATCGCGTAGGTCAGCTGGTTGTCCGACAAGGGCCGCCGCGCCCAATCGGTGAAGCGGCTGGACTTGTCGAGTTCGATCTTGAGCATTTGCCGGACGAGAGCGTCATAGGCGATCTGCTCACCGAAGCCGGCGGCCATGCCGGCCACCTGCGTGTCGAACAGCGGCGTCGGCATCGCGGACAGGTTGTTGAAGATCTCCACGTCCTGGCGGGCGGCATGGAAAACCTTGAGGATGGCCGGATCACGCAGCACGACCAGAAACGGCTCCAGGTCGATTCCGTCGGCAAGCGGGTCGATCGCCGCCTCGACTCCAGGGGCCGCAGCCTGGATCAGACAGAGCTTCGGCCAGTAGGTCGTCTCGCGCATGAACTCGGTGTCCACGGCGACGAAGGGCTGGCCCTTAAGCTTGTCACAGAACGCCATGAGTTCGGCGGTGGTTGTAATCGGCGTCATCAATTAGCTATAGCCCCGCGGGCGTATGAGTCTGCAAGCGCGCGATACGCTCATTTTCCAAGATTCCGTGCGCGCACGGCGCAAGAGGCATTCATGACCGACCAGACGAACGGGCTCACCTACGCCCAGGCCGGGGTGGATATCGACGCCGGCGCCGAACTGGTGGAGCGCATCAAGCCGCTCGCCAGGTCGACGCGCCGACCTGGCTCCGACACCGCCTTGGGCGGTTTCGGCGCGCTCTTTGACCTCAAGGCCGCGGGCTATGAAGATCCGCTGCTCGTCACCACCACCGACGGCGTCGGCACCAAGCTGAAAGTCGCGATCGAGTCCGGCCGCCACGACACCGTGGGCATCGATCTTGTCGCCATGTGCGTCAACGACCTCCTGGCGCAGGGCGCTGAGCCGCTGATGTTCCTGGACTATTTCGCGACGGCGAAGCTGGACGTGGATGCCGCGACCGCGGTCGTCTCCGGCATCGCCGAAGGCTGCCGTCAGGCGGCCTGTGCGCTGGTCGGTGGCGAAACGGCCGAGATGCCGGGCATGTACGCCGCCGGCGACTACGACATGGCGGGCTTCTGCGTTGGTGCGGTTGATCGCGACAAGGTCTTGCCCCGCCTGGGCGACCAGCAGGTCGGCGACATTCTGGTCGGTCTGGCCTCAAGCGGGCCCCACTCGAACGGCTACTCCCTGATCCGCCGTATCGTCGAGCGCTCCGGCCTTGCCTGGGACGCGCCTGCGCCCTTCGAGCCAGGCAAAACCCTCGCCGAAGCGCTGCTCGCGCCCACCCGCATATACGTCCGCTCCGTGCTTCCGCATCTGAAGGCTGGCCGCATCAAAGGTCTCGCCCACATCACCGGCGGCGGCCTGATCGAGAATCCGCCACGGGCGATCGCCGAGGGGCTCGAAGCGCGCTTCGATTGGAACGCCTGGGCCTTGCCGCCTGTTTTCGACTGGCTGCAGCGCACTGGCGGTGTCTCCAACCACGAGCTTCGCCGCACGTTCAACTGTGGTGTCGGCCTGATGCTGATCGTCGCCCCCGACGACCTGCCCGATGTCCTGGAGGGGTTCGCCCGCGCCGAGGAAGTCGCCTTCGTGATTGGCGAATTGGCGGCGGTCTGAACGGAAAACGCCCCGTCGTCTCCGACGGGGCGTCCTGAAATGCGAGGGTCGAGGCCTTAGGCCGCGTAGCCTTCCGGCATCTCGTCTTCCTTCATCAGCTCTTCCTTGGTCACGGCGTTGTCGGTGACCTTGGCCTTTTCGACGATCAGGTCGACGACCTTATCCTCGAAGAGCGGCGCGCGCAGTTGCGCCTGGGCCTGCGGGTTGTTGCGGAACAGCTCAAAGATCTGCTGGGCTTGGGCGCCATAGCGCATGGCCTCCTGGCGCATCGCCTGGTCGAGTTCCTGGGCCGTGATCTCGACATTGTTGATCCTGCCGACCTCGGCGAGGATCAAGCCCAGGCGCACGCGGCGCTCAGCGATCTTGCGATATTCCTTCTCGAGATCCGCATCGGACTTGGCTTCGTCCTCAGGGGGCAACGAGCCGGCGTCCTTGTCCTGCTGTAGCTGTTCCCAAATGCTTGTGAATTCAGCTTCAACCATCTTCGGCGGCAGCGGGAAGTCATGTTTCGCGTCAAGCGCATCCAGCAGCGCGCGCTTCAGCTTGAAACGGCTGGCGCCGGCGAATTGCTGTTCGAGGTTGGTTTTCAGAATTTCGCGAAGCTTCTCGAGACTCTCGAGGCCCAGCTGCTTGGCGAGTTCGTCATCCACGCCGCGCTCGACTGGCGCCTTGATTTCCTTAACCTTGACCTCAAAGACCGCTTCCTTGCCCTTCAGGGTTTCGGCCTGATAGTCGTCAGGAAACTTCACCTTCACCTCGACGTCGGCGCCCGTCTTGGCGCCGACCAGTTGCTCTTCGAACCCCGGGATAAACTGGCCCGAACCCAGGACCAGGGTTGTGTCCTCGGCCGAGCCGCCTTCGAACACTTCGCCGTCGAGCTTGCCGACGAAGTCGATCACGACCTGATCGCCGTCCTTGGCCTTCGCGGTCTTGGCGGTGCGTGTCTCAAAGGTGCGGTTCTGCTTAGCCAATTCGCCGAGCGCCTCATCGACCTCTTCTTCGCCGGGGGCATAGACCGGACGAGTGAGTTCCAGCGTGGCAAGATCCACAGGCTCGAAATCCGGGATCAGATCCATCGAAAGGTCGTAGGCCAAGTCGGCCTTGCCATCGATGACCGCATCCATGTCGCCGGTCGGCTGCAGTTCCGGGTCGCCGGCAGGCCGCAGGTTGTGGTCAGTGATAACCTTTTGGTTGGCCTCGGTGACGGCGGCCTCGACGACCTCGGCCATCAGCGACTTGCCATAGACGCGCTTGACGTGCGCGACCGGCACCTTGCCGGGACGGAAGCCCTTGATATTCAGGGTCGGCGCGATCTCAGCGGCGCGGGTCTCGTAACGGGCGGCTAGGTCAGCAACGGGAACCGTCACACCATAGACGCGGCTCAGGCCTTCACCGGACTTCTCGACGATCTGCATAGCGGCTTCTCAAGGCTTCCTTCAGCGGGCGCGCGATCTGTGCGCTGGCCACGCTTGGCGACGAAAAATGACCGCCGGCGAGTGGCCGGCGGCGGGGCGCTCTTATGTCACGCGCGCGCCACCCATCCAAGCCTAAAGGCCGGACAGCCACGCGCGCTGGTGCGGATGAGAGGACTCGAACCTCCACGCCTTGCGGCGCTGGAACCTAAATCCAGTGCGACTCACAGTCACGTTCAAATTATTGCCGTTTTTCCAAGGGCTTGATGAGTCAGCCCTTTCTCCTGGGTTTGGACACACCGTGGACACGTTGGACACAGCCTTAGTCACGGAAGGCGCTTACGATGACGACCCACACGATGTTCGATGGCCGCCTGCAAGTTTACCGCCGGGCGGACCACGGCCCCTGGCAGGCAGCCGCCCGCGTAGGCGGCCAACGATTCCGCCAGACAACCGGCGAAATGGCGCTGGACCGCGCCAAGGACGTTGCCGAGGAATGGTACCTGGACCTGCGCGGCAAACTCCGCATCGGGCGCCTTCAGCCGGTGGCGCCCAAGGAAAAAACCTTCACCGAAGCCGCGCAGGCCTACCTGCGCGAGGTGCGCGTCCTAGCCGCCTCGGTTCGCAGCCCGGCCTACGTCAAGAACCTTGAGATGCGGATGAACGCGCACGTCCTGCCCTTCTTCAAGGACAAGCCCCTCTCCACCATCAACAAGGGCCTGGTGCAGCGCTATCGCGTCCAGCGCGCGGAGCAGACCATCGCCAAGACCACGGTGAAGGGAAAGGATGGCGCGCCCGATACGCCCGGCAAGCCGCCGGCCCGTAGCACCATGCTCCAGGAAATCGTCATCATCCGTCAGGTGCTCAAGCATGCCGAGGGGCTTGGCTGGATTCCCTACGTCCCCAACCTCTCGACGCCGTACATGACCCAGGGCAAGCGCGGCCGGCGGGCTTGGTTCTCGCATGACGAATACAAGCAGCTTTATCAGGCCACCCGGCGCCGGATCAGCCAGGGCACCCGGCGCGGCTGGAAGCCCCGGTATGAAGACCTGCATGATTTCGTGATCGTGATGGCGAACACCGGCCTGCGCCCTGATGAAGCGTGGAACCTGGAGTTCCGGGACGTCCACATCGAGGACGACTACGCCACCCAGGAGACGATCCTGGTCATCGACGTGCGCGGCAAGACGGGCGTGGGCTACTGCAAAAGCATGCCCGGCGCCGTCCATCCCTTCCAAACCCTGCGCAAACGGCGCGAGCAGCAGCTCAAGGAGGAAGGCAAGTCAGCCGAGCAGATCGGGCGCCAGTTGCCCCTGCTGAAGGTGTTTCCCGCCTACAGCCGCGACCTGTTCAACAAGATCCTCGCGGAAGAGAACCTGAAATTCGACCGCGATGGCCAGCGGCGCACGGCCTACAGCCTGCGCCACACCTACATTTCCATGCGCCTCATGGAGGGCGCGAACATCCACCAGATCGCCAACAACTGCCGCACCAGCGTTCAGATGATCGAGCAATTCTACGCCGCCCACATCAAGGACCGGCTGGACGCCTCCGCCATCAACGTGATGCGCCCCAAGGCGGCACGGAAAGCGGCGCGCAAAAGCGCGCCCAAGGACCAGAGCGCGCCGCAGGCGCACCACTGATCTTGTTGTTCTGTGTCAGCTAGATATACACCTGCCCTAATGCGGGCGTGGCGGAATTGGTAGACGCACTCGGTTTAGGTCCGAACGCTTCACGGCGTGGGGGTTCGAGTCCCTCCGCCCGCACCACCCCGACTTGGGGCTAGCGCCGAACGGCGCGCCATCACTGAAGGGCCGAGCCGAACGGCGAGGACCGCTGGCCTCTTGGCGCCCGAACGGGCGCGGCCATCAGCTACTGGCAAGGGCCGAAGGGCCAGGAGCCTAGGAGCCTAAACTCAGCCTCAACCGATCCTGTCCCGAAACGCGCCTAAGGTGCTATTTCGTACCCCCAAAGGAATCATGTGGGGCGGGGCCAGGTGGGATTGCGTGCCCGCCTAAAATAGCCACTATGGCCATAACGCATGGGGCGCTCTTATGAAAACAATGTCAGCGAAGGACGCGAAAAACGCGTTCGGGCTGCTTCTTGACAGGGCGCTGGCAGAACCGGTGACGGTTGAAAAGCACGGACGCCCTGTGGTCGTCGTGCTGAGCATTGAGGAATACGAACGATTGAAGCGTCGCGAGGACAGGCGTTTGACCAAGACCAAGACAGCCCGTTCAGCTCACATTGAAGAAAACTGAGCATTTTCGATGGCAATTATCACAGCGGAACGCGCTCTCGAGGATGCGTTGGTATCGAAGCTGAGGGACCTCAAGTACGACTATCGCCCCGATATCCGAGACCGCGTCACACTAGAGCGAAATTTCCGGGACAAATTCGAGTCGTTGAATCAGGTCCGACTGACCGATTCAGAATTCTCACGCCTCATGGATGATATCGTCACGCCGGATGTTTTTGCGGCAGCACGAACCCTTCGCGAACGGAACAGCTTCACCCGCGATGACGGCACGCCGCTCAACTATACGCTCGTCAATGTCAAAGACTGGTGCAAGAACTCCTTCGAGGTTGTCAATCAGCTCCGCATAAACACTGATAACAGCCACCATCGATATGACGTTATCCTATTAATAAATGGCGTGCCGGTCGTTCAGATCGAGCTGAAGACCCTCGGCATAAGCCCGCGTCGCGCCATGGAGCAGATCGTCGAATACAAAAACGACCCTGGAAACGGGTATTCCAAGACCATATTGTGCTTTCTTCAGATCTTCATCGTCAGCAATCGCGATCGGACGTTCTACTTCGCGAACAACAATACGCGCCATTTCGCCTTCAATGCCGAGGAGCGTTTTCTTCCCGTCTACGAATTTGCCGATGTCGAGAACAAGAAGATCGTCCACCTCGACAGCTTTGCCGAAACCTTCCTCGTCAAATGCACACTCGGCCAAACCATCAGCCGCTACATGGTTTTGGTCGCCAGCGAGCAGAAGCTCCTGATGATGCGGCCGTATCAGGTGTACGCGGTGAAGGCGATTGTCGATTCCATCGCCCAGGACTGCGGCAATGGCTACATCTGGCACACAACGGGCAGCGGCAAGACGCTGACTTCCTTCAAGGCATCAACCCTGCTGAAGGATAATCCTGACATCGAGAAATGCCTGTTCGTCGTGGACAGAAAGGACCTGGATAGGCAGACGCGCGAGGAGTTCAACAAGTTCCAGGAAGGCTGCGTCGAGGAAAACACCAACACTGCCTCCCTGGTTCGCCGTCTGCTCTCGGACGACTACGCCGACAAGGTCATCGTCTGCACGATCCAAAAGCTGGGCCTCGCGCTTGATGAAAACAGCAAGCGTAACAAACAACAGAAGAAGGACGGCAAGAAAAGCTTCAAGGAACAGCTGGAGCCCCTGCGCGACAAGCGCATCGCCTTTATCTTCGACGAATGCCATCGGTCGCAGTTCGGAGAGAATCACAAGGCGATCAAGGAGTTCTTCCCGCGCGCTCAGCTCTTCGGCTTCACCGGAACACCCATCTTCGATCAGAACGCCGCCCAGCAGAAAATTGAAGACACCCAAGCCAGCATGAAGACGACGGAAGACCTCTTCCAGAAGCGACTTCACACCTACACGATCACCCACGCTATCGAAGACGGCAACGTCCTTCGGTTCCACGTCGATTACTTCAAGCCTCAGGGCAAAACCCTGCCCAGGCCGGGCGAGCCGCTGGCTAAGCGGGCGGTCATCGAGGCGATCCTGTCCAAGCACGACCAGGCCACGGGTCAGCGCCGGTTCAATGCCTTGCTCGCCACCTCGTCAATCAATGACGCCATCGAGTATCACGCGCTGTTCAAGACCATGCAGGCCGAGAAGCAAGCTGCCGATCCCAGCTTCCCGCCGCTGAACATCGCCTGCGTTTTCTCCCCGCCTGCCGAGGGCGATCCTGACGTGAAGCAGATTCAGGAAGACCTGCCGACGGAGAAGGAAGACAACGCGGTTGAGCCGGAAAAAAAGAAGGAAGCCTTGAAGGCCATTCTCGCGGACTACAACGCCGACTACGGCACAAACCACAAGATCGGCGAGTTCGATCTTTATTATCAGGACGTTCAGAAGCGCATCAAAGACCAGCAGTGGCCCGAAGCTGACCTACGGAAAGCCTATCCCACTGTGTCGCGCCACAAGATCGACATCACCATTGTCGTGGACATGCTCTTGACGGGCTTCGATTCCAAGTTCCTGAACACTCTTTACGTCGACAAGAACCTGAAGCATCACGGCCTGATCCAGGCCTTCTCGCGCACCAACCGCGTGCTGAACGCCACCAAACCTTATGGCAACATCCTTGATTTCAGGCAGCAGCAGGCTTCAGTCGATGCCGCAATCGCCCTCTTCTCGGGCGAGGCGGCCGCCGAGAAGGCCCGTGAAATCTGGCTGGTCGACAAAGCCCCCGTGGTCATCCAGAAACTGGAAACTGCCGTCCAGAAGCTCGATACCTTCATGAAATCGCAGGGGCTCGACTGCGCCCCGGATGCGGTGCCCAGCCTCAAGGGCGACGCCGCCCGCGCGGCCTTCATCGAGCATTTCAAAGAGGTCCAGCGGCTAAAGACCCAGCTTGACCAATACACCGACCTGACGCCCGAGAACGCCACGACCATCGAACGGATCCTGCCGCGCGACAACCTTCTGGGCTTTCGCGGCGCCTATCTGGAAACCGCGCAGCGCCTTCGGGCTCAGCAGGGCAATGGGGCGGACAAGCCTTCGCAAGAGGTCGATCAGTTGGATTTCGAGTTCGTCCTCTTCGCTTCGGCTGTCATCGACTACGATTACATCATGGGCCTCATCGCCCGCTATTCAGAGGCAACCCCCGGCAAGCAGAGGATGAGCCGCGAGGAGCTGATCGGCCTCATCCAGTCCGACGCGAAGTTCATGGATGAGCGTGACGATATCGCCGCCTACATAGCCACCCTGAAGGCGGGTGAGGGCCTGAGCGAAAAAGCCATCCGCGAGGGGTACAGCCGCTTCAAGGGAGAAAAGAACTCGGCGGAGCTGGCGGGCATCGCGGGCCAGCACGGGCTGGCGGCCGAGGCGCTGCAAGGCTTTGTCGACACCATCCTGCAACGCATGATCTTTGATGGCGAGGCACTGACCGACCTGATGGAACCCCTTGGCCTGAACTGGAGGGCGCGGCGGGTTAAGGAACTAGACCTGATGGCCGAACTGATGCCGCTGCTGCTGAAGCGTGCCGCTGGCCGCGAGATTTCGGGGCTGAGCGCTTATGAGCAGTAGGTGGAAATCTCCAGCCGCGATTCGCGATGAGTCTGCGTTGGTCCCCAAGCTGCGGTTTCCCGCGTTTCGGGACGCCAAAGGGTGGAGGGAAGCCTCTCTTCAGAACCTGGCCCGACCCGTGACCGATCGGGCGACAACAGGAGATGCGGATAACGTCCTGAGCCTCTCAGGCGAACATGGTCTTGTGCTGCAAAGCGATTACTTTGGCAAGAAGATCGCGGGAGACAGTACCGATCGTTATCTGAAAATTCGCAAGGACGACTTTGTCTACAACGACCGGACAACCAAGGCATCAAGCTTTGGCACGATCAAGCGACTTTCAGACTATTCGGGTGGCATCGTCTCGCCCATCTATAAATGCTTCCGCTTCCAGCCGAGTGAGAACCCAGCTTTCTGGGAATGGTATTTCGAGTCCGGAAGCCATGATCCAGCGCTGGGCGGGCTGGTGAATGAGGGTGCCAGAGCTGGCCGCTTCAATATCTCTGTTACTCAATTCCTGTCGACAAATGCATGGCGACCAGAGGAGCCCGAACAACAAAAGATTGCGAAGTGTCTGGACTCGGTCGACGCGCTGATTGCCGCGCAGCGGCGGAAGGTGGAGGCGCTGAGGGCTCACAAGAAGGGCCTGATGCAGCATCTTTTCCCCCAGGAAGGCGATACCCAGCCCCGCCTCCGATTTCCTGAGTTTGAGGGCGCGCGGGAGTGGGAGGAAGTTCGGCTCAACACATTGGGCGACCTTGTTTCCGGGTTGACCTATAGCCCTGATGACGTTCGGAAAGAGGGACTCTTGGTCCTGCGGTCGTCAAACATCCAAGGCGGGAAGATCGACCTGACGGATTGCGTTTACGTCGACCCGGCCATTAGAGGAGCGAACCTCTCGTTACCGAATGACATTCTGGTCTGCGTTCGAAACGGGTCGACAGCATTGATCGGCAAGACAGCCCTCATCCCAGACGGAATGCCGCTCTGCACACACGGCGCGTTCATGACTGTTTTCCGCTCCCGTGCGCCGAAGTTCGTCTTTCAGCTTTTTCAAACCGCACGATATCAGAAGCAGGTCGCTGGAGACCTTGGCGCGACTATCAACTCCATTAATGGTTCGCAGTTCTTGCGCTATAAGTTCTTTGTTCCGAAGCCCGCTGAACAACAACGCATCGCCGACTGCCTCACCTCCCTCGACGACCTCATCGCCGCCGAGACTCGAAAGCTCGACACTCTCAAGACCCACAAAAGGGGGCTTATGCAGCAGCTTTTCCCGCAGATCCGGAAAAGTGACGCATGAGTACCTACAAGAATCTGAAGACTCTAGTGGGCAGGCTTCGCGATGATCTGAGCAACCCCACGAAGGCTATTTCATTTCTCTTGGTCTACGCTTACAATCGTACCGGCAAGACACGCTTGTCGATGGAGTTTAAGGACGCGGGCAAACGTAAGACGAAGAAGAACCCGGCCGGCACCCCCGACACACTTTATTTCAATGCCTTCACCGAGGACCTGTTCGTCTGGGAAAACGACCTAGAGGGCGACAGCGTTCGCCACATGAAGCTGAACGACAAGTCATCATTCTTCAACGCGATGACCGAACTCGCGCTGGACCAGACGATTGCCGGGTATCTTTACCGATACGCCGATTTCGAATTCGACTTCACCTACAAGGACGTCCCACAAGGCACAGAGACCATCTCCAAGCCGGATTATGTGAGCTTCAGGAAGGACAATCAAACCAACATCAAGGTCTCACGGGGTGAGCAGAATATCTTCATCTGGTGCATCTTCATGGCGATCTGCGAACGGATGCTGGATGGCCATCAATCCTATCAGGGGAAGAAGTACCTCTACATCGACGACCCGATCTCGTCGCTGGACGACAACAACGCGATTTCCGTAGCCTGCGACCTGGCCAAGCTTCTACGCCGGGCGGCTACGCGAAAGGACGGCGACGGAGCGCCCGCCCCGATCAAGGTGATCTTCTCCTCGCACCACGCGCTGTTCTTCAACGTCATGTGCAACGAAGTGGGAAGGCATCCCGAGGGCGAACCCACGATTACCCACAAGCGCTATTTTCTGCACCGCCCAAACAGCGACGGCGCCTACAGGCTTCAGGCGACCAAGGATACGCCCTTCTTCCACCATGTGGCGACGCTCGCCGAATTGCATCTTGCCGCCGATCCACACAGGGGGAAGCTTTACACCTTCCATTTCAATGCCTTGCGCAGCGTCATGGAGAAGACAGCCTCTTTCTTTGGGCATCCGAGCATATCCTTCTGCCTCAAGGCGCTCGACAACGAGGAAGATCGGGCGCTGTTCAATCGGGCTCTCAACCTGCTGAGCCACGGGGCCTATGCCATCCATGAGCCCACTGAAATGGGCGAGGACAACAAGGCACTGTTCCGCCGCATCCTGCGTGAATTCACCGCTCGGTTTGAGTTCGCGTTGCCAGAAATTCTTCCCGCCCAGCCCACAGCACCGGCGCCCGCGCCCGCGCCCGCGCCCGCGCCCGCGCCCGCGCCCCAGGAAGCACCAGCACAATGAACGACCAAATCCAAAAGCAGCTGGGCAAGACGCTATGGAACATCGCCGACCAGCTGCGCGGGGCGATGAATGCCGACGACTTCCGCGACTACATGCTGTCGTTCCTGTTCTTGCGCTACCTCTCGGACAACTACGAGATGGCCGCTAAGAAGGAGCTTGGGTCCGACTACCCAGATCCCAACGCCATCGGTAATGGCGGGCGCTCGCCCCTATCGGTGTGGTACGCGCAGAACCCCGATGATATTTCGGCTTTTGAAAAGCAGATGCGCCTCAAGGCGCACTATGTAATCAAGCCGGAACACCTCTGGACTAGCATTGCCTATATGGCGCGCACCCAGAACGGCGAACTGCTGAACGCCCTGCAGGCGGGCTTCAAATACATCGAGAACGAGTCCTTCCAGAGCACCTTCAGTGGCCTTTTCTCCGAGATCAATCTCGGCTCGGATAAACTCGGACGGAGCTATGCGGACCGCAATGCCAAGCTGTGTGCGATCATTGCAGAGATCGCCAAAGGGCTCGCGGACTTCTCCTCCGATGTCGATGCGCTGGGCGACGCCTATGAATACCTGATCGGCGAATTCGCCGCCGGGTCCGGCAAGAAGGCGGGCGAGTTTTATACGCCTCAGCAGGTGTCTGACATTCTCTCCGGGATCGTAACGCTCGATAGCCAGGAACCGGCCACCGGCAAGAAGGTTCGGCTGACGAGCGTTCTCGACTTTGCCTGCGGCTCCGGCTCGCTATTGCTTAACGTGCGCAAGCGCATGGGGCCGCATGGCATCGGCAAAATTTACGGACAGGAAAAGAACATCACCACCTACAATCTCGCCCGCATGAATATGCTGCTGCACGGCGTGAAAGATACTGAATTTGAAATCTACCATGGCGACACACTAACCAATGACTGGGACATCCTGCGGGAGTTGAATCCCGCCAAGAAGCCCTCCTTCGACGCGATCGTGGCCAACCCGCCCTTCAGCCTCCGCTGGGAGCCGACTGAGGCGATGGGCGACGATGTGCGATTCAAGAATTACGGACTGGCGCCCAAGTCTGCCGCCGACTTCGCGTTCCTCCTGCACGGATTCCACTACCTGAAGGATGAGGGTGTGATGGCCATCATCCTGCCGCATGGGGTGTTGTTCCGAGGAGGGGCGGAAGAGCGCATCCGAACCAAGCTGCTGAAGGACGGTCACATCGATACAGTCATCGGCTTGCCTGCGAACCTGTTCTACTCGACGGGCATCCCAGTTTGCATCCTTGTGCTGAAGAAATGCAAAAAACCCGATGACGTGCTCTTCATCAACGCGGCCGAGCATTTCGCGAAGAGCAAGCGGCAGAACCAGCTCACCGACGAGCATATCGGCAAGATTATCGATACCTACCGCTTCCGCAAGGAAGAGGACCGTTATTCAAGGCGCGTCAGCATGGAGCGCATTGCTGAGGAAGACTACAACCTCAACATCTCTCGTTACATCAGAACGGCCGTGGGCGAGGAAGAAATTGAGCTGTCGGTCATCCAGAGCGAGTTGGTCCAGCTTCAAAAGCAAATCCGGGAAGCGACTTCCAAGCACAACGCCTTCTTGGGAGAACTAGGGCTTTCTCTGTTGCCAGAAGCCGAGTGAGCGCAACCGCTATTCTCAGGCCACGGCATTGAGTGAGGCGGGCGCGTAGGCCCACCGGCAGCAGCTCGTCGATCTGGCTCTGGGAGCAGACCGGCGACGATACGGTTAGCGTCGCTGTCGACTCATCACGAGTCAAATCGCCCCGCGAACTCCGGATCGGCGAAATAGCGGACCTTTCGCGCGACCACGGGCGCCTTTCCTTGGCGCAGCAGGATTTCCAGGCTGGCATCAAGGCGCATGACCTCATCGGCCGTCAGCAATTCGCGCTTGCTGAGGTGGTCGGAGGTGGACGTGCTGGTCGTGGTTTGACGGAACAGGAACGGCCCAGGCGCCTGCGACACGCTGGAGCCTGCTGTCTGATAGGCCATGGTCATCGAACCGATGGAGCGCGAGACCCAGCTCGCGGTATCCACGTCGCCGACGTTGAAGACCTGGATCAGGCCGGCATTCGATAAAAACGTACCGGCGCGCTCGCCGTAGACGCTGGACAGTTGGTGTAGGTCCTGGAGGATCGGCCACAGTTGCAGACCGTAGCCCGCCATCAAGCCAAAGGCCTGCTCCAACGGCTCCAGCCGGCCCAATGCGGCGAACTCGTCCAGAAGCAACAACACCGGCGCTGGCGGACTCGCCGTGGACCGCGCCAGGGCGCCAATCGCCTGGGCGACCAGTAGGCGCAGCCATCGCGCGTGGGTGTTCAGCCGATCGGGTGGCAGGACCAGGAACACCGTGCAGGTTCCGGCCTTGAGATCCTCGAACCGGAAATCGGAATGATCGAGCACCGCCGCCATCCGTCGGCTGTCGAGGAAATGGGTGTGGCGCTGAGCGGAGGATAGGACGCCTGCGGCCTCGCGCCCCGTTTTGCTCAGGTGACGATTGGCGGCCCGCGCGACCAAGCCTCCCGCGCAGGTCGATTTCTGCATCATCATCAGCATGGCCGCGAATGTCTCCGGCGCTGCGGTCAGCAGCTCGCGCACGGTGACGAGGTTTCGAGTCTGCGGATTCTCATGGCAGACCACGTAGAGGATCACCCCCGCGATCAGCGCCTTGGCTTCCTCGTTCCAGTGGGCTTCGCCGATCTGGCCGGGCGGATCATAGACCAGGGCATCGGCCAGGAGCGCGGCGTCCTCCGCGAGTTCAGAGCTTTCCTCGTCCAACCCATCCAGCGGGTTGAACGCGGCGGACACGACGCCCGAGACGCCGAAGGGGTCGAGCACATCGACCGGCCCAAGCCGAAGGCGCGCCTGCACGGCGATGCGGGCGTTCTCACCCTTCGGGTCGATGCAGAGGATGGATCGCTGGGCGGTCAGCAGATTGGGAATAATGGCGCCTACGCCTTTGCCCGAGCGCGTCGGCGCGATGGTGATCAGATGTTGCTCGCCGCTATAGCGCAGCAGGCTTCCGCCTTTGCGGTTTTCCCGGCCGACGATGACGCCGTCAGGGCCGCCGAGTGAGGCGCGCACCTCCCGCTCGTTCGCCCAATGGGCGGAGCCATGGACGCCCCAAGAATTGGCGGGCGCGGTGCGATTGCGCCAATTGCCGAAGCCAATCACCACGCCAAGCAGCCCGCCCGCGACAGCCCATCGGTTCACGGCGACGTCGCTCAGGTGCTTGATCGCCGCGACCGGAATCAGAACCAGGTGCGCAAGGAGATTGCCGAGCACATAACCCGCGACCAGATAGACAATCAGCAAGATGGCGCGACGGATCATCCTCGCTCCGCATCAGCGTTCGGGCGCGCAGTGATGCGCGCCACCTTCAGGAGTGAGCTGAGGCCGAGGCCGGCGCCTTGTCGGCCGCTGGAGCCTTGCCGGCGTGCGTGTCGCCAAGCAGATCGGCGAACAGCGCTGCGTCGTCGTCGCGGCTTATGAAGCCCGGCAGTTCGCGTCGAAGCCAATCGGGCAACTGCTCCTTGGAAAAGCTGTCTTGGCCTTTCTCTAGCCGGTGCAGAAGAAAGGCGCCGAGCAGCACCTTGCGGCGCGTGTCCTTGGCCCGTTCTTGCTTGCCGAGTTTGGTCTGGAGCGACTTACGTTGGGCCTCCAGTTGGGCCAGCCGCTCGGCGATGGAACGCTTCACCATCGTGTCCTCCGATGTGGGCGCCCCCCACAGGGCTCACGATAGCCGCTGATAAAATATCCGCTAGCCAATTTTCAGCAACGCGAAGACGCATCATGCCCCATAGCGCGCGTTGAAAAGCGTAGCCGTTGCGTCGTTCCGCCGGTTTAGGTCTTATTGCGACGCGACTCTGTGTATCTCCAACATCATTGCGCAGGATATTGCCAAGCTTGCTCACAGGCGAGCCACACCGAGCGTTCTGAGCGCAGCGAAGATTAGTGAAGGGCGCACTTACGAGTTGCTGCGCAACTCACTGCTTGTTAGCGTCAGATCGACGGACCGAAGGCCGTATGGGGCCTACGCACCCTTGGCCCGCCAGGATGGACCCACAGGGGGGATCGTCATGGCGATCTATCATCTGGCCACCAAGCCGATCAGCCGTAGCGGCGGACGCAGCGCCGTGGCCGCCGCCGCCTACCGCGCCTCACAGAAGCTGACCAATGAACGCGACGGCCTGACCCACGACTTCACCCATCGGCGAGGCGTGGAGCATACCGAGATCGTCTTGCCGGAAGGCATAGAGGCGGAGTGGGCGCAGGGCCGCTCTCGCCTTTGGAACGGCGCCGAGGCGGCCGAGAAGCGCAAGGACGCGCGTGTGGCCCGCGAGATCGAAGTCGCGCTGCCTCATGAGCTGAGCGCCGATCAACGCTTGGAGCTGACGCGGGAGTTTGCCCACGGATTGGCCGACCGCTACGGCGTGGTCGTGGATTTCGCCATCCATAGTCCGCACGGCGACACCGACGTGCGCAACCACCACGCCCACATCATGATGACCACCCGCAAGGTGGACCGGGACGGGCTTGGCGAGAAATCTGACCTGGAGCTGGAGAACAAGCGGCTCGCTGCTCTGGGCCTGCCGACCTCGCACGATCAGCTCCGCGATATCCGCATGGATTGGGAGGATCGCGCCAACCGGCATCTGGCGCTCGCCGGCCACGACATCCGCATCGACCATCGCTCCCATCGCGACTGCGGTCTGGAGATCGAGCCGACCCAGCACATGGGCGTTCACGCGACCCAGATGGACCGGCGTGGAAAATCCGTGGTGCGCGCCCGCCAGGACGAAGATCAGGCCCGTCGAAACGCGGCGCTCATCCGCGAAAAGCCGGAACAGGCGCTGACCCTCGTCACAAATGAGAAGAGCGTGTTCGACCGCACCGACGTGGCGCGGACCCTGCACCGCTATATCGACGATCCTGACTCCTTCCAATCGGCCTTCACCAAGGCGATGGCCTCGCCCGCGCTGGTCGAGCTGCGGCCCGAGCAACGGGACGAATTCGGTCGGACCCTGGAGCCGGCGCGCTTCTCCACCAAGGAGATGATCGCGGTCGAGCGACAGATGGCCGACAGCGCCGACCGGATGGCCGGGAGCCGTGGGTTCAGCGTCAGTCGCAACCGCGTGGAACAGGCCATCGCAGATCGGCCGTTCCTGGCTGAGGAGCAGAGGCAAGCGGTTCGCCACATCACCGGACCCGAACACATCGAGGCCGTGGTCGGCATGGCCGGCGCCGGCAAGAGCACCATGCTCGGCGCCGCGCGCCAGGCGTGGGAGGCCGAGGGCTATGATGTGATGGGCGCAGCGCTTGCGGGCAAGGCGGCCGAAGGATTGGAGGAATCCTCCGGCATCCGCAGCCGGACGCTGGCCAGCTTTGAGCGCAGTTGGGAGCGTGGGCGCAACATGCTCAGCGCGCGCAGCGTGCTGGTGATCGACGAGGCCGGCATGGTGGGAAGCCGGCAGCTCTCACGCGTGCTCGCCGAGGCGGATCGCGCCGGCGCCAAGGTGGTGCTTGTGGGCGACCCCGAGCAGCTTCAACCGATTGGGCCGGGCGCGGCCTTCCGCGCCGTCGCCGAGCGCGTCGGCTTTGTGGAGTTGGGTGAAATCCGCCGGCAGCGCGAAGGCTGGCAAAGGGAGGCGTCCGTGGACTTCGCCAGTCACCGGACGCAAGCGGGCTTGTCGGCCTACGCCGAGCGCGGCGCGATCCGCTTCGAGGACGATATCGGCGCGGCCCGAAACGCCATCGTGGGCGACGTGATCGGCGACATGGACGCGCGGCCGGATGGCTCGCGGCTGGTGCTGGCGCATCGCCGCGCCGACGTGGCGGATTTGAACGATTCGATCCGCGCCGTTCGCCGAGGGCGAGGCGAACTTCAGGGCGAGCATCTCTACCAGACGACGGAAGGCGAGCGGGCGTTCGCGGCTGGCGACCGGCTGCTGTTCCGGGAAAACAACCGCGATCTCGGCGTGAAGAACGGAATGCTGGGAACGGTGGAGCGCGCCGAGCCCGGCCGGCTTGAGGTGCGCTTGGACACCGCCAGTAACCCCGGTCAGGGCCGCCGCGTTTCCATTTCGATGGCCGACTATGCCGCCGTGGATCACGGCTATGCGACGACCATTCACAAGGCCCAAGGGGCGACGGTGGACCGGACCTATGTGCTGGCGTCCGGCACGATGGATCGGCACCTGACCTATGTCAGCATGACCCGCCATCGCGACGAAGTGGCGCTCTATGCCGGCCGCGAGGAGTTCAAGGATGCGGACGCCCTGGCCGCGCGCCTCTCTCGCGCCGGCTTGAAGGAGACGACCCTCGACTATGCGGCCCGGCGCGGCATCGAAGAGCCGATTGTCGTCCCCCAATCGATGCAGCGCTCAGCACGGGCTCCCACCGAAGCGCCGCAGATCGAGCCCGAGCGCAGGCGCGGCATGTTCGACGGTCTCAGCTTGAACCGGCGAGCGAAGGCGCCCGAGATGAGCCGCGTCCAAGGCTTGTCATCCGCCACCCCGGTACAGTCCGGACGCTTGCCGCAGACGCCGCTGGAACCGGCCGTGGAGCGCTACGCCCGCGCCCTGGGCGATGCCGAGCGCATGCGCGCCCAAAAGCTTCCGGTCCTGGAATTTCAAAAGCGCGAATTGCGTGAATCCGGGGCGGCGTTGGACGGGGTGCGGCCGGGCGCGACGCGCGACCTTCACAGCGCTCTGCGTCACGAGCCGGCGACCTTCCGCGCGTTTCGGGATCTTCGTGGGGATGCGCGCGGCGCGGAGCTGGCCGGCGCCATTCGGCACGAGGAACGGGTGCGTCGCGATCCGGCGCTGAAAGCCGACCGGCTGGTCAAGGAATGGACGCGGCTGGAGGCGCAGCACGAGCGGCTGGACGGGTGGCGCCATGGCGCCGCGCGCAAGGGTGTCGAAGGCCGACTGAAGACCATCGCGGGAACCCTGAAGCGTGATCCGCAGCTTGAGTCGCTGGTGCGCGCTCGCGCCCCGTCCTTGGGCGTCGGACCAGGATCAACCCTGGCGCGGGTGATCGCTGCGCCGACCGTGCAGCGGGCGACAATCGAGATCGGCATTGGGCGCGACCGGGGGCTTTCGCGATAGCGACCGGAGGTAAGGATGGCGGAAGATCATGCGGGCGATCCCGCCCAGGCGTTCGAGGATTTGCGAGCGGAGGTGTCGGTCCTTCGGCGCGCCATCGAAGCCATGCCAGCCGCGATGCGCGAGAACCGGCCGCCCGACTACAGCCAGGACTTAGCCGTGATCGGCAAGGGGCTGGACGAGGTAGGCGAACAGCTTGAGGCCATCCTCAAGTCGCCCACGCTGGCGCGCACGCCGGAGCAACAGGGCCAGGCCATCGCCAACGCCGGCGCCAACCTCATCCGCGAGGCGTCGCAGCGGCTCGAAAGGGCCGCCCAGGAAGCCGAGCGCGAGCGCTCCCGCCTGTCCGGCATCATCGGTCAGGCATGGGCTCAGGATCGGCAATTCAAGCTCCTGTGCTGGACGTGCGCCGCCGCATTCGCGGTCGGACTCCTCCTGTCACCCATCATCGCGGGGTTCTTGCCGTTCGGGCTTAACGCCCGCGTCGCGACGCTGGTGATGCGGGAGGATCAATGGAAGGCGGGCAGTGCCCTAATGCGAAGGGGTAACCCGCAGGCTTGGGAACGCTTCAATGCTGACGCCGCCACGCTGAGCGGCAACCGCGAAGCCATTGATGCTTGCCGCGCCGCGCTCGCCCGAACCGGCAAAAGCCAGCGTTGCGTCCTCACTCTAACGCCTCCCGACGCCTCTGGGACCAAGCCACGCTAAAGGGCTCTCGATGCCTTATGAAGCACACATATATGCTGAGACACGGACCATCGCAGAACATTTGCATTCTTAACCAATTGCCATTCCAACACATATATGTTCTGTCTCTCTGCCCGGAGAAGAACACATGCATTCTAAGTCCGCCACTGCCGCGCTAGCCAGAAAGCACCTGGATCGCCGCCTCACGCCCCTGCGCAAGACGCAGGATTTGGCGCGCCCGGCGCGCGGCTGGATCAAGGCTATCCGCGAGGCGCTCGGCATGACAACGGCGCAGCTCGCCGAACGCATGGGCGTCGCCCAGACGCGCGTCAGCCGGATTGAGAAGGACGAAGTCGGCTCTGCCGTTACGCTTCGCACCCTCAGGCAGGCGGCCGAGGCAATGAACTGCACCCTGGTCTATGCACTTGTTCCCAACGAGGACCTGGAGCAGATCGTGCGACAGCGGGCGGCCGTTCTGACCAACGAACGGCTCAGCCGCACGCACCACACCATGAAGCTGGAGAACCAGGCGCTTTCCGAGCGGGATCTCAACGCCGAGCATTCACGGGTCTTCCGGGACATCCTCGAAGGCGATCCTCGCCGGCTGTGGACGTCCCAATGAGCGATCCGCTTACCGACGCGGATGACGAGGCCTCCACGCCGCTGACACCCGATGAACGCGCAGCGCTCATCCCGAGCTACGTCACCCTGCGCTCGGAACTCAATGAGACTGAACAGATCGGCATCGACGCGCGGACGACTGGGCTTTCGGGCGCCGGCGCGGTGACGTGCTCGACGAGGATTTCCTATGCGGCCTGCACAAACGGATGTTCGGCGACGTATGGGCCTGGGCCGGTGAATTCTCCAAAGAGACTGGCCGAAACATCGGCCTGGACACTTGGGAGATCGGGCCGGCGCTTCGCCAGTTGCTGGGCGACGTTCGCTATTGGATCGACACAAGAGCTTCCCGCCGGACGAAATCGCCACGCGCTTCCATCACCGGCTGGTGCTGATCCACCCGTTCCCGAACGGCAACGGACGCCTGTCGCGGATGGCGGCTGACCTTCTGATCGTTCAACTCGGCGGCCAGCGATTCAGTTGGGGCCGGGGCAATCTGATCGCCATCAGCGACCTGCGGAAGCGCTATGTGGACGCCCTGCGCGCGGCCGATGGCCAAGTCATCGAACCGCTTCTGAGGTTCGTGCGGTCCTGACTGCCGCCTGCCGCTAATCCTACGCCATACCCCTACGAATCCTGGAGCGCGGTTGATCGGTCGTGGTCGGCGCGCTCAATGGTCAGCTTGAGCGACGATCGGAGCAAGCCAGTGAGTGTGCAGACGCGCCTGGAGACGGAGGGAAGCACCGCCGCGCTCCACATGCGCTTCGCAGGCGGGCTCGAAAAACACTATCCCGTTGACCCAACCACGGCCCGCCGTGTTCGCGCGGCGCTCGCCAATGGCCAGCAGGGCTTCTTGGCGTTCGATGCTGCCGATGTCGCCGCAGTCATCAACTGCGCGAATCTCGCTTGGACCCAGGTAATCTTCGACCCCGATCCGATCATCGACGATGGTGGACACGGCGCTGCCGAGGCGGTGCTGGATTTTCGGCTCAAGCTCTATTTCGACGGCGAAGCCGAAGCCCAGGCGTTCGATGTCGAGCCCGACAAAGTGGAGATATCCCAGGAGGCCGGCGAAGGTGGCGCCGAGGTGCAGTGGCTCCTCTCGCTGCTGGAGGCGTCAGGCGATCATCAGGACGTCATGTCGTTCGCCAGCGCGGACGGAGAGGTGATCTTCAATCTGTCCCGCCTCTGTCTGATCGAGGCGCCAATGGTCACTGTCCGTCCAAGCAAGCTTGCAACAGCCATAGAAGACCATGTCGTAGCGATCAGGCCGATTTAGGAATTGGGATCGATAGGGCTACTTATTCAAAACATCTAGCAGACGTTTTTTCATCAGATCGCGGCGCGTCTCGAAGAACTGCCGGAAGCCCAACAACCCTTCGCCGACACCCGAGCCGATGTCGTGAGCGGACTGATATTGGGTGCGCTCAACCTTGTCCGGGAACCTGTTGAACAGCCAATCGGCCGGAAGCACCGCTTGCTTTTCGACGTTCTCAGCGCCCGCCAATAGTTGGAGATTGGGCATCTGATTGCGCCGGCCGGAAACCCAGCTGATCTCTTCGTCCGGCCACTCCCGTTTCTTGAGTTCGGCCCATTTTAGCTGAGACTCAGGGAAGACATGGTCGACGTGATATTGGTTGCGGAGATCGACGAAGGGGTAGAGCAGCGAAAGGGCGAGGAAGGTGTTCGGCTTTCCGTATTCCGCCTGCAGCAACACCTCGATCTCACGCTCATCGAACGTCAGCGGCTTTCCGCGAGCGGCCATGGCCTCTCGAATCTCGGCCGCAGGAAAGCTGTCGCTTCCTGTGTCTCGGATGGTGGCGCGCAGAAGCGTCAGCAAGGTGTCCAGCCCACTTCCCCAAATGCCAGATGGTTTGAGCAGGGAAGCAACGAGCCACCGCCGAATTTCTCCGCGATCTTCAGCGTGTTTTGTATGGGTCAGGTAGCTTTCCTGGGCCTCGATTTTATAGAGGTAGTAGGCAATCGGCAGGAGCGAGCTGACGGCTCGCAAGTTCTGTCGATTGAGGCCGAACTGTGAGGCCAGGTGCGCCGTGAGGATGAGGGCCACGCGAATGCGGCGCCAGTTGTCTTCCAGAAGCGCCATGTTGGGACGCGTGAAGTTTTCAACCCTGAAACCCACGCTTGCCACGTCGGTGAGCATAAGGCCCGCCTTGAGCACATAGTTTTGCGTGAACGAGAACCCCGCGCGGATCTGGTTCATCTCGTCCACCAGTGAGGCGATTTCTTTCCGCGCATCGAGCTTCGCCCACTGTGAGACGATGATGCTGTGGAGAAGGTCGGACTGGGAAAGGAGCGTGCCCGCGCTGTTGAGCCTGATGAAGATGTTCAGCACCCGCTCAAGGTCGGGGCTCTGTTCCTCGTAATACTGAACAACCGGATCGACGTGGATCACCTTGTAGAGCTTGTCGAGCGCCTCGAACGCGACATTGAGGTCGTCCCCCTCTAGGCCGCCTTCCTGCAATAGCCGCAGCATGCTTGGACCGCTCTGAAGCGCGAGGATGTCACTGACGAGGAACCAGAACTCTCTTCCAGGCACATAAGGCCTGGCGTCTTCGAGGAATCGGAAGTCGTAGCGAGACTTCTCCAGCTCGCCTTCGGGAGCCTCCTGCTCGCTTACACGGGACAGAAGGTTCAGGAACAGCCGCCACTTTGGATAGGCATCGACAGTCGTCTCGCGCGCGTGTTTGCGTTTGAGCGCGATCGAGCCGCGTAGGCCAATGTTGAGGGCTGTGAGCCGCTGCTGGCCGTCCAAGACCGCTACGACCTCGCGGTTGGAGATCGGGCCGTGTTCCGGACAATGACGCCCCGTGCGCTCATGGTAGTCGCGGATGAAGTCGTAGAATTTCCAATCGCCGACACGATCAGGCGAGATCTTCCAAAAGAGGAAGGTCCCGAACGGGAACCCACGCATCAGGCTGTCGAAGAAGCCGGTGATCTGCTCCGTCTTCCACACAAACTCCCGCTGAATCGCTGGAAGGACCCAGTTCTTTTGCTCAATGTCATTGAGCGCAGCTCTGATGGTGCCGCCCGGCTTGTACATTCCGCCCCCAACCTACCCTAATTCGAACTGCCGTCAGACAGTAGGGCAACCAGCAATGGCCCGGCTAGGTGAGCACTCACCAAGCCGGGTCCGAGCTGTCCCCTCCCGGGACTCAAGTACAGCTTACTTCCACCAGTTGGGAGCGACAGCACGCTTGGTCATAGGCTTTCCGCTTATGCGTTTACGGGACATCTCCGGCTTCGAGCGGTGAGCGTTCTGCGCCAGGCCCGCCGCCGGTCAACCCAGCTCGCTTCCTTCGCCTTCGGCTCCGTGCAGCTCCGCTCCCTGCGGGCGCGCTGACGCGCGGGGTGTGACCGCCGGCTCATGGCCCGGCGCCTTGGCTCCCCATGAAGCCGCGGGATGGTCCCGCGGCGGATGAAGGAGAAACACCATGGCCAAGCTGAACCTCCAACCCACGCTGCCCGGCCGCAAGCCGACCCATCGCCTCTACCGCGTCCTCGGCGACGGCAAGACCGCAATCTGGACCCCCATCGGCGCCGCGTGGCCGAACAAGGATGGCCTGGGCTTCAGCCTTCAGTGCGACGCGATCCCACTGCATGGGCGACTGGTCCTACGGGCGATCACGGACCGAGAAGACGCCGAGGCGGCATGATTGGACTTAACCAGCGGTCGCTTGCAGTGGCCGCTGGTGCTCCTCTGCAAATGCGCACCGCGTAGGCTGACAGGCCGCAAGTCGGTTATACCGAACTGTGGTGAAGCTGAGGGCTGATCATGGGGTGTAATGCCTGGAACCACGTAGGCTGCAACTGCGGGTGGGGAGGCTCGAACTACGGCCGGTCCACAACGCCGGCCCGGGAAAGCCTTTCGCGTTCGGCCGCCCGCGAGGTCTGGCGCTCGTTTGTGAATCCAAACGCCCGCTGCCCGGAATGTCAGCGTCCAGTCTTCTACTACCAGTCAGAAAATGGCGGCCGGGTGTTTTTCGATCAGCTCGGCTGGCCTTGGCCCAAGCACCCCTGCACCGACCGTCCAACGTGGCGCTGGCCGGCCGGTACGGGGTTCAGACTGAGGGATGGCGACGTCAAGGAGCCAAGCAACGCACCCGCTTGGCAGCTCGACGGCTGGGTTCCCGTTGCAAAGGTCGAAAGGACCTCCGGCCGACCTGCCCGGAAGATCAGAGACAGCCTGACGGGTGCAATCGTTTGGTCCGCTGAAGACGCGAGCGAGCTGAAGGTCCTCTGGCCGCAGCGCGTCAGCTTCAACTGGAACGGCCCAGTGATGATGCGGCAGGACCCTCGATCGCCTCACCGCGTGGAGTTCGAGACCGTCCGGTGGGATGGCGATGCTCTGCGGGTCGAGCGGCTGGTAGCGGTGAAGAATGACATCCTGACTACCGTGCCCACGCTTCTCAGCCGACTGCGCGAAAGGCGTTGACCTTCATTGGGCCGTCCCGACGGAGGGGGCATCCAGGTCGCGATCCACGAAGACTACGAGAGAGAACCAAGAGGTGACACGTTCAGCGCGGACACACTTTTGGCCACACCCCCAAAACGCATCCGTTGTAACTAACTGTTTGTATGATATAATTTTCTAGTCCGGTCGGAACCTAAATCCAGTGCGTCTACCAATTCCGCCACATCCGCGACGGCGTTCTCCTAGGGAAATCCCCTCGGGAGAGCAAGGGCGGGCGGAGCAGCCCAGCCGGACGACGGTGCTGAAGACGCATCCCATATGTTATCATATGTTAATTTGTCGCAGGCCGGTCGCATTCCCCATCTCGCACTGCAGCGCTAATGATGCAGCGCACTGTAGCGCTTGAGTCTCGCACCCTCCCCCCAAAGGCCAGACCCGATGTCCGAACCGCAGCCCCAACGGTACGCGCCGCTGCGCGCGTCATCCGTCATGCGTCTCATCCGCACTTTCATCAGCGACGAATGCGGCGCAAGTCGAATTGAGGGGCCGCCAATCGTTCGCGCCGGCCTGATCGGTCTGCTTCTGTTGGTGGTGGTCGCTGGACTGACACACGTCGTCTAGGTGTTTTGCCCGAAAGGCTTGAGCGTTCGCGCGCCTCTCGGCTAAGTCCTTGCGCAGCCCTACTAGGACACCTCCATGCGCAAGACCCTGACCCAGTTCCTCGTCGAGCAGCAGCGCGTCGGCGCGCCCCAGCAGCTTGGCTTCCTGATCGAGGTGGTCTCCCAAGCCTGCGTCACGATCGCCAACGCCGTGAACAAGGGCGGCATCGAAGGGGTCTTGGGCGCTCTGGACCAGGAGAACATCCAAGGCGAAGTCCAGAAGAAGCTCGACGTCATCGCCAATGACATCATGTTGGCGGTGAATGGCTGGGGCGGTCATCTCGCCGGCCAGGCTTCCGAAGAGATGGACACCATCGTCCCTGACGCCCAGACCGGCGGCGAGTACCTGCTGGTCTATGATCCCATCGACGGCTCCAGCAACATCGACGTCAACGGCGTGGTCGGCACCATCTTCTCCGTCCTGAAGGCGCCCAGCGCCGCCGAAGGTCGCGTCGCCACCGAGGCCGACTTCTTGCAGCCCGGCGTCCAGCAGGTGGCCGCCGGCTACGCCATCTATGGTCCGCAGACCGTGCTGGTGTTGACGCTTGGCGCAGGCGTCCAGGCGTTCAGTCTCGACCGTGAGACCGGTGCATGGGTGCAGACCAGCGAGGCCATGCAGATTCCGCGGAAGACGAAGGAATTCTCGATCAACATGGCCTACCAGCGACATTGGCCGGCGCCCGTGTCGCGCTATGTGGCCGAGGTTCTGGCGGGCAGAGACGGGCCGCGCGGCGTGGATTTCAACATGCGCTGGATGGGTTCAATGGTCGGAGACGTCCACCGCGTTCTGACCCGCGGCGGGGTCTTCATGTACCCGACGGATGAACGCGCCGACATGACCGCCGGCAAGCTGCGCCTGATGTATGAGGCCAATCCGATCGCCTTCCTCGTCGAACAGGCCGGGGGCATGGCGACGGACGGCGCGCGACGGATCATGGAGCTGCAACCCGAACGCCTGCACCAACGCACGGGCGTGATCCTGGGCTCCGCCGATGAGGTCGCGCTCATCGCCGACTATTACAGCAAGGCCTAGGACCGGGCGCCCTAGCGCGCTTCGCGCAGGTCGATGTCCCGCACGAGGCGCTGGCCGGCCGCGCCATCCAACTCACGCGCGCGGATGCGGCGGCGAACTTCCGCCCGCTCAGCTTCCAACCCCACCAGAAGAAGTTTGCGCTCGATCTGATCGACATGGGGTCCTTGGCCCACGGCGTCGCGGCGGCCTTCTATCCGCTGCCGATAAAGTTCCATGATCCGACCGGCGGTGTCGGTGTAGAGATCGGCGTCTTCGCGGCCTGCGGCCAGTTTGTGCTGCTCCGCCTCGATCGCCAGGATGGCGGCATGTGCGGCCGCGCTGCGCGCCTCGTCGATCTCAGCCTGCCGTGAAGGCTCCGGCGGCAGTTCCAGACCTCGCAGAACCTTGGGCAGCAGAACGCTCGCAGCGACCATCGAGACCAGGATCACGCCCGCGGCCAGGAAGATCGCCAGGTCGCGCGCCGGGAACGGCGAGCCATCGGTCAGCGTCAGGGGCAGGGTCAGCACGCCGGCCAGGGTGATTGCGCCCCGGACCCCGGCCAGCGACATGGCCGCCACCAGCCGCCAGCTGACCGAAGGCCTCGGCTCTCCGCGCCGGACAGCCTTGAACAGCGTCCACCGCAAGGAAAGCCACACCCAGGCGAACCGCAAGCCGCCCAGGGCAAGGCAGATCGCCAACACATAGATCAGCAGCCACCAGGGCTCGGCATGGCCGGTGATGCGGATCGTATCTGACGCCTTGCCGATAAGGCCCGGCATCTGTTCGCCCAGCAGGACGAAGATCACGCCATTCGCCGCGAACTGCACGCTGTCCCAGACCGCGGCCCGCCGCACCCGCGTGGCGGCGAGCGCGCGGCCCCGCTGCTCGGCGAAGCTCATCGTCACGCCCGCCGCCACCGCGGCCAGGATGCCTGAGCAATGAAGCTTTTCCGCCAGGATGTAGGCGCCGAAGGGGATCAAGAGACTGACCAGGACCTGGGTGCCCGTGTCCTCGCCCAGGCGTTCACCGATCCACTGCTTGGCCCGCGTCGCCGTCCAGGTGACGCCGAAGCCGATGGCGATGCCGCCGAAGGCCAGCCAGGCGAAGGTGACCAGCGCCTGCGATGGCGAGAAGACCCCGGTCAAGGCGGCGGCGACGGCGAAGCGCATGCACACCAGACCCGAGGCGTCGTTCAGCAGCGATTCGCCCTCCAGGATGTGCATCATCCTCTTGGGGATCGGCGCGCGAGCCGCGATCGCCGACACCGCGATCGGGTCTGTCGGCGAGATCACGGCCGCCAGGGCGAAGGCCACCGCCAGCGGCACCGCGGGGATCAGCCAATGGATGAAAATCCCGACGCAGAGCACCGTCAGGATCACCAGGCCGATGGCCAATTCCAGGATGGTCGCCCGGTCGCGAAACAGCTCGTCCTTCGGAATCCGCCAACCATCAAGAAACAGCAATGGCGGCAGGAAAAGCAGGAAGAACAGCTCAGGGTGCAACTCGACGGTCGGAATCGCCGACAAGGCGATGCCCGCGCCCAGGCTCATCTGCACGATCGGCAGGGGCAGTCGCGTGAAGCGGGCCAGCCCGCCGCTCACGACCACGGCCAAAAGCAGGTTCAGGATCGTCGGAACAGGACTCATGAAGCCTCCAGCCGGCCGCTCCCCGACCCTGGGCGGCGCATCCGCCTTCAGGCGACGACGCTTCCCCTGCGCAGGGCAATTATGGGCAGGTGATGCGTCTGCGCCGCGACACTCCTAACAGCAGCATAGGTGACAGGCGCAGGCTGAATCGGCAGAAGGAAGGCCATGGCTCGCGGCGTGCTCTTCGTACACAACAATTTCCCGGCGCAGTTCCGCACCCTGGCGCAGACCCTGGTGGCGCGCGGCGTGCCGGTCTACGCCATCGGCGCCAAGGGCGCGCCGGGGCTGGACGGGGTGAGGCTGGCGCGCTGCGCCCTAATTCGGGGCACCACAGAAGGAATCCTTCCCCTCGCGGTCCGCGCCGAAGCCGACATGATCCGCGGCCGCAGCGCGCTGAACGGGGCCTTGGCGATGAAGAAGGAAGGCTTCGAGCCGACGGTCATCATCGGTCATCCAGGCTGGGGGGAAACGCTGTTTCTTGCCGAGGTCTGGCCAGAGGCCAAGCAGCTGCTGTTCTCGGAGTTCTTCTACAAGGGCCGCGACTCCGACATCGACTTTGATCCGGAATTTTCGAAGCCCACGGATGAATCGCGCCTCGTGGCGCGCAGCAAGAACGCCGCCATGTCGTACGCCCTCGCTCAGGCCGACGTGCTGGTCGCCCCTACAGAGTTCCAAGCCTCGCTGCTGCCGCGCATCTTCCGCGAGCAAACCCAGGTCATCCACGAAGGCATTGACGTCGACGCAATCCGGCCGGGCCCGGCCGAGCCCTTCGTCCTGCCGGATGGGCGGGTCATCGCGCCAGGCGCGCCGGTCATCACCCATGTGAATAACAAGCTGGAGCCGCTGCGGGGACTGCACATCTTCCTGCGCGCCCTGCCCCGTCTGCTGAAAGAAGTCCCCAACGCCGAGGTGCTGATCTTCGGAAATCCCACCAAGTCCGGCTATGGCGGCGCGGCGCCTGATGGCCTGACCTGGAAGGATGTCTGCATGCGCGGGCTTGAGGACAAACTCACACCGGACCGGGTCCACTTCATGGGCAGGGTGCCGTTGGCGAAGATGCACGCGGGCATGCGGCTGGGCGCGGCCCACGTCTACTATTCCTACCCCTTCGTGCTCTCCTGGTCGCTGGTCGAGGCGATGGCGCTCGGTTGCAACGTGATCGGATCGGACACCGCCCCTTTGCGCGACGCAATCGACGATGGGGTCAACGGGACGTTGCTGCCATTCTTTGATGTCGATGCGCTGTCGCTGGCCATGATCGACGCTTGCCGCAATACGCAGGCCAGCGTTGGCCTGCGCGCCGCCGCGCGCGAAAAGGCCGTCGCCAAGTTCGACTCCCGACGCGGCACGGCGGCCTGGCTGCGGCTGATCGTTGAGGCGGGAATGCCCATCCCCGGCGTCAGCCGCACCCTCCAGTACTAACGCGCTGCGCCGGCCAGGCTGACGATCGTCGCCAGGTTGATCGTCATGAACTTAACCGCCTTGGCCTTGTCTATGGTCATGGCTTCATCCAGCGAGTGCGCGCGCACCCCGTCGAAGCCTGAACCGATGGTGATGGCCGGGATGCCCATGCTCATCGGTATGTTGGAGTCGGTTGATCCCGTGCCGAAACTGGGGGTCACGCCCGCCGCGGCCATCGACGCCATCGCCACCTGGACGATCTCGGCCGTCTTCAGGGTCTCGCCGACAGGGCGGTCGCCGATGACGGTGTTTTCGATGGTGATCTTACCAGCCTGCGTCGAGCGCGCCGCGTTCTCGGCGTCCGCCGCAGGCTGCAGCAACGACAGATAGCGCTGCTCTATGGCGTCCAGCGCGGCCTTGCTGTCGGAACGCATATCAATCTCGGCGGTCATCTCGAACGGGATTGAGTTGACCGACGTCCCGCCCGTGATCGAACCGATGTTGAAGGTGGTCTTCGGCGTCGTCGGGACCTGCGATTTGCCAAACTCGGCCAGGAAATTGCCCATGGCGTAGGCCGGGTTCACCAAACCAAAGGCGCCGAAGCTATGGCCGCCCGGACCTTTGAACTTCAACCGATAGCGCTTCGAGCCCGGACCCGCGGCGGTCAGCCGTTCCGTACCAGGCTCCACCGCGATGAAGTATTTGATCTGCTTGCCCAGCGCGCTCTTGGTGAACAGGTGGCGCATACCGCGGAGGTCGCCGGGGCCTTCTTCGCCGACGTCGCCCATGAAGACGATGTCAGACTGGGTTTTCACGCCCGCGGCATCCAGAGCGCGGATCATGGCCAGGAGTGAGGCAAGGCCCGCCGTGTCGTCGCCGATACCCGGCGCCTTCAGGATGGCGCCCTCACGCTTCACCTTCACATCGGTGCCCTCGGGGAACACTGTATCGAGGTGTGCGGTGACCAGGACGACCTTCCCGCCCCCGCCACCCAGACCCTTGCGCACGCCATAGACGTTGCCGACTTCATCCATCTGGACGTCCGACAGCCCCGCCTTCTTCAACAGTTCGAGGTAAGCCTTGCCGCGAGCTTCCTCCTTGAAAGGCGGCGCGGCGATCTCGGTCAGCATGATCCAGTCGGCGACCTGCTGGTCGAAATTGCGCTCCAGAGCCTGGCCGACCGCGGCGAAGGCCGCGCTCGACATCAGCTTCTTCTGCGCGGCGACATGCTTGGCGGACGGCGCCTGAGCATACGCAGCCGTGCCCCCCACGATCAGGACAGCGGCCAGCACCGCGACAGACTTCAGGCTCATGGCTTCCTCCAACACGCGGGTCTACGGCCCGGTTCGAAGAGGACCATGCGTTGTGCCGTGTGACGGATCAACCGTCGTCGACGCCTAGGCTTGCTTCTCCCAGCCACGCGCCATCTGGCGCCAATAGGAGAGGTTCAGGCCCTCGCGCTTGAGCGCGCTCCACTGCGCGCGAGCGACCGCCAACTGCGCCTCGTCGCCGCCGTCGAAAAGGACCAGGCACCGCTCATAGCCCTCCACTGCGCCCGCCTCGGCCCCATCGATGAGGAACAGAGCCTGCGCGCCATTGGCGTTCTCGAAACCGGTGGTCAGCAGTATCGGTTGGCGCGATGCGCCCGGTTCGTCGTCCGGGCCATGCGGCAGGAAACTTTCGTCGCGATAGGTCCAGAGCCAGGAGTCGAGCGCGGCGACCCGCTCAGGTTGGCGCGCCCGCACGACCGCTCGCCACCCCCGGCCGAGAGTCTTCTCGAGAAGCTCCGGCAGGGCCTGGTCCAGCCCGGTGCGTTCCAGGTGATAGAACCAGACCTCCGCCGGCATCTCGAACTAGCCTTCGTACTTGTCGGCCACCATGCGGTTGAGCAACCGCACGCCGTAGCCGGTGGCGCCTTCAGGACTGGTGGGCACGGCGCCATTCTTGCGCCAGGCGGTCCCGGCGATGTCCAGGTGCGCCCAAGGCAGGTTGTTCTCGACGAAACGCTGGATGAACAAGGCCGCGGTGATCGAGCCGCCCGGCCGGGCGCCGACGTTCTTCATGTCGGCGATGGGCGAGTCGATGTTGCGGTCATATTGCGCCGGCATCGGCATCCGCCACAGAGGCTCGGCCTCGGCGGTCGAGGCGTCCAACAGGTTCTGCGACAGCTCGTCGTTGTTGGAGAACAGCCCAGCCAAGTCCATGCCCAGGCTGACGATGATGGCGCCGGTGAGCGTCGCCAGGTTGACGATGAACTTCGGCTTGAAGCGCTGCTGGGTGTAGGTGATCGCGTCGGCCAGGACCAGACGACCCTCGGCGTCGGTGTTGATCACCTCGACGGTTTGCCCGGACATGGTGGTGACCACGTCGCCGGGCCGCTGGGCGTTGCCGTCGGGCATGTTCTCGACCAGACCAATGACGCCGACGACGTTCACCTTCGCCTTCCGGCCGGCGAGCGCATACATCAGCCCCGTGACGGCGGCGGCGCCGCCCATGTCGAACTTCATGTCCTCCATGCCGTCAGCCGGCTTGATCGAGATGCCGCCAGTGTCGAAGCAAACGCCCTTGCCGACGAAGGCGATGGGCTGGGCGTCCTTATCGTCCGCGCCTTTCCAGCGCATGATGGCGAGCTGGCTTTCGCGGACGCTCCCCTGGCCCACGCCTAGCAAGGCGCCCATGCCCAGCTCGGTCATTTCCGCCTCGCCAAGGACCTCGACCTCGAGGCCAAGACTCTCCAGCGCCTTCACGCGGCGCGCGAATTCCGCCGGATAGAGGATGTTGGCTGGCTCCGACACGAGGTCGCGAGCGAAGGCCACGCCATCGGCGACGGCCGCCAGGCCGGCGAAGGCCGCGAGCGCAGCGTCGGGATCCGCCACAAGAATTTGGGCGGCCTTGACCGTCGGCTTTTTCTCCGCGGCTTCCTTAGTGCGGTACTTGTCGAACCGGTAGCTCGCCAGACGCAGGCCCAGCGCCGCGTGCGCCGCCAAGTTCACGTCCTGAGACGGTAATTCGACGCGCAGCGCTTCAAGTCCCGATAGCTTCACCGCATGGTAGGCCGAAGCCGCCGCGTGCTCCGCGCCCAGGGCGTCGAAGCCATCCGGCTTGCCTGCGCCGACGACCACGACGCGGACCGCGCCTGAGGCGTCCTGCGCCAGCAAATCCAGGATTTGTCCCTTCTGGCCGGTGAACCGGCTCGCCGCCTGGGCCTGAGCCTGGGCGCCTTCAAGCACGGCGCCTTCCAGGACGATACGGACCAGAGCGGTCTTCGCCGGCGTCGGCGCTCCGCTTGCGACGAACTCAATTTCCATGGGCCATCCTTCTTATGCTCTTAAGGTCCCGCTTCACGCGGCGCCGGCGTCGGCGTATCTGACCTGCTCAGTCCGCCGTGCGCGCTTCGAACGCATGGTTTAGAACAGCATCGCGCTCGGGGCGCGTCAAAATCCGCAAGGTGAGCGTATTTAACCGGTGCGCCTGATCGACCGTTATCTTCTGCGCCAGCTCCTGGGGCCGACGCTCCTGGCCACCGCGGCGCTGACGGGCGTGGCGCTCCTGAGCCAGAGCCTGTCGGCGCTCGACCTCATGGTCAATCAGCGCCAGAGCGCACTTGTTTTCCTGAAGGTCACGCTGCTGGCCATGCCGCAGCTGATCAACATCGTCCTGCCGATCGCGCTCTTCGTCGCGGCCCTCGTGGCGCTCAACCGCCTGCACACCGAGCAGGAAATCGTGGTCGCTTTCGCGGGCGGCATGAGCCGGTGGCGGGTCATCTCTCCGGGCCTGCGGCTTGGGGCGACCGTGGCCCTGCTGGCCCTGCTGATGAACCTTTTTGTCCAACCCGCCTGCCTGCGTGCGATGCGCGCCGAATTGTTCGAGATACGCACCGATCTAGCCGCCACCCTTGTAAGACCCGGGGCGTTCGTTGAGCCGACCCCTGGACTGACTGTCTACGCACAGTCAGTCGATGGGGCCGGCGAGTTCCTTAATCTGTTCATCCACCAGGAACGCGACGGCGGAACGGCCACCACCTACACCGCCGAATCCGGCCACATGGCGACCCGTCAGGGCCGGCCTGTCATGGTGATGCTCAAAGGGTCCAACCAGGAATTTTCCGAGCGCGGCGTCCTGAACTACCTGACCTTCGATGAGTATATCTTCGATCTCACCAGCCTCAGCCGGACGGACGAGCGCGTGCACTACAAGCCCTCGGACCGATATCCCCACGAGCTCTTTTTCCCGGACCTGCAGCAGGACTGGGAGAAGCGGAACCGTCTGGGGCTGCTCGCCGAAGGTCATGCGCGCATCGCGACCCCGCTCTACAACATCGCCTTTATGGCTCTGGCGCTGGGTGCGATCATCGGCGCGGGCTTTTCGCGGACCGGCTACGGACGCCGGATCGCCGTCTTCGGCGCGATCGCCGCGGTGGTCCGCATCCTCGGTTTCGTCGTCCAGGCCGGCGCAGAGGACGCGGCCTGGATGAACATCCTGCAATACCTCGTCCCGCTGGCCGCCACGGTGTTCGCCCTGCGCACGATCTTCCGCCAACAGGTCAACCGCACCATCGACATCAGCCGCAAGCCAAGTCGCACCGCGGCGGCTGCCTCGGGCAACCCGGCGTGAATCCTTTGAGCGGCTTCCGCCTGGGCGGGCTCGAACGCTACGTGATCGTGCGCGCCTTCGCCGGCGTCGGCGCGGCCTTGGCGGTCATTTCAGCGGTGATCCTGCTGGTTCAATTTGTCGACCTGTCGCGCTCCGTCGGCGTGCGCACCGATATTAGCGTGGGGCAGATCTTCAGCCTGACGCTGCTGCGCGCGCCGTCGCTGATCCAGCTGTTGCTGCCGTTCGTATTCCTGTTTGGCGGGATCGCCGCCTACACCGGATTGAACCGGCGCAGCGAGCTCGTGGCCATGCGCGCCGCCGGCATATCCGCCTGGCGCTTTATCCTGCCTGCGGCCGCGGCGGCGTTCCTCACTGGCGTTGTGGCGGTAGGCGCCATCAACCCCATGGCCGCGATCCTCAATGGCGAGTTCGAAAGCCTGCGCGCCCAGCTAATGCAGAACTACCTGGGCGACGCCCCGGACGCCGTCTGGTTACGCCAGGGGGACGCTCGCGGCCAGATTGTCATCCATGCCTCCGACCGTGACATCGTTGCAGGGTCGGTGCGACTGCATGGGGTGTCGCTGTTCGTCTATGAGCGCGGCCCCGATGGAACGCTGGATTTCAAACGTCGTCTGGAGGCTCGCGAAGCGCGCCTGATGCCGGGGTTCTGGGAGCTGAAGGACGTGCGCGAGGCTGGCGCTGGACAGAACTCGGTGCGCTCCGACAGCCTGTCGATCCGTTCAGGCCTGGACGCGGAAGCAGCTATGGAGCGTTTCGCTTCGCCCGAGACGATCGCCTTCTGGCGTTTGCCTGCTGCGATTCACGTGACTGAACAGGCCGGTTTCTCCGCCGCCGGTTACCGGCTGCGTTTCCACCAACTGCTGGCTACGCCGTTCCTGTTCGCCGCCATGATGATTCTCGCCGCCGGCTTCTCGCTCAGGCTGACCCGTCTCGGTGGGTTGGCCGGACTGGCGGGCGCGGGCGTGGCCATCGGCTTCGCCGTCTTCTTCTTCAATCAGTTTTCAGGCGCTCTAGGGCGGGCGGAGATCATTCCACTGTTCGCCGCGGCCTGGGCGCCGGCGGTCACCGCACTTCTCGCAGGCGTGACGCTCCTCTGTTACACCGAAGATGGTTGAATCCTTTTCTTGGCCGGCTATGCAGGCCCCTCGGCTTGAGAGCGCGCCGCCTGAAAGAGGACCGCGCCGTCACCAAGCCTCGCTGCGATAGGGGATCATGAGCGGAACAAGGTCGCGACGACCCTCGCCGTCTACCGCCGCCAAGCGCGCGCTGCTCGCCGGCGCAGCGATCGCGGCGCTCTGGTCGCAGGCCGCCCTCGCCCAGTCGGCGTCGGAGAAGCCCCCACAATTCCCGACCGCGCGGCCTACGCTCGTCGAGCCGCCTTCGGATGGACTGTCCAAGGGTGAGGTCTTCATCGAGGCCGACGAACTGGTCCAAGACGACGAGAACAACATCGTCACCGCCCAGGGATCGGTCGAGATTCGCTACGATCAGCGGACTCTTCGGGCCAACCGCGTGATCTATGAGCGCACCCCTGGCGTCATCCGCGCCAACGGCGATGTACAGATCATCAACGCCGACGGCTCTGTGGAATATGCCGAACAGTTGGTACTCGACGATGAGATGTACGCCGGCGCCGCCGTCGGCTTCTCGGCGCGGATGGGGGAAGGGGTAAAGATCGCCGCCGCGAGCGCGCTTCGCCGCAACGAGGACATCCAGGAGCTCAACCGGGCGATCTACACCCCCTGCCCGATCTGCGTAGACGACAAACCGCGAAAGCCGACCTGGTCGATCAGCGCCGACCGCGTGACCCAGGACAAAAAAGGCCGCGTGATTGTTTATAAGAACGCTCGGATCCGCGTTCTGGGCGCACCCGTGCTGTTCCTGCCTGTGTTCTGGCACGCTGACCCCACCGCCGAACGGGCGTCCGGCCTGTTGTCCCCTGACATCTCGGTGTCGAACCGCCGCGGGATGTCCTTCACCCAGCCGTATCTCTGGGTGGTCTCACCCTATACCGACGTGACGATCTCGCCGCAGATCAACACCCAGGTGAACCCCTTCGTCGAGGCCCGGGTCCGTAAGCGCTTCTACTCCGGCGATATGGACCTGCGCTTCGGTTACACCTACGAGCGTGACTTCGATGGTGGCGGCCGCGAGTTCGGCGAACGGACCTCGCGCAGCTATATCCTCGGTCGCGGCGCTTTCCGGCTTGATGACAACTGGCGGTGGGGCTTCACCGCCGAACGCGCCTCCGATCAGTTGATCTTCGACAAGTACGACGTTTCGCAGGTCTACCGGACCCGCGGGCCCTACATCGCCGACGACCGGCGATTGATTTCCCAGCTCTACGCCGTTCGCCAGGCGAACCGCTCCTACGTCTCGATGGCGGCCTTCAGTATCCAGGGCCTGCGCCCAACCGACAACGACCGCGCGTTCCCGCTGATCGCGCCCCTCGTCGAGGCCCGGTACGAGCCGGTGGGCGACGTATTCGGCGGCCGCTTGAAGTTGAAGGGCGGCATGGTCTCGCTGAGCCGCGAACAGTCGCCGACGATCACGACCTATCGCGCCGCTGGGCTCGACAGCCGGCGGGTCAGCATCGAGGCGGATTGGCGCGACAGCTACATCTCGCCCACCGGCCTGCGCATCGATCCGTTCGTGAGCGTTCGCTCCGACGCCTATGCGCTCAGCGACATCCTGACCGCCGGCGGGACCGACACCACCAGCCGCAACGTAACCCGCGGATTGGCTACGCTGGGCGCCGACGTCAGCTTCCCGTTCTATCGTCGCATCGGGGACGCCACCGTCGTCTTGGAGCCCGTGATCCAGGCGGTCTATTCCCCGCGCGCCAAACAGATCATCGTCGGTCGCGAAGCCACTGGCGCGCCGGTTTATCTGAACGAGGACAGCGTCGCCTTTGAGTTTGACGAGACGACCCTGCTCGAAGCCAGCAAGTTCCCGGGCTACGACCTGTACGAAGACGGCGCGCGCCTGAATGTCGCGGGTCGTGCGACGGTGATGTGGGACGATGGTCGCCGCGCCACCGCCACCATCGGCCGCAGCTTCCGCGACGATCCGAACACAATCTTCAGCGAGCGCTCCGGCTTGCGCCGCCGCGCTTCGGACTGGGTGGTCGCTCTATCGGCGGACCCCGTCCCTGGGTTGTCGTTCTTCGCGCGCTCGCGCCTCGACGCCGACGACTTCACCCTGCGTCGCGTCGAAGCCGGAGCCAACGTCTCGACCAAGCGCGGCTCAGGCTATGTCCGCTACCTTCGTGATGACCTGGATATCAACGGCCGCCGGCGGGAAAACCTGGACATTGGCGGCGATGTCTTCGTCACCAAGAACTGGGGCGTCACGGCCTACGGCAATCGCGACCTGTCGTCCAACGCCTGGATCATTCGTGACTACGGCGTCTTCTATCATGACGACTGCATCAGGGTTGACGTGGTCTATCGTCAAGAAGACACGGTTATCGGGACGCTCGGTCCGCGGGACTCCGTGTCCGTGCGCCTAACGCTCGCCACATTGGGCGGACCAATCTATGGCAGATAAGATCGCGTTGAAGCCTCTAGTGGGCGCAAAGACGCCCTTCCGAGGAATGACCCTACCCATGATCGATGCGCGTTTCGGCACGGACCCCCGGTTCGGCGCGATCCTGGCCTGTGTGCTCCTGAGCAGCGTCGCCGCCCCCGTGATCGCCCGCGCTCAGGCTGCGCCCCCGGCCCGGCCAGTGGCCACCGCTCCTGCCGCCCCGACACCGGCGCTTGCGCCAGCCCCCCGGGCGAACGCCTTCAGCGAGTCTGTCGCAGCGCTGGTCAACGACGACATCATCTCGACCTATGACCTGGCGATGCGAATGCGCCTGCTGATGGTCACGAGTGGCGTTCAACCGACCCAAGAAAGCCTCCCGCAGATCCAGCGTGAATCGCTGGTGTCACTGATCGATGAGCGCCTCCAGTTGCAGGAACTCCGTCGCGTCGAACGCGACCAGAAGATCGACATTGTCGCGACCGACGCCGAGGTGAACGAGGAATTGGACGGCATCGCCAAGTCCAACAACCTCACCCGCGACCAGTTCGTCGGAGAACTTTCCAAGCAAGGCGTCTCGCCTGATTCCCTGCGCCAGCAGATCCGTGCGCAGATGAGCTGGCAGCGTTGGATCAACGGACGCTACGGCAGCCGCCTGCGCGTCGGCGAAGACCAGATCAAGGCGACCCAACAACGCCTGGCCGCCTCCGCTGCAAAGCCGCAATACCAGATCGCCGAAGTCCTGATCGACGCCAACCGCACGGGCGGCATGCCTGAAGCCATGCGCGGCGCGACCCAACTGGTCGCCCAACTGCAGCAAGGCGCCCCGTTCGCCGCCGTGGCCCGGCAATTCTCATCGTCGCCAACCGCCGCCTCGGGCGGCGATGCGGGATGGGTGTCGCAAGGCGAGATGGCGCCTGAGGTCGACGCCGCGCTCGAACAGCTCCGACCGGGTCAGTTGTCGCAGCCAATCCCGGTTCGCGATGGCGTCTACATCCTCTACCTACGCGACAAGCGCGCCGGCGCCGGCGGTCTGATGGTCAATCTTAAACAGGCGGCCCTCGCCCTGCCCCCAGGCACGAGCCCCCAGCTGGAGGCCGCCGCCCGCGACAAGCTGATGGCGCTGAAGACCCAGATCACCAGCTGTTCGAACCTGGAGGCCGAGGCCGCCAAGGTACCTGGCGTGGTCGCGGGCGATCTGGGCGAAGCGCAGGTCGCCGACCTCGCGCCACAGTTCAAGGACGCCGCAGAGACCCTCGCCGTCGGCCAGGTTTCGGATCCAATCCGCACAGCGGCGGGCCTTCACCTGGTCGCCGTCTGCGGCAAGCAGATCACCGGAGAAGGCGTGCCCGATCACGACCAGATTGAAAACCGTCTCTACGGCCAGCAGATCAGCATGGTTTCGCGCCGCTACATGCGCGACCTGCGCAACTCGGCGACGATCGAGACCCGCTAACCATGGCGCCGGCGCCTCTCGCCCTCACCATGGGCGACCCTGCGGGGATTGGTCCGGAGATCATCGTCAAGGCTTGGCGGGCGCTGCGCGCGAAATCTCGGCCCTTCTTCGTCGTCGGCGACTTCAACGCCCTGGCTTCAGCATCAGGCGACGGCGCTTCGATTTTGCGTCGGATCAGCGGCCCGGATCAGGCCGCAGCCATCTTCCCTGACGCCTTGCCGGTCCTTGATCTACCGCTTTCAGCGCCCGTCATCGCCGGCAAGCCGAATTCCGCCGCCGCTGGCCCCATCGTCCAGTGGATCGAAGTCGCTGTCGGCTTGGCGCTCTCGGGCGCGGCCGCGGGCGTTGTCACCGCGCCGATCGCAAAAGCGCCGCTCTACGAAGCCGGCTTCGGCTTCCCCGGCCACACGGAGTTCCTCGGTGAACTGACGCTTGGCGCGCCCTATGAAGGCGAGCGTGGGCCGCTGATGATGTTAGCGTCGCAGGACCTGCGGGTCACCCTGGTGACTGTCCACTCCGCCCTTGCCGACGTCCCTGGTCAACTCTCGAAAGCCGCGATCATCAAGGTCGCCCGGATCACGGATGAGGCCCTGCGGCGTGACTTCGCGATCGCCCATCCAAGGATCGCCATCGCCGGTCTCAACCCTCACGCCGGCGAGGACGGCGGCATGGGCCTTGAGGAAATCGAGATTATCGCTCCCGCGGTGAACGCTCTCCGCGAGGCTGGCCTCGACGTCAGGGGGCCCTTCCCAGCCGACACCCTGTTCCATGCGGAAGCGCGCAGCGGCTACGACGCAGCGATCTGCCTCTATCACGACCAGGGCCTCATTCCGGTGAAGATGCTCGATTTCTGGGGCGGGGTGAACCTGACCCTGGGCCTGCCGATCGTTCGCGCCTCGCCCGACCACGGCACCGCCTTCAACATCGCCGGCCGCGGGCTCGCCCGTTCCGACAGCATGATTGCGGCGATCCGCGCCGCCGATCAGATCGTCCTCAACCGGTCCCGGCCTTGAGCCTCGCGTCGCTGCCGCCCCTGCGCGACTCCCTGGCCGCACATGGCCTCGTCGCCAACAAGGGCTTTGGGCAACACTTCCTTCTGGACCTCAATATCACGCGCAAGATCGCGCGCCTGGCCGAGGTCGGCGATGGTGACCTCGTCATCGAGGTTGGGCCCGGCCCTGGCGGCCTCACTCGCGCGCTGCTCGAGACCGGGGCCAAGGTGATCGCCATCGAGATGGACCCACGGTTCGCGCCGCTCCTGCATGACCTCAGCGCGGCCGGCGGCGACTTCCAGCTCATTCTTGGCGACGCCCTGAAAGCCGATGAGACCGAGATCGTCCGCGGACGTCAGGCCCATCTCGTGTCGAACCTACCCTACAATGTCGGCACAGCGCTGCTAATAAAATGGCTCACGGGCCCCTGGACGCCAGCCTCGCTCACCCTGATGTTTCAGAAGGAAGTCGCCGACCGCATCGTCGCGGCGCCCGGTGGAGACGCCTACGGTCGGCTTGCCGTGCTCGCTCAGGCGCTGACGGAAGCCAAGCTGGTGATGGATGTGCCCGCGCGGGCTTTCACCCCGCCACCCAAGGTCGATTCCGCCGTGGTGCGCCTGACACCGCTGGCGAACCGCCCCCACCCAGCCCGCCTTGACGCCTTGCAACGCATAACAGCGGCTGCGTTCAACCAGCGGCGCAAGATGCTGCGATCCAGCCTCAAGGTGATGGGCGGCGAGGCCCTGGTCCTGGAGGCTGGCTTGGATCCGCAGGCGCGGGCCGAAACCATCTCCATGGCGGGGTTCTTCGCCCTCGCCGACGCCTGGCTAGCGCAGAGGTCTTAGAACAAGCCCTTCTTTTCGCGAGTGCGGAGGTTGTTCTGCACATTGCTGATGCCGTCGATGTCGGCGATCTCCTCGATGTGACGCTTGTCAGCCTTGTGCTTCACCGTGCCGTTCAGCGTGACTTCGCCATCCTGCACCAGGACCTGCACGTCACTGAGGTCGAGACGGCGCTCGTCCTCGAGCCGCTCGACGATCACCGCCCACAGGACGCGATCCGACGGCCCGACGCGCTTCTTGCCGCGCTCAGTGAAGGTTCGCTCTTCGACCTCGGGATCTGGCTTCAGCGCGTAATTCGACGCCGGCGCTTCGAATGTCTTGCGGTTGGCCGACCCGTCATCTTCCAAGCGATAGCCGGTTCGGGTGTGCGGGTCGTAGCCGTACTCGGTGGAATAGTCCGCCTGGCCGAAATCCTCGGCCAGGGTCGACGGCTTCCGATCAAGCGGGCCGTTGGCCAGGGAGCGGCCGTGAAAGTCCTTCAGGTCTTGCGCCATGACAGCGGCTCCTTGATGAGGTTCAGTGTCACGTAAGGAAACCGGCGCCGTGAAGCCTGGTTCCACAAGTAGGGAGAGGGTCTGGTCGGAAGATGCCAGGCCTGGCGGACTCGGGAGACATCCAGCCTGTGCAGAAGCCGGATCTTCGCGAACGCCTCAGCGCGAGCCGCAGCACGCCTCCGTTGAAGACCGACCCCTCGGCCTTCTACGAACTGGACCAAGCAGACCCCGACACCCCGCTGACCACGGAGTTCGCCGCCGCCCTGCCTGATCGCCGCGCGCCGCTTAGCCGGCTGGCGCGAAGGTGGGCGCTTAGATTGGTGCCAGTCGTCTTGCTGATCGCCGCGATCGGCATTCTGTGGCGTGAATTTCATGAACTCAGCCTGATCCAGGTGCTGCGCGCCATGAGGGCCTGGGGCCCTGGCTCCATCGCCGCGGCCTTGGCGCTATCGGCGGTCAGCTTCATCCTGATGGGCTTTGTCGAGCGACTTGGCCTGCGCTGGGCAGGCGCCCGGGTGCCAACATCGTCCGTATTCGCCGGCGCCTTCTTGGCGAACGCTATCGCCCACAGCCTTGGCGCAAATCTTCTGGTGGCCGGCGCCATTCGCGCCAAGTTTTATGAGCGATACGGCGTGGGTCTGCGTCAGGTCGCGGCCACCACCCTCTTCAACGGCTTGGCCTTCGCTGTCGGCCTGTCAGCCCTGGGCGGCGCGTGCATGCTGTTGGCTCCGCCGTCGGAATTGGCCCGCACGGCAGCACCCGCAAACGTCGCACGGACTTTCGGGCTTATCCTGGTCTGCGTGCCGGCCATCTACGTCGCGCTTTGCGCGATCAAACATGCGCCCATCCACGCCTTCGGCCGCAGCCTGCGTCTGCCCTCAGTCAAGTCCGCCGTCGGCCAGGTGGTGATTGGCGTCTCGGACAACGCCACAGCGGCCGCCATAGTCTGGGTGCTGCTGCCCGACGACATGGTGGGCTACATCACCTTCGTCGGCGCCTACGCAGTCGCCACAGTGATCGGCCTGGCCTCGTCCGTCCCGGCCGGCGCAGGGGTCTTTGAAAGCTCCATACTTACGCTGCTGCACACCCAGAACGCCGCGGCCGTCGCAGCGGCCTTCCTCGGATATCGCCTCGCCTACTTCCTGCTGCCCCTGGCGGTGGCCTCGACCGCCCTGCTGATCGACAGCTTCATTCACCGCAGGAAGACCTAGAGGTCGGCGCTCGACGCGCCAAGCCAGGCGCCCACCAGACTCAGGCCGCCGGGTGCGTGACACCGCTGGCAGTGACCAATCGCAATGCGCCGACGTACGCTTGAAGCCTCCTCAAGGGCCCAAATCTTGCGTCCCAAGCGCCGCTCGCGAGGTCCATAGCAAGGCGAGTCTCAAACCGCGCGATGACCGACGGTTCAACAAAACTCCAGGCCGAACAGGCGTCTCTGGCTTCGGGGTCCAGGAACATTTCCGGGCGGCCGTAGTAGGCCTCCTGGAACCCATCCGTACAGTCGAGGGCGATGGGCGGCGCCTCGATCCGCAACGGGCCCAGGGCCCGCTCGAGTTGCGCCATCCCCGGGTAGCGCCGGGCTTCCACAGCCAGGACCTCCGGACAATAGTCGCCAAGCCAGAAGTCCTGAACCTGGGTGGGATCGCAGGTCAGGATCAAAACGGGACCTCGCGCCACCCGCCGCATCTCGGACAGCCCGCGCTGCAGATCGCGCCACTGGTGGACGGAGAAGATCGCCATGGCGGCGTCGAACGACCGATCCTCGAACGGAAGCTCTTCGGCCACTGCGTCTACAGCCGGACCAAGGCTCTTCGGGCGACGCGCTCGCATCACCGCAGATGGCTCGACGGCAGTGACCGCTCGGGCGGCGGGTTCGTAGGCGCCAGCACCTGCGCCGACATTCAGGACCGATCGCGCTGACCCCAGCGCCGCCTCGATCCGCGCGGCGAGGCGGCTGTCCGGGCGCCGATAGGTGTCATAGGCCGCGGCGATTCGGCTGTAGTCGGCGTCTCCTACGGTCGTCGCTCTGTGCATGCGTCCCTCCGTGCGATCAGCTCTTCTGAACTTCGGAGGGGCCGGCGAATATGGCGAAGTTCGCCCCTGATTCGTGAAGAAAGTTCACCATGGCCCGCCGGCTTCCACCGCTTTCGACGCTGCGAAGTTTCGAGGCCGTCGTACGGCTGGGCTCGGTGCGCGCCGCAGCGGGAGAGCTTGACCGCACGCACGGCGCCGTCAGCAAACAGATCCAGGCCCTCCAGCAGACCCTGGGGGCGCCGCTGTTCGATCGTGTCGGCACCGGCGTCGCGCCCAACGCGCATGGCAGGATGCTGGGCGCCATGGTGGGCCGCGCCCTGGATGACCTCTCCGCCGGTTACGCCCAGGTCGTCGACGATCTCCGCGCCCCGCCTCTGCACATCGCCTGCAGCGTCACCTTCGCCACCCGCTGGCTCGCGCCGAACCTGGCCGCTTTCACCCGCGCGCACCCCGACATCCAGGTCCGGCTGTCGATGACCAGCGCGCGCGAGCTAAAGACCGCAGACGCCGACCTGACGATCGCGTGGGATCGCACAGGCTTCGACGCCGGCGCACAAGGTCGCGCGATCCCACTCGCCCCTATCGCCTTCGGCCTGGTCTGCGCCCCGGACTATCCGGTCGAGCGGAGCGCCGACAGCCTGCGAGCGCCGGTACGCATCGACCATGACTTCACCTCGCGGGCCTGGGACCTCTGGAGCGAGCGGTCCGGCGTGCGCCTGGAGACCGAACATAGTCTCTCCTTCCCGCACAGCCACTTGGCCATCGAGGCGGCGATCACAGGCCAGGGCGTGGCCCTCGTCGACCGTCGGCTGATCCGCCGCGAGTTGCGCGCCAATGTCCTGGTGGCGCCGACGGGCTTCGCGGTCTTTCCCGAGGGCCTGGCCGCGATCTCGCGCACCGTGACCCCGGGGCCGGCGGCGCAGGCGATGATCGATTGGATGCGCGACGCCCTGACGGCGCGCTGAGGCCGCGGCGCGCCGTTTCATCCACAGGCGCCGCGGACGACTGTGGACGGCTGATTCTTGTGAAGTGCGAGGCCCGCGCCTTCCGATATCGATGTCGGAATGGCCCTCGCTCCCGCCCTAGACCTGCGCCCGCAAGAGGCGACCCCCGAGATCGCGCAAGCGCCCGCCAACCTCGAAGCTGAGCAGGCCTTGCTGGGTGTGCTGCTTTACGACAACGCCGCTTTCGAGCGCCTGAGCGATAACCTTGCTGCGCGCCACTTCTTTGAGCCGTTTCATCAACGCCTGTTCGCCGCCATCGAGAACAACATCCGAAAAGGCCAGTTGGCCGAGCCGATTTTGTTGGCCGAGCAGTTCGCCCGAGACCCGGCCTTCGAGGCGCTTGGCGGCGTGCGCTACATGGCCGCCATGGTCGATCGCGCGCCACCTGCAGCGAACGCCCGCGACTACGCCGACGCCATCTACGATCTGGCGCTGCGCCGCGACCTGATCCGCATTGGCGGCGACATCTCCACCCTGGCCACGCAAGGAGAGGCCGATCTGTCCGCCAAGGATCAGATCGAACGCGCCGAGCGAGACCTCTACGAACTGGCGGAAACCGGGGGAGTGAGCCAGGGCTTCACAACCTTCGCCGACGCGCTCGCCGGCGCGGTGCAGATGGCGGCCGAAGCCCATAGCCGAGACGGAGCGCTGGCCGGCCTTTCCACCGGGCTGATCGACCTCGACGCCAAGATTGGCGGCCTGCATCCCTCCGACCTGGTGATCATCGCTGCTCGCCCGTCCATGGGCAAATCCGGCCTGGCCACCAACATCGCCTTCGATGTCGCCCGGCACTACGCCTATGAGCCGCAACCCGATGGCACCCGAAAGACAGTGAACGGCGGCGTCGTCGCCTTCTTCTCACTGGAAATGTCGGCCGACCAGCTGGCCATGCGTCTGCTGGCGGAAGTGTCAGGCGTGTCAGGCGATCGGCTGCGCAAGGGCGAGATCGACGCCTCGGAGTTTGGCCGCGTGCGCGACGCTGCGCTCGAGATCCAGGATGCGCCGCTTTACATAGACGATACCGGCGGCATCAGCTTGGCCCGCCTGACGGCCCGCGCGCGCCGGCTTAAGCGCCGCGTCGGTCTCGACCTGCTGATCGTGGACTACCTGCAGTTGATCACCATGGGTGACTCTGGAAATCGCAATGACAATCGCGTTCAGGAGGTTAGCGCCATTACTGGCGGCCTGAAGGCTCTGGCCAAGGAGCTCGCCATTCCGGTGATCGCCCTGGCGCAGCTGAGCCGCCAGGTCGAAAACCGCGAGGACAAGAGGCCTCAGCTGTCCGACCTGCGGGAGTCCGGCTCGATCGAGCAGGACGCCGACATGGTCATGTTCATCTATCGCGAGAGCTACTACCTCAGCCGTACAGAGCCGCGCGAGGGCACGCCCGAGCACCTCACGTGGCAGGAGGAAATGGATAAGGTGAAGGGCCTGGCCGAGATCGTCATCGGCAAGCAACGCCATGGCCCGATCGGCAATGTGAAGCTCTCGTACAACGAAGAGATCGTCAAATTCGGCAACCTGGCGCCGCCGCACCGCTACGAGCCACGCTAGGCTCCGCCATGCCCGAGGCCGCCCGCGCCACCCTCACCATCGATCTCGACGCCCTGGCGCAAAACTACGCCACCTTGAAGGAGGCCGCGACAGGCGCCGAAGTCGCGCCCGTGGTGAAATCCGACGCCTACGGGCTGGGCGCAGGCCCCGTGGGCCGACGGCTCTGGGCTGAAGGGGCTCGGTCCTTCTTCGTCGCGCGACTGGACGAGGGCGAACGGCTGCGGGTGGCCCTTGGCGGAGACCGGCCCGCCGAGATCTACGTCCTGGATGGCTTCGCCGCGGCCGCGCGCGCGCGCTATGAGGCCTCAGCCTTGACGCCGGCGCTCGCTTCGGCGGCGCAGGTCCGCGCCGTGCGCGAGTGGAGCGCCGCGCCGCGCATGGCCCTGCACGTCGACACAGGGATGAACCGGCAAGGATTGACCGTCGCCGAAGCGATCGAGGTCGCCCAGAGCGGAGATGGCCCGCAGATCAGCCTCGTGATGAGCCACCTCGGCGCCGCCGCGACACCGACCGACCCCAACAACGCTCGCCAGCTCGCTCGATTTCGCGCCATACGCGCAGCCTTCCCGACCGCCCGGGCGAGCCTCGCGGCCTCGGCCGGCGCGTTCCTGGGTGAGGACTACCGCTTCGACCTCGTGCGGCCTGGGGTCAGCCTGTACGGCGGCGGGCCTCTGGAGAGGCCCCACCCTCGACTGAAAGCGGTCGCCACGCTCAGAGCGCCGGTGGTCGATATCCGGAGCCTCGGCGCTGGCGATCGCCTGGGTTACGGCGACTATACGGTCGACCGGCCCCTCCGATGCGCGATCGTCGCCGCCGGCTATAGCGACGGCATGATCCGCGACGCCCGGCGCGGCGCCTACGCTTGGTTGGCCGGCGCGGCCAGGCCGATCCTGATCATCAATATGGATATCCTCGCCATCGAGATCGGCGCCGCCGATGTGGCGATCGGCGACAGCGTTGAACTTCTCGGCGAGCACGCACTGCTGGACGACTTCGCCACCGCCGCGCGCACCGTCGCCCACGAGGTATTGACGCGGATCAGCAGCCGGGCCGAGCGGCGCTACGCGGGCGAAACCGCGTAGCGCCTGATCTGGCTCAGCCGTGCGGCGTGAGGATCTGCCGGCCGGTGGATGTCCGGTTTTCGATGGCCGCATGGGCCTTAGGCGCATCTTCCAGACTGTAGGTCTGATGCTGGGCCTTCAGGCGGCCGTCTTTTAGGAACGCCAGAACTTCGGCGCGGTATTGTGGGGCGAACACCTGATAAGGGCCGCCCATGAAGCCCGAGAGCGTCAGGTTCTTGCGCAGCAGGACGCGCGGATTGATCGGGGAATCCGTGTCGCTGGCGTTGCCGTAGTTCACCACTCGGCCACCGGGCTTCACTGCATCCAAGGTCTCGTAGAACACCGGGCCGCCGGTCATCTCAAGCGCTAGGTCAACGCCTTCGCCGCCATTGGCTTCCTTCACCTGGGCCGACCAGCCCTCTTGCGTGTAATCGACCACCGCATCCGCGCCGAGGGCCAGCACCACTTGACGTTTCGCCTCGGAGCTGGCGGCGCCGATCACCCGGCCCGCGCCATAGAGCTTGGCCAATTGTACAGCGACGAAGCCAAGCCCTCCCGCGGCGGCCGGCACGAACACCGACTGTCCAGGGGCCAATTGGCCGACCTTGTTGAGGATCAGGGAGGCCGTGACGCCGTCGCTGAGGCAAGCCACGACGTCGGCGCTGGAAACGCCATCAGGAATTTCGATCAAGCCCTGGGCCGGGCCAACGCCGTATTCGGCGTAGCCGCCGGCGGCGACGCGGCCGAACATGCGCTTACCAACCAGGCCTTTATCGACGCCCTCGCCGACTTTCTCGATAACGCCGGCGACGCTTCCGCCCGGCGCGTGCGGCAGGGTGATCGGCACCGGATAGTGCCGGCCTCCCCGCTGCAGAGTCTGACCGTAGGAGATGCCGCAGGCCTCAATCTTGAAGAGGACTTCACCCGCACCGGGCTCTGGCGTCGGCGCATCCTCCACCTTCATGACTTCGGGCGGTCCCTTCTCGTGATAGCGAACAATCTTCATGTTTCCCCTCCGTGGCGGCTCGGCTCGTTGACGTCGCAGGCATGTGCGATCAGGCTCGCGTTGGCCGAGCGCTCGATGTATAACTCTACTCCGGAGTATACTTTTTGGTCAACACCATCCTCGCCCCTAAACGCGACGCAAACCCACAGAAGCGTGGCGCGGCGCTGCGCACCGCGTTGCTCGTCGCGGCGCGCGAGGTTTTCCTCGAAGATGGCTTCGCGCTCGCCTCCATGGACGCTGTCGCCCTCCGCGCAGGCACGACCAAGCGCACGCTCTACGCCCACTGCCGATGCAAGGAAGACCTCTTCGCCGAGGTCATCGGCGCCTCCTGTGACGCCATCGTCGATCGCTTGCCCGCCCTTGCCGAACTGGATTCTGACCCCGATGTTGGCTTGCGGGCCTTCCTGGCTGAAGCTTCGGCGATCTTCGAGGCTGAAGGCTGTGCGCCCCTAAAGAGGATCATCTTGGCGGAAGCTCAGCGCCACCCTCAGTTTGTCCGCCGGCTCTCCGACGCCTACGCCCAGGTCGAGGGTCGGTTGGCGACCTATCTCGCCGACGCCGTTGACGATGGGCGGTTAGCGCCGCACGACACCCGCCAAGCGTCGCGCGCGCTCTGCGATGCGACCGTCCTGGCCGGCAGCTTTCGGGGCCTGCTGGGTCAGGAGCGCTCTTCGGCAGCGGATATCGAGAACGCTGCGGCCAGCTTCCTGCGCGACACTCTGATCGCTCAACCTTAACGTCCGCGAAGTTCGTCGCCGGCCGTCTTCGGCATCCGCACGTACCACAACGTCCCCAATGCCGCGACCAGAGCGACCACGGCGAATGCGACCTGGAAGTCGCTTTGAACAAGCGCGCCCGCCGGGCGACCGCCCGCCAGCGCCACGGCCTGCAGAAGCATGGCGGCCATCGCGACGGTGAGCGCGCGCACCGCCTGCATGGATACCGCGCCCAAGGTCGACGCGGCGCTCATCTGCGGTTGCGGCACGTCGGCATATTGCAGCGTGGTGAGCCCGGTCATCTGTAGAGAGCGCGCCGCCCCGGAAAGGAAGACCAGCGTCGCCATCAGCCAGATCGGCGTCGCGGGCCCGAAGGCGGCGAAGGTGGCGATTCCGGCGGCGAACAACAGGATGCTGACGATCATGACCTTGCGGAAGCCGAACACCTGAAGGGTCCGTGTGGTGATGATCTTCACCACGAGGTCTCCCGCTGAGTGACACAGCACCAAAAGACCTGAGGCCAATGGACTGAGGCCAAGGCCAATCTGGAACATCAGCGGCATCATGAAGCCAACTGCGCCCACGGCGACGCGCATCAAATTGCCGCCCGTCAGAGTCGTCATCCGGAACATCGGATTCTGCATCGGGGACAATGAGACGAGCGGATGCTCCGCACGCCTTGCGTGCCGGATCGCCAGCCAAATCAGAGGCACGGAGACCAGGGTCGCCAAAGCGCCCACGGCTGGACGGCCCGCTTCGCCTGCGAGAGCCTGCATGCCCCAGATCAAGGCGACCAGCCCCGCGCCGTTCAGGGCAAACCCTGTGACGTCGAAGGGACGACGCTCGCCCTCCGTCCGTGGGATGAACATGATGACCGCCGCCACGCCGGCAAGACCGATCGGCACGTTGAGGAAGAACGCCGCCCGCCAACTGACGTATTCGGTGAGGAACCCCCCGACCGGCGGCCCGATCGCCGGCCCCATCAGCATCGGCACGGTCATCCAGTTGATGGCCCTCACCAACTGGCTCTTCGGCGTGTTTCGGAAGACGATCAGGCGGCCCACCGACGTCATCAGCGCGCCACCGGCCCCTTGCAACAGACGCCACAGGGCGAAGTCCGTCAGGCCCTGGGCGAAACCGCATCCGATAGAGGCCAGCGTGAAGACACAGATCGCGCCGGCGAAGACATTACGCGCGCCAAAACGGTCAGCCACCCAGCCGCTGGTCGGAGTCAGCACGGCGACAGCCAGCATATAAGCGGTGACGCCCACGCTCATCGCGACGGCGCTCGTCCCGAACGTCGACGCCATCTTCGGCAAGGCGGTGACGATGATGGTGGCGTCGAGCCCCTCCATGAAAGCCGCCGTGGCGACGATCAACACCACCAGCAGCGCATGGCCGCTCGGTCGCGTCTCGGAGTCGAGGCTCATTTAGGAGAGTCGCAAGCGGCTGAGCATGTTCGACGACATCGCGATCCCTGGTCCCGAAAGACGTTGATTCATGCGCTTAGGATCAGAGCCTTACGATGTAAATGGCGTACCCGGTTATCTTAGCGGATTGGCGAAGCCAGCGGCTTGCCCGCGAAGAAACAGCGCAGGTTTTCCGCGAGGAGGTCGCCGACCGCCTGCATGCCCTCCGGTGTCGCGCCGGCGCTATGCGGCATGGCCTCGAGATTCGGCACGCCGACCCACCGTTCCGCAGGCGACGGCTCTTCCTCGAAAACATCGAGCCCGGCGGCCCACAGGCGACCCTCGCGCAGGGCCGCGATGAGCGCGAGTTCATCGACAAGGCTGCCGCGCGCGACGTTGACGATGACGCCTTGCGGACCCAGGGCGTCGATGACCTCGCGATTGATCATCTTCTCCGTTTCCGGGGTGGCCAGCGCCGTAAGGATCAGGGCGTCACAGCTTTCAGCCAACGCCAGCAGACTTTCCGCGCGGGGATAGGCGAGATCGGGCTTCGGGTTCGGCCCCAGCCAGGAGACCTGTATATCGAAGGCGTCAATACGCTTGGCGATCGCTCGGCCAATTCGGCCCATGCCAACGATGCCAACGCGCTTGCCGCGCAGCGATCGGCTCGAAAGGCCCGGCAGCGACCAGCCGCCGCGTCGGGCGATCTGCCCGCCTTCGGTGAACCGGCGATATGCCGCGATCAGCAGCCCGACCGCCTGGTCGGCGACGTCAAAGGCGTTGGCCCCAGCGCCGTTGGACGCCAGCACGCTGTTCGCCTGACACCAGTCCAAGTCCAGGCCCTCGAAGCCTGTGCTTGCGCAGGCGATCAGGCCGAGATCGGGAAATTGGCTGAGGATCTCAGCTGGAGGCGTCTTGCCACTGACGGTGACCATCGCCCGCGCGCCTGCGCCTGGGCCGGCGATAAACGCCTCGAATGACGGTGACGTCCAGGGACGCGCCAGTTCATAGTCCGCTTCAAGCAAGCCAGAAAAGCGATCGAGGATAACGTCGGCGATGACGACGACAGGCTTGTTGGACATGGCCGACCTCAAACAGGGAATGGCGCCCGCTTAAGATCGGCCCAGCTGGGTGTAAACAACAAAGCTGACCCCCGGCGAAACCGCCGAGGTGAAAGCTCAGACCCGCGGCTTGATGTAGATCACCTTGGGGCTGCGCGCGGCCAGCAGCATGCCGATCACGACGCCCACGCCGAGGACCGCGCCAATGGCCGCATACGGGCGCTCGCGCACGAACGGATCCACGGTTTCGGCGACCTGCTTGGCCTTCTTGGCGGCGACGTCATAGGCCTCGACCGTGCGCTCGGTCGCCTGGCTGACACGATCTGACAATTGGCTGGCGGCCTTGTCCGCGGTCTTCTGCACCTTGGCGCCGATCTCGCGGACCTTGCGCGCCGCCTGGTCAGCCGCTTCCTTCGGCGCAGAGCCGGTCACGTTGGTCGTGTTCGTCGGTTCGCCGATCGGCGCGCCCGGAACCGGCTCCAGAACATCTGTCATCACTCTCGTCCTTGGTTGAGAAATCCCTGACATCAGAAAGCGACGGAACGCCTCTGGTTCCGCTTGGCCACGCGCAGGTGCGCTCGTGCGTCGATATGCTACGCTTCAGTCGAACGACGAGCGTCGCCAAGGCGCCATCGGGGGGAACATCACATGGGGCTGCGGGCTGCTTCCGCGATTGTCATCGCCTGTACGGCGATCGCCGCACCAGCGGCCGCGCAACGCGCCGACGAGAACGCCGCGCGCGCGGCCGGCGATGCTTTCGGCACGAATATTGGTAACGAAAAGGTCGGTCTCTACACCCAGATGGACGTCCGCGGCTTCTCGCCCACCGCGGCTGGAAACCTGCGTCTGGAAGGGCTATATTTCGATCTCCGCCCCGCACCGCCGCCCAGGCTCGTCGCCGGCTCGCAGGTCCGGGTAGGCTTGGCCGCGCAGAGCTATCCCTTCCCCGCCCCAACCGGAATTGTCGACTTCTCCCTGCGACCGACGGATCGCGCGTACGCCGCTTCCCTGATCCAGGCCGGCCCCCATACCGCCTATGCGCTGGAGTACGAGATCGGCCGGCCGATCAAGCCCGGACGACTCGGCGTCGCCTGGGCCATCGGCCTGCGCCGCGACGAGGAGCTCGCTCATGACGACATGACCTATCTGGGCATGGGCTTGAACGCGACCTGGCGGCCGACCGCCCGCATAGAGCTGAAGCCTTACCTCGGAACCTACACGCGCTTCGACAAGCTGGGCGTTGGCCAAGTGTTTCCTGGCGCCGCCGTTCTGCCGCCCGTGCCGGAAGGCCGAAGCTTCCAACCAGATTGGACCCGCCAAGGGTTCGCAGGTTACAACGCGGGCCTGATCACCAATATGCGCCTGACAGACAGCTGGAGTCTGAAGGCTGGCGCGCAGCGGTTCCTGATCCCTGACCGCGGTCCGATCTCGGACTCCCTGCTGAACGTCGACGCGAACGGCGTCGCCGCCGTCCGGCGATACGCCAATCAACCGCCGAACCATACAAATACCTGGTCAGGCGAGGCTCGGCTGACGGGCCAGCATCGCCTCGTAGGCCTGGACCATCTGGTCCACATCGCCTTCCGCGGACGCGACGTCGACCGCACCTTTGGCGGTGCGGCGCAGGTCAACTTCACCAATGTGCCGATCGGCATGGACAACGCCCCGGTCGTCGCGCCCTCCTGGACCTATGCCGTACAGAGCCAGGAACTGATCGGCCAATACACCGTCGCGGCCAGCTACCTTGTCGGTCGGCCTGGCCTGGGCAACGTCGGCGTCGGCCTGCAGCGCGTGGACTATCGACGCACGCTCACGACACCAGGCAGGGCGGACATCGTCAGCATCGACAAGCCGATGTTCTGGAACGGCACGGCGCTTGTCACGCCGCTCAGCAACCTTGCTTTCTACGGCGGCTATACGGAGGGTTTGGAAGAGGCGCCGTTCGCACCGGAGGCCGCGGTCAACGCCCAGGAGGCCCCGCCCGCCATCCACACCAAACAGGTGGAGGCTGGTGTCCGTTATGCTTTCACCCCCGCCCTGCGGCTTGTGGCGGGCTACTTCGATATCGAAAAGCCTTACATCAATCTCGACTCTGGCCGCCTTTGGCGTGTGCTCGGCGTCGAACGGCATCAGGGATTCGAGCTGTCCCTCACCGGTCAGGTTCTGCCGGGCCTGAACGTGGTCGGCGGCTATGTGCACATGAACCCTGTCGTCAGCGGGGAGGCGGTCGGCGCAGGCCTGATCGGGGCCGAACCCGTCGGACAGCCGCGCGACACAGGCAAGGTCAACTTCGACTTTCGGCGTACGCCGACGACGCCCCTCTCCTTCGAAGGGGCTATCACCTACTTCGGCGCGCGCGCGGCCTCCGCGCGTGTCTTCGCCCAACTCGGTGGCCGCCAGCCTCGTGCGCCGGGCTACGTCGTGTTCGACCTTGGCATGCGCTACCGCTTCACCTTGGCGGGCCATCGCTCCACCCTTCGCCTCCAGGCGCTGAACATACTCGAGGCCCAGAAATGGGTCGTACCGACCGCCGGTGGCATGAGCGTCTCGCCGCCAAGACGAGTCTTCGTCAGCTTGGCCACGGATTACTGAATATGTTCATCGAACGTGCGTTCGGCGAACTCTATGCTAGGCTGCGCCGAACATAGACGCCGAAGCGCGCGTTTGGGGGAACACCAGTATGAGTAAGCGGATCGCCTCCGCGGTATTCGGCGCGTGCGTCGTGCTTATCGCCGGCCAGGCGCGCGCCCAGCGCGCTGAGGAAAATGCGGCGCGCGCCGCCGGTGACGCCTTCGGGACCAACATCGGCAACGAACGCGTCGGGCTCTACACGCAGACCGATGTGCGCGGCTTCAGCCCCGCTACGGCCGGCAACCTGCGCCTGGAAGGCATGGCCTTTGACTTCCGCCTCCCGCCGCCGCCACGTCTCGCCGCAGGCTCACAGGTGCGCGTGGGCCTCGCCGCTCAGGCCTACCCCTTCCCAGCGCCGACAGGCGTCGTCGACTACTTCCTTCGCCCTACTGATCGCGACTACGCCAGTTCCCTGATCCAAGTGGGCCCGCACGACGCCTACATCATCGAATTCGAACAGGGTCTCTACCTTGCCCCGGGCAGGTTCGGGATGAATTGGGCCATGAGCCTGAAGCGCGACGATGAACTCGTCGGCGATCACATAGACAACTGGGGCGTGGCGGCGAACGCGCGCTGGCGGCCGACCGACCGGGTCGAGGTCAAGCCCTACTACGCCTTCTATCAGCGACTGAACAAACCTGGCGTCACCCAGGTCTTCGTCGGCGGCTCCCAATTGCCCGAGGTTATGGGAGCCAGGAACTTCCTGCCCGATTGGACGCGCCAAAACTTCCAGGGCTTTCAGACGGGCGTCATCACCACGACCACGTTGACCAAGGCCTGGACGCTGCGCGCGGGTTTCCAAGTGTTCCACATTCCAGACGAAGGACCGATGTCGGACTCCTTCCTGAACACCAACGCAGAAGGCGTGGCTCAGCAGAGGCGCATCGCCGACCAGCCCGACAACCACTCCAACAGCAACTCCGGTGAAGCCCGGCTCACCGGTCAGTTTCGAAACTTCGGCCTCGACCAGATCGTTCACCTCGACTTCCGCGCCCGCGACGTCGACCGCAGCTTCGGCGGCGCGGCCCAGGTCAACTTCACCAATGTGCCGATCGGACGCTACAACGCGCCGGTCGCGGAGCCGAATTGGACCTACGCGCGCCAGCCGCATGAGTTCATCCAACAGTCTTCCTTCGCCGGCAGTTATCTGGTCGGCAGGGCGGGCCTCGGCAATATCGGCGTGGGCGTCCAGAAGGTCGATTACACGAAGACCATCTCCACCCCTGGCAGGACCGATATCGTCGCCGTCGACAAGCCGCTGTTCTGGAGTGGCACGGCCCTCTTCACGCCGCGCTCGAACATCGCGATCTACGCCGCCTACGTCGAAGGCCTAGAGGAGGCGCCCATAGCGCCTGAAGCCGCGATCAACGCCCAGGAAGCCGCGCCGGCCATCCACACCAACCAGAAGGAGCTGGGCGTGCGCTATGCCATCACGCCTCAGCTGCGCCTGGTCGCGGGTTGGTTCGATATTCGCAAGCCCTACATCAATCTCGACTCGGGCCGCCTATGGCGCGAACTCGGCGTAGAGCGACACCATGGCTACGAATTCTCTCTAACGGGCCAAGTGCTGACAGGGATGAACATCGTCGCAGGCTTTGTGCACATGAAGCCCGTCGTCACGGGTGAAGCTGTCGCCGCCGGCCTCATTGGCCCCGAGCCTGTCGGCCAGGCTCGCGATTCCGGGCGCATGAACATCGACTTCCGGCGCACGCCCGCCAGCAAGGCTTCCTTCGAAGGCAGCCTCACCTATTTCGGCTCACGCGCGGCCTCCGCCCGTGTCTTTGCCGTGCTGGACGGCAAGCAGCCGCAGGCGCCGGCTTACGTCACTCTGGACCTGGGCGCCCGCTACCGGTTCGCGATTCTCGGCCGACGATCGACGCTTCGGCTCCAGGCGCTGAACGTCCTCAATGCGCGCAACTGGGTCGTGGCCACGTCCGGCGGCATGACCGTTAATCCTGAGCGACGCTTCGCGCTCAGCCTCGCGACGGACTACTAGCCTTTGGTTTCGTCGACCTAGGCCGCGACCGCCATCGCAGCGCTTTTGTGCAGTCCACCGATCTCTGCAACATCTTCGCGCTAACCCTCACCGACCCTGTCTGAGGCGGGCTACTCGTCCTTCGCCATGCGCTCCAGTCGGGTGAAATCCACCGCCCGAGCCGCGGTCTTGACGTCCTCGATCGAGGCTCGATCGCCTTCGGCTTTCACCATGAAGCGCTTGGCCACCAATACACTGTACTCCCCATGGCGCGCCGCGCGGTCGTAGGACTCCTCGGTGAAGCGGCCATCCACCTTGCCAACCTTTTGGTAGGCGTCGTCGGTCTCTTGGCTCGACTTGAGATTAAGGGCGTCGGCAAGGCCTGCGATCTTGCCGGCTTCGCCAAGGTCAGCGACGGACAGTTCGATTCTCGCTTCGCCCTTGCGATAGACCCCCTCGGCGCTCGACCCCGACACGCCGCCCATGCCGCCCGACCCCGTGGAGACCTCCGCGCGCCGGTAGCCGGCGACGGTGTCGGGTAAAAGCGCCTTCAACAGGTCCGGATCGCTCGCCCCGCCGCGGCCTTCACGTATGGCGTCCGCGGCGTCCGAGAGATCGCGTGTGGTCGCCTCGAGATCGTCGAGGTCGAGGGTCGCCTGGCCGGGAAGGACGATCTCATGGTCCGCCGCATCCGAGAGAATCGGCGGCGCGGCGAGCATGCGCAGAGGCGCGCTGGCCAGTCCAATGACCAGCGCGATCGCCACGCTGATCCCCAGGATCGTCAGGAAATACGCCACGCGCTTCGGGGCCGGGATCTTCATCAACTTCGGCAGTCCGAGATAGAAGGCGTAGAGGCTGTACAAGGCGCCTGCGAGGCCCACGAGGGCGCCGAGCCCAGGCAGCAGGCCGAAAACGCCGGCGATCCAGGCGGCGGTCGGCGCGTAGGCGGAAAGCTTCAGAGCCTGGATAAAATTCTTCTGGCCTTCGAAGCGGGGCGCCAAGCCGTCAACAATCAGCGCCAGCACATAGACCCAGCCCAGCGACAGGCCGAAAGTGATCAGGGCCTCCCCGATCGCCCAGGTGATCGATGGTCGATAGGACAACACGCCGAAGAGCATCTGTCCGCCCAACAGGGCGCCAACGAGACCGCAGACCGGCGGGATCGCCGCCAGCGGCGCGACGTAACCCCTGTAGAGCCCGCCGACGGTCGCAGGCTCCGGTTCGACTTCATTCCAGGTCTGCCCAGGCTTGAGCAGCATGCCCTTGATTCGGGCGATCGCGCCGGTATGCCCCGCGCCGGGTTCAACGATGGTCATGGACGAACCTCCAGCCTCGTTTGAGCCTGAGGCCAAGGCCCGCCACGCGCAAGTCGCCCTGCCGGGTTAGAGTCGGAAGTTCGCGAATCACCCTTCGACAGGAGTCTCCCTTGGCCCGCGATGGCGCCGTCTACGCCTGCCAGGTCTGCGGCGCCGTCCAGTCCAAGTGGGCTGGGCAGTGCCCAGCCTGCAATGCGTGGAACTCCCTGGTCGAGGAAGCGCACTCTGCGCCGCCGGGCGCGATGGCGCCGGTGAAGGCCGGCCGGCCGCCGCGTGGCGGCGGCCTGGCTTTTGAAACCCTGGAACAGATCACCCCCGCCGCTCCCCGGATCGCCACCGGCGTGGCAGAATTCGACCGTGTCTGCGGCGGAGGGGTCGTGCCGGGATCTGCAATCCTACTGGGCGGCGACCCTGGCGTCGGCAAGTCCACCCTACTGTTGCAGGTGGTGGCCAGCGCCGCCCTGCGCGGCGCATCCTGCGCCTATATTTCCGGCGAGGAGGCGATCGAACAGGTGCGGGGCCGCGCACATCGCATGGGCCTGGCGCTGGCGCCGGTGAAGCTCGCAGCCGAGACATCGCTGCGCGCCATTGTCGACGGGCTTAAGCGCGACGCCTTCGACCTGGTGGTGATCGATTCCATCCAGACCATGTGGAGCGACGCCCATGAGGCGGGCCCAGGCTCTGTCACCCAGGTCCGCGCCGCCGCCGGCGAACTGGTGCGCCTGGCCAAACGGCGCGGCGTGGCCGTGATCCTGGTGGGCCACGTAACCAAGGACGGCGCCATCGCTGGCCCTCGCGTCGTCGAGCACATGGTCGACGCGGTCCTCTCCTTTGAAGGCGAGCGTGGCTATCCATTCCGGATCCTGCGCGGGGCCAAGAACCGCTTTGGGGCCACCGACGAGATTGGCGTCTTTGAGATGGGCGACTCCGGCTTGCGCGAAGTGTCCAACCCGTCAGCGCTATTTCTCGACACCTCGGGCGAACGCGCCGCCGGCGCGGCTGTGTTCGCCGGGATCGAGGGCTCGCGGCCGGTGCTCGTCGAGTTCCAGGCCCTTGTCGCCCCATCCGCTTATGGCACGCCGCGGCGCGCCGTAGTGGGCTGGGACTCGGGCCGGTTGGCGATGGTGCTGGCGGTGCTTGAGGCGCGCTGCGGACTGAACTTCGGCGATCGCGACGTCTATCTGAACGTGGCTGGCGGACTGCGCATCACGGAACCCGCGGCGGATCTCGCCGCCGCGGCCGCCCTCGCCTCCTCGGCCCTCGACCAAGCTCTGCCTCAAGACTGCGTGGTCTTCGGCGAAATCAGCCTCTCCGGGGATGTGCGCGCCGTCAGTCGAATGGAAGGCCGCCTGAAGGAGGCCGCAAAACTGGGCTTTCGCCGTGCGCTCGCCCCTCTGGGCGCGGAATCTGCTGGCCTGGCCACGGCGGGCGTTCAGCGTCTGGGCGACGCCGTGCGCCGTATCGCCGATGGCGCTTGGCCGGAGGCGTAGAGCAAGATGGGCGAATTCAGTCAGTTCGACCTCTTGGTCTTCCTGCTGTTGCTCGTCTCGGCGGCGGTCGGCTTCGTGCGCGGCGCGGTGCGCGAAATCACCGCTCTCCTCGCCCTGATCGGCGCTGTCGCCTTCGCCATCATCGGCTTGCCGTGGGCCGCCAACCTCGCCCGCAAGGTCATCGACACGTCCTGGCTGGCGATCGCCTGCGGCGTAATTGCACTCTTCGCCGTGGCCTATGTGGCGCTCCGACTGGTGGGCGCCCATATCGCTCGGCGCGTGCAGCGCCTGACAGCGCTGAGCGTGCTCGATCGTTCGCTGGGCCTGGCCTTTGGTCTAGGTCGCGGTCTCGTCGTCCTGGGAATCCTCAACCTGATGTTCAACGCCGCGACGCCGGATGACCTCAAGCCGCGCTGGATCACCAACGCGGCCACTTGGCCGCTCGCGCAGAACATGGGCCGACTTCTAGGCTCCATGGCGCCCACCGGACTTGATGCAGCCGGGAGACTGCGGCCGGCTTTCGATCGCGCGGTTGGCGACGCCTCAGGTGACAGAACGACGACAGAAGGGTACGACGCGCGCCAACGCGAAGGTCTTGACGATCTGGTGGAGAAATACCGATGAGCCTGCCTCAGGAGCGATGGTCCTATCCCCAGCAACAAGGCGAGGTCCACCCGTGGCGCGACCCGGATGATGACTCCCCCCGCCTGGAGTGCGGCGTCTTCGGCGTCTTCGGCGTATCAGAGGCCTCAGCTGTCACAGCGCTGGGCCTGCACGCTCTGCAGCATCGCGGCCAGGAGGCCTGCGGCATCGCCACCTTCGACGGCCACCGGTTCCACACCGAACGCCACATGGGCTACGTCGGCGACAGCTTCGCAGGCTCGGACCTCATGGATCGCCTGCCCGGCGCCCAGGCCATCGGCCACACCCGCTATTCCACCGCCGGCGGCTCGTTTATCCGCAACGTCCAGCCGATGTTCGCCGATCTTGACTCTGGCGGCCTGGCGATCGCCCACAACGGCAACCTCACCAACTTCCTGGCGCTACGCCAGCAGCTCGTCGCCGAAGGCGCGATCTTCCAGTCGACCTCGGACTCCGAAGTCATCCTGCACCTGGTCGCGCGGTCTCGCCGTGGCAAGCTGGTCGAGCGGTTTATCGATGCGCTGAGCCAGATCGAGGGCGGCTACGCCCTGGTGGCCCTGACCAACAAGAAGCTGATCGGCGTTCGTGATCCCCTCGGCATCCGCCCTCTCGTCCTCGGCGAAATCGACGGCCATTTCGTCCTGGCTTCCGAGACCTGCGCCCTCGACATGATCGGCGCGCGCTTCGTCCGGGACATCGAGCACGGCGAGATGGTCGTCATCGACGACGACGACATCCAGAGCCTGCGACCTTTCCCCGCCAAGCGGGCTCGGCCGTGCATCTTCGAATATGTCTACTTCGCCCGGCCGGACTCCGTCGTGAACGGCCGCTCGATCTACGACGTGCGAAAGCGCCTTGGGCGGCGACTGGCGCAGGAGAACACAGCCGAGTTCGACGTCGTGGTTCCTGTGCCTGACTCGGGCGTGCCGGCTGCGTTGGGATTCGCTCAGGAGGCGAACAAGCCCTTCGAGATGGGCATCATCCGCAACCACTATGTCGGCCGCACCTTCATTCAGCCCACTCAAGGCGCCCGCGACACCGGCGTACGGATGAAGCTGTCACCGAACCGCTCCGTGCTGGCCGGCAAACGCGTCATGCTGATCGACGACTCCATCGTACGCGGCACCAATTCGCTGCGCGTCGCGCGCATGGTGCGCGAGGCCGGCGCCGCCGAGGTGCACCTGCGTTCGGCCTCGCCGCCGATCAAATGGCCGGACTTTTACGGCATCGACATGCCGGATCGCGAGCATCTGCTCGCCGCCAACCATTCGGTTGAAGAGATCGCCAAGATGCTGGAGGTCGACTCCATGGGCTATCTGTCCGTGGACGGCCTCTACTGGGCCATGGAGTCCGAGCCGCGCGACCCAGCCAACCCGCAATTCACCGATCACTATTTCACGGGTGATTACCCGACCCGCCTCCTCGATCGCGAGATCGCCGAGGGCCGTAACACCCAGGACGACCGCCAGCTCTCGTTGCTGGTCGACGCGTGATCCTGCCGACGATGGTCCGGCGCATTAAGCCGGACCTCTATCTGCTGACCATCTTTTCTATGGTGGTCCTGGCCTCGTTCCTCCCTGTCAGCGGTGCGCCGGCGCATTGGCTCAGCCTGCTCACCAAGGTTCTGGTCGGCGGCACCTTCTTCCTTCATGGCGCGCGCCTGCCGCGTGAGGCGGTGGTGGCGGGCTTCCGCCATTGGCGGCTGCATGTGCTGGTTCTGGCGGCGACCTATGTGTTGTTTCCGGTGATCACCGTCGGTCTGGCGGCCCTGCCCCCTATGCTGTCACCACCGGCGCTGGCGAGCGGCCTGATCTTCCTAGGATGCCTCCCGTCGACCGTTCAGTCCTCGATAACCTTCACGGTGATCGCCCGCGGGAACGTCGCCGCCGCTGTGGCGGCGGCCTCGGCGTCGAACATCATTGGCGTTTTCCTGACACCGGTGCTGGTCGGGCTGCTGTTGCACGCACAGGGTAGCGTGTCGCCCGGCGCCATCCAGTCCATCATCCTGCAGCTGCTGGCGCCGTTCATCGCTGGCCAGCTCCTGAGGCCGCTGATCGGCGGCTGGGTCGAGCGCCACAAGAGGGTCACCACGCTGTTTGACCGCAGCGGCATCCTGCTCATCGTCTACGTCGCCTTCTCCGGCGCGGTGACCGCCGGGATCTGGGCGATGCTGGGCGTCGCCGACCTATTGCGGCTGTTGCTGCTCTGCGCGGTCTTGCTGGCGATCGTGCTGTTCACGACACGGCTGGTGGCGCAGCGCCTCGGCTTTTCCACCGAGGATGAGGCCGCGATCATGTTCTGTGGCTCGAAGAAGAGCCTCGCGGCGGGCGTGCCAATGGCGGCCATCCTGTTCCCACCGGCGGCCGCTGGTCTCATCCTCCTGCCGATCATGGTCTTCCACCAGATTCAGCTTATGGCCTGCGCGGTGATCGCTTCGGCCTACGCTCGCCGGGAGATCGACCTTACGCCCGCGCCCACCGCCGCCTGAACCTAGCGAACCAGAAAGCCGCCATGTCTAAACCGCTCGCCGATCGCATAGCCCTTGTCACCGGCGCCAGCCGCGGCATCGGCCGCGCCGCCGCCCTGGCCTTGGCCGAAGCAGGCGCTCACGTCGTCTGCGTCGCCCGGACCACCGGCGCGTTGGAAGAGCTCGATGACGAGATCCGGCTGATCACGGGCGAGTCCGCCACCCTCGTGCCCATGGACATCGCCGAGGGCGACAATCTCGACCAGCTGGGCTTCGCCCTTCACCAGCGCTTCGGGCGGCTCGACGTCATTGTCCATGCCGCCGGCATCCTGGGGCCGATCACACCCGTGGCGCACATCGAGCCTATCCACTGGGACCGGCTGCTCGCCGTAAACCTGACCGCCGCCTATCGCCTGATCCGTACGACCGAGCCCCTGTTGCGCGCGGCGCCCGCGGGACGCGCCATCTTCCTCACCAGCCACCGCGCCGCTGAACCGCGGGCCTTCTGGGGTCTCTACGGGGTCACCAAGGCCGGGCTCGAGAATCTGGTCCGGACATGGGCTGACGAACTGGAACAAACCACGGTCCGCGCCGTCCTGCTGGACCCAGGGGCGATGCGCACCAAGCTGCGGGCTGAGGCCATGCCCGGCGAAGACGCCAGTGCTTTGCCGGACCCATCCGAACTCGGCCCCCTGATCGTTGAACTGGCTCAGGCCAATCTTGGCCTGCCGACGAAGACCATCGTCTTCTAGGAACGGCGCTTCGGCCGCGGCGTGCCGGCGGCTGTCCGCGAGGCGCGCTTGGGCTTCACGCCCGGCCGGGCCAGCTTCTGGGTCCGGCCCTTTGGCGTCGCGCCGCTCAGCTTGGACTTCGGCTTAAGGAACATCTTCGGCTTGGCCTTGGTCTTGGGCGCCGGCTCGCCTTCAGCCCTCGCGGCCTTCGGCTTGGCGCGTGCGGTGGGCGCGGAGCCGTCCTCGCCCTCGGCGAAGGGGTTCTTGTTCGACTTCACCGTCACGCGGATCGGCACGCCCGGCAGGTCGAAACTCTCGCGGATCGAATTGACCAGATAGCGACGGTAGCTTTCCGGCAACTGGTCGGCGCGACTGGCGAACAGCACAAAGGTGGGCGGCCGCGCCTTGGTCTGGGCCATGTACTTCGGCTTGACCCGACGACCGCCCACGGAGGGCGGCGGATGGCGTTCGGTCGCCATCTTCAGCCAGTTGTTGAGATCCTTGGTCTTCACCTTGGTCGACCAGTCGCCATAGGTCTTGAAGACCGCCGGCATCAGGCGATCCAGGCCTTTGCCGGTCTCAGCTGACAGGGCGATGATCGGCGCGCCCTTCACCTGCGGCAGCAACCGATGGGCTTCCTCGATGAACTCGGCCAGCTTGGCCTGGGGGTCTTCCACCAGATCCCATTTCGCCAGGACGAACACCAGGCCCCGGCCCTCGCGCTCGACCAGGTCGGCGATCTGCATATCCTGGATTTCGAAGGGGTGGGTCGCATCCATCACCAGGATGACAATCTCGGCGAAGGTGATCGCCCGGATGGTGTCGCCGGTCGACAGCTTCTCGAGCTTTTCCTGGACCTTGGCGCGACGGCGCAGGCCGGCGGTGTCGACGAGGCGGACATTGCGATCGTCCCACGTCCAGTCGACGGGGATGGCGTCACGGGTGATGCCAGCCTCAGGACCCGTCAGCAGGCGGTCCTCGCCGATCAGCCGGTTGACCAGGGTGGATTTGCCCGCGTTCGGTCGGCCGACGATGGCGATCATCACCGGCTTATCGGCAGGATCTTCCTCAGCCTCGGTATCTTGATCCCACACGGACAACAGCGCCGCATAGAGGTCGGCCATGCCCTCCCCATGCTCCGCGGAGATCGGCACTGGCTCCCCAAGCCCCAGTGACCAGGCGTCGTTGATTCCGTCGTCGCCTTGCTTGCCCTCGGCCTTATTGGCCGCCAGCACCATCGGCATGTCACGTCGGCGCAGAAGTTCAGCGAAGACGCGATCCATGGGCGTCACGCCGTCGCGGGCGTCGATGATGAACAACGCGACATCGGCCTCATCGATGGCGGCCTCGGTCTGGGCGCGCATCCGCGCTTCCAGACTCTCGTCGGTGACATCCTCGAACCCAGCCGTATCGATCAACTCAAGGTCAAGGTCGCCGAGGCGGCCCGTCGCGAAGCGGCGGTCGCGCGTGACGCCGGGTTGGTCATCGACAATGGCGAGCTTCTTGCCGGCAAGCCGGTTGAACAACGTCGATTTACCGACATTGGGGCGGCCTACGATCGCCAGTTTGAGGGCCGCCACTTCGATGATCCTTAGCGCAGCGCGATGAGGGTCGCGTTGTCAGTGACAACATAGATCGTGCCGCCCGCGGCGATCGGCGAAATCAGGCTGCCGTCGCCGAGCGACACTCGGTTCTGAATCTCACCCGTCTTGGCGTTCAGCGCGGCCAGTTGGCCCTTCGCGCTGACGAGGATCAACCGGTCGTTCGCCAGGAGCGGGCCTGACCACAAGGGCTTGGCCTCGCGCCGGCCGCCGATGCCAAGGAAACCGCCGACCTTCTTGGTCTTCACGCCTGCGTTCAAATCGCGGATCCAGTAAATCTGACCGCTTTCACGGGCCACGCAGATCACTTCGCCGGCCTTGGAGACGACATAGACCACGTCGCCCACCGGCAGTGGCGTCGAGACGCCCGTCACCGGCAGGCTCCAGCGGGCCTGGCCCGTGCGCACATCAGTGGCGGCGAAGACGCCGGAGTGACTCACGGCGAAAACGTCGCCGCGATAGACCACCGGTCGGCCTGGGATGTCGCGGATTTCTGAGAGCGCGCTGGTCCGGCTGGCGCGTGACAGGGCCTCGTTCCACAGGTCGTTGCCGTTCTGCGCGCGCAAAGCGACCAACTCGCCGGAACCGAAGGAGGCGATCACCGTATCGCCGGTCACCGCCGGGCTCGACGCCGCCAACATGCGCGCAGGCTCCGACAGCGCCTGGTAGGACCAACCCGGCGCACCGGTGGCGGCGTCGAAGGTGAGGAGGGTGTTATCCAGGGCCACGACCATCACGCGGCCGTCGGCGACCGTGGGGGCGGCGTGGATCGGCTGTTCCGTCACCGCCGTCCAGCCAATGGCGCCCGTGGTCGCATCAAGCTGGGCTACGCCGCGATAGCCGGACGAGACGTAGAGCTTGCCGTCGGCATAGGCCAGGCCGCCGCCGAAGGCGACACGGTCGCGGCGCCCGGTCGAGGGCCGCACGGTGCGACGCCAGACTTCCGAACCGCTGCGCGCGTCCCAGGCCGAGACATCCCCGTCAGCGTCCATGACGAAGACCTTGCCGTCAGCCATCACCGGCGGCGCGGTCAAGAAGCGCGTCTTCTTGGAGCCAGAGCCGAATCCGCGCTTCCAGGCGATCGCCAGGCTGGGTGCGGCGTCTACGTGTTCGATAGACTGTTCGCGCGTCCCGCCGGGCAGCGGCCAAGCGGTCAGCTCCGTCGCCGGCGGCAGGAAGAAATCGACGCCCTTGAGGGCGTCCGCGGGGATCATCTGCTGATCGGCCGGCACGATGGAGATCCGCTTGCCCTCGGAGGCGACCTCGGACGGCCCCTTGTCCTTGTTCAGCGGATTCAGACGTGAAAGCGTGGAACAGCCGCTGACGGCGACCGTCGCGGCGAGGAGAGCGACGAGAAGAGGCGTGCGGCGGATCATTGCGGTCCCTGAGCTGGGGTCTGTGCGGGCGCTTGCGCAGCGGGCCCTTGGGGAGCGGCCCCTTGGGAAACGTTCGGGGGCGGCAGCGCCGCCGCGGCGCGGACAGTGGCGGGCACGGCGACGGCCGCACCGGAGTCGATCAGGGTGATCGCCGCCTTGGCGCGGCTGCGCGCGCCTTCCGGCGCGTCCAGCATCTGGCTGATGACGACGAACTCCTGGCGCGCGCCAGCCGTATCAGCGGCCATCAACCGGGCGAATCCTAGGGCTTCGCGGGCCTGCACACGGTAAGGGCGGCCTTCTTCCATCAACGGCTTCAAGCGCGCCTCGACATCCTTGTAGGGAGCGGTGTCGATGAGGGCCAAGGCGGATTTGAGGCGCGAAATGTCAGCGATCGCCGGATCGCCGGCAGCGTCGGCCGCCTCATCATAGAGCTTCACCGCAGCCGCCGTCCTGCCTGCCGTCAGCTGTTGGGCTGCGAGGCGCGACAAGGCCAGCGACTTGTAGCCTTTCGCGGACGATTTCGAAATTTCTGTCCAGAGGCCCGTCGCCCGAGCGGCGTCGCCCTGGGCGAAGGCCTCGGCGGCCTGAGTGAACTGTTCTGAGGCCTTGGTCTCGGCCTGACCACGCCAATGGGTGTAGCCCCAGTAGCCGCCAACACCCACCGCGCTCAGGACGACCACCGCCGCAGCGATCGGCAGGGCCTTCATAGCAAGGGTCCGGTAACGGTCGGAGCGCAGCTGCTCTTCGACCTCTTCGAACAGATCGGTCACGAATTGAAACTCCGGACTCTTCGTGTGGCGCCTTCGCCAGCAGAGGCCGGGAACCTATAGCGCGCCGTCCCTCGCCGCAACGCTTGCCCAGGCCGCAGAGCGGCTTGAACGGGCTAGCCGGCCTTCTTGGCGAAGTAGATCTCCGCCGGACCAGGGAAGCGGCGGGCCTTGACGTCCTCGGCGTAGCGTTCAGCGGCGCGGGCGATCTCGGTCCGCAGGTCGGCATAGCGGCGTACGAACTTCGGCGTCCAGTCGAATAGACCCAGCATGTCATCAACCACCAGCACCTGACCGTCACAGCCTGCCGAGGCTCCGATGCCGATTGTTGGCACGCCGATGGCGTCGGTGATCTCCCGCGCCAAGCCCTCGGCCACGCCTTCGATGACGACGGCGAAGGCGCCGGCCGCCTCGCTGGCGCGGGCGTCCTCAAGGATGCGCCTGCGCTCCTCAGCGTCCTTGCCCTTGGCGCGGAAGCCGCCGTCGGCGAGAACGGCCTGGGGCAGCAGGCCTACATGGCTCATCACCGGGATGCCGCGCTGGACGAGGTATTCGATCACCGGAGCGACGGTCGGACCGGCTTCGACCTTAACAGCCTGCGCGCCCGTCTCTTTCATCAATCGCGTCGCATTGGCGTAGGCGATCTCGTGGCCGCCTTCATAGGAGCCGAACGGCATGTCGATCACCACCAGAGCCTTCTTCGACCCGCGCATCACCGCCTGGCCATGCAGGATCATCATTTCCAGGGTGACGCCCACGGTGTTGGGCAGGCCGTGAATCACCATGCCGACCGAATCGCCAACCAGCAGCACGTCGCAGTGCTCGTCGAGGATCTCGGCGATTGGCGCGGTATAGGCGGTGAGGCAGACGATCGGCGTCTTGCCCTTGCGCTGGGTGATGTCGAGCGCTGAGACGCGGCGAACGGTGTCTTCACGGTGGGCCGACATCTTCAAATCTCCTCGATCACGCGGGTCACGACAAAGCCCAGCATGACGATCGCCAGGGCCACAGCGATCCAGACCGTGCCGCCGCCGTTGGGGACGGCCTCCAGCCAGTCGCTGTTGAACTTCAAGCGTGACGCGCTCTCGCGCAACACGACAAGGGACCCGCGCGCCGCTTCCATACGTTCGAAGACGCCGCCCATCACCAACTGGCCGCCCCCGATCAGACCCCCGGCGAGGCCGGCCGCCCCGATCATCCAACTGCGCGTGCGCCAGCCGCGATCCAGCCGTCGGCTGACCCGCTCGGCGAAGGCCTGTTCGTCAGGCAAGCCTGGGGCTTCGGCGAACAGCCGGTCGAGCCTGTGCTCAAAATCGATCTCAGCCATTGCCGCGCCTCGCTTCGGAGCTTGCGGAGTCCGGGTCCAGTCGCGCCCGGAGCTTATCCAGACCACGTTTGACATGGGATTTGACCGTTCCAAGCGGCAGGTTCAAGGCTTCTGCGGCTTCGACGTGCGATACGCCCGCGCCGTAGCAGAGCGAGACACAGATCCGTTCCACCGCGCTCAGGGTGTTTAGCGCCCTGTCCAGGTCGATCTTGCCGTCTGCGCCGGGGCCCGTCTCGGGAGCGGGTTCAGCCTCATCGGCGACCAGGGCGACCAGCCGGCGATCCTTACGGATTCGGCGCAGATAAAGCCGTGCGGCGATCTTGCGGACCCAGGCGGTGAAGGTCCCCTCCCCGCGGAACTCGGCGATCTGCTCGAAGGCGGCGATAAAGGCGTCCTGGCCGACATCGTCCGCCGTGGACCCATCCGCCCCCATTCGGCGCAGTAGCGCACGGACCGCCGTGCCATGACGCCGCACGAGCTCCTCGAAGGCGCGCCGATCGCCGGCGGCCGAGAGCGCGCACAGCTCCACGTCGTGGAGATTCGCGTAACGGACGGGGGTGGCCAGAGCCATGACAGGGGTCCTGGGCTTCCCCGCCTCAGACCTTGTTCCGGCCGAGGAAGTAGAGCGTCAGGAACGCTCCGCCCAATACGCCCGGGATCGTCGCGATACCCAGGAAATGGAAAGTGGAGTCAGGTTCAGCCACGCCGATGATCAAGCCCGCGACCACCAGGCCGATGGCGATGGCCAGCCAGATGACCCCGCGGCGCAGGTCACGCTGCGGCGAAGACGGCGGCTTGGCGGGGGCCACGTCAGCGGTGATCGCCGAGATCACTTCCGGCGGGATCGTCTGGCCCTTGTCGATGGCCGCGCGCATCGTTTCCTGAAGCTTCTGACGCTCAAGGCTTCGGAAATAGCGGGGCCCAATGACGATCGCGGTGATCATCGCAAACAGGGCCAAAGGGATCAGGATTTCCATCGTTCTTGTCCTATGGAGGGTGGGGTCATGTCCCCTTGTCTCGATGGTAAGAGGCTTCCGAAGGCCGGCCTGGATGCGTACGGCCACATGAAATCTTGGTCATGCTTCAGCTGGGAAACACCGCGGCGTAGGTCTCCGGCTTGAAGCCGGCGTAGAGATTCCCGCCGGCCGAGAGCACAGGTCGCTTGATCATCGCGGGCTGCGCCAACATCAGGCCGATCGCCTTTTCGCGATTCAGACCGGCGCGGTCGGCGTCCGGCAGCTTGCGGAAGGTTGTCCCGGCTCGGTTGAGGAGGGTTTCCCAGCCCAGGGCGTCAACCCAGCCTTCCAGGGTCGCCCGATCGATCCCCTGCTTCTTGTAGTCGTGGAAGTCGTAGGCGACCGGCTTGGCGTCCAGCCAGGTCCACGCCTTCTTCATCGTGTCGCAGTTGCGTATTCCGTAGAGGGTGACGTCAGCCATCGAAGGTCCTTCAGGCGGCGACCGCTGGTTGCGGCCGCTTGAGGGTCAAGATCAGCGCCGCGGCGGCGAGGCACATGGCGCCGGCGGCGAAAAAGGCCGGCAGATAGGTCAGCAGCATGGTGCGCGAGAGGCCGGCGCCGAAGGCCGCGGCGGCGGCGCCCAGCTGGTGGCCGGCGAAGATCCAACCGAAGACGACATTGGCCCTCTCCGGACCGAACCGCTCGGTCGCCAGCTTCACCGTGGGCGGCACCGTCGCGATCCAGTCGAGGCCATAGAAGACCGCGAAGAGCGACAGGCCCATCACGTTGAAGCCGGAGAAAGGCAGCAACAGCAGTGAGACACCGCGGAGCCCGTAGTACCAGAACAGCAGCCAGCGGCTGTCATAGCGATCAGACAGCCAGCCGGACGCCGTCGTGCCGAAGAAGTCGAAGACGCCCATAAGGGCCAGGACGCCGGCGGCGGCGACGGGCACGACGCCGTAATCGCCGCAGAAGGCGATGAAGTGCGACTGGATCAGGCCGTTGGTCGACAGGCCGCAGACGAAGAAGGTGGCGAAGAGCAGCCAGAACGTCCGGCTTGCGCGGACCGCCGCCAGCGCCTTGATCGGCGCGGCCGCCAGGGCGGCAAACCCACCCGCTTGCGCCGGCGCCGGGGCGACCTGATCATCGCCGAAAGCGGGCAAGCCCAGGTCAGCAGGCCGGTCACGCATGAACAGGGCGGCGACTACGCCGCCCGTCCCCAGCATGCCGCAGATGAAGAGGATAGAAGTCTTCCAGCCGTAGCGCTCGGTCATCGCCGCCAACAGCGGTAGGAAGACCAGCTGTCCAGTGGAGAAGCTGGCCGCCAGAAGGCCCACGACCAGACCGCGGCGCTTGGCGAACCATCGGGTGGCGACGGTGGCGCCGAGCACGACAGCCATCATCCCAGTGCCCAGGCCCACCAGCAGGCCCCAGAGCAACATCAGGTGCCAGACCTCTCTCATCATCAGCGACAACCCCAACGCCGCGACGATCACTGTCAGGGCGATCACCACCACGCGGCGTAGGCCGAACCGGTTCATGAGAACGGCGGCGAAGGGCGCGGTCAGGCCATAGATGGCGAAGCGCAGGGCGAGCGCAGCCGAGACGTCCGCCGGCTTCCAGCCGAACTGCTTCTGGAGCGGCGTCATGAAGACGCCGGGCGTGCCAACAGCGCCGGCCGTCAACAGCATGACGACAAAGGTCGCGGCCGCGACCACCCACGCGTAATGGATGTTCCGACGCGCCAGGCGCTGGGCGAGCAGGTCTGAGATCATCAAGACCCCCGCCCCCTTTCTACGCCCAGGGCGCAGAATGCAGAAAGCCCGGACCTTGCGGCCCGGGCTGTCCGGTCTTCAGAATGCCTCTGGATCAGACCAGATCGCCGGGATGCTCGACGGAGATCTGCTTCAGCTGGCCCCAGCTTTCGGCGTCCATCCATTCGGCCCAGCCGCGGTAGGTCCACAGTTGAGCGTGCTCGTTGGTGGTCGTGTCGATGTAGTGCAGGTCGCCCTCAGCGTGGTTCACCACGCCATGCTTCAAGCCCATGCTGAAGTTCAGCGGATAGCGTTTGGCGATCACGCCCTTCATGGCGCGGGTCGATTGGTCCCAGTTCTCGCCGTCGTCCTGTTCCAGCAGGCCCGCAGCCCCGAACACGTGGATCGAACGCTCGATCAGTTCGGCCTTCTTCCAGTCCGGCGCTTCCTTCGGCACGAAGGCGAACCACCAGATTTCGCACTTGTCCGGCCCCTTCGGCAGACGCAGCGACAGCTGGTGGCCGTTCGTGGCGACCCACAGGTTCGGGAAGATGTTCGGGTGACCGTTCACGTCCAGGCCGATCTCGCCCAGGGCTTCCTGCGCGCTGTCGGTCATGCGGAAGTTGTCGTTGGTCAGGACTTCGAAGCGCGGGCCCAGCAGGGCGCGCGCCTCACGGACTTCCTTGGTGAGGCGCGGGCCGCCGATGGCGTGGCCGTACTTGCCCAGGACAACGCGGTGGGCGTTGCGGATGCCGCCGTTAATCTCGGCCTTTTCGACAATCGCCTGTTCAGCGGCGTCGACGCCTTCCAGCTGCTTGCGGAAGCCCGACATGAAGGCCGAGGCGTGGCTGATCTGCGGGTGGTAGAAGTCGAACAGGTTGTCGACGGCGAGCTTCCAGTTGCAGCCGATCAGGTTTTTCTGAACGCCGCCGACGATCTCCATGTCGCCGCGCTCGGCGATCAGGTCGATGCTCATGCGGCCGACCGGGCCCAGGTATTCTTCCAGGTCCGGCGCCTCCGAATCCATGGTGGCGAAGACGAAGCCCTTGTAGCTGGCGACCTTGCCGGCCTTCACCAAGCCCCACTGCGACTTGTCCAGCTGCTCGTGGTAGAAGTCCTTGTAGCCGGGAACGCCGATCAGCTGGCCGTCGAGGCCATAGGTCCAGCCGTGGTAGGTGCAGAGGAACGAGCGGGCATTGCCCTCTTCCGCGCGGCACACCGCGTTGCCGCGGTGGCGGCAGCTGTTCAGCAGGACCTGCAGCTCGCCCTTCTTGTCGCGGGTGGCGATCACAGACTCTTCGCCGATGAAGGAGAGGAAGAAGTCGCCGGCTTTCGGGATCTGCGTCTCGTGGCACATGAAGTTCCACGCGCGGGCGAAAATGCGCTCCAGCTCCACCTCGTAGATCGCTTGGTCGGCGAAGATCGACCGATCCACCTGGCCGGTGTTCTCGTCGACCATGGTGCGGAATGGGCCCTGTGTGTCGTAAAGCATTGTTGTCCTCCAAACGTGGGAGGCGCCTGCTCACAGATGCGGGCCTCACCTTGTGTGATGAAGCTAACACAAGGTGGAGGTAAGTAAAGATTGCTTGCTAAAGCAATCCTGGGACCCGCGCTGGCGGGCCCCAGGTTGCGGTATCAGCGCGCCGAGGCGGCTTCAGGCGGACGCGTATGGTCCTTACGAAGCGCCGCCCAGCTGTCGGCGTCCATCCATTCCGACCACGCTTGATAGGTCCAAAGCTGCGCGTGCTCGTTGATGTTTGTGTCAACAAAGCTCACGCCACCCTGATTCTTCACCTCGCCGCCACCAACGTTCATGCCGAAGTGCAGAGGATAGCGGCGCGCGATCGGGCCCTTCATGGCCCGGGTCGATTGATCCCAGTTCTCGCCGTCGTCCTGTTCGAGCAGGCCCGCGGCGCCGAAAACGTGGATCGCGCGATCAACGAGGTCAGCGCGGACTTCAGGCGTCGCTTCTTTCGGGACGAAGGTGAACCACCAGATCTCGCAGCTGCTAGGGCCACGCGGCAAACGCAGAGAAACCTGGTTGCCGTTCGTCAGCCACATGTTCGGGAAGATATTCGGGTGGCCGGTGACATCGATGCCAATCTCGCCGAGCTGGGCTGCGGCTTCCGGCTTGTCGCGGAACTTCTCAACTTCAAGCTGGGACAGCTTACCGTCCAGTTCGCGACGGACGTCGCGAATTTCCTGTGTCAGGCGCGGGCCGCCGATCGCGTGACCGTAAGCGCCGAAGACCACCCGGTGGTGCGGACGGGCGACGCCGGTGACGACGCCGGCCTTGCGAGCCTTTTCCAGTTCTTCCGGCGTCAGGTTCTCGATCTGCCGTCGGAAGCCGGACATGGCCGCCGAGGCGTGGCTGATCTGCGGGTGATAGAAGTCGAACAGGTTGTCGACCGCCAGCTTCCAGTTGCAGCCGATCAGGTTTTTCTGGATGCCGCCGACGACCTCGAGGTCGCCTTTCTCAGCCATGATGTCGATGGCCATGCGGCCGACTTCACCGAGGTATTCTTCCAGGTCCGGCGCTTCCGGATCCATGGTCGCAAAGACGAAGCCGCGATAGCTGCCCACCTTGCCGGCCTTAACCAGGCCCCATTGGCTCTTGTCCAGTTGCTCGTGGTAAAAGTCCTTGTAGGGGTGACTACACGAAAGTGACGTATCTGCACGGAAAGGGCGAACGGATAGCGAACGTCACGCGGCAAGTAGGGAGTTGACGGCGCGCAGCGGTCGCAAGGCGTCCGGATCGGGTTGATCTTCAACATTCCAGCTATAGTCACCGGTCAGCGAGATATGCTCCCAGCCCAATGGCGCGATGTGGCGTGCGATTTCGTCGGCTGTGCCGATGTCCGCCAGCGCCATTTCGAGATAGCGAGTGTTCCACAAGATGATGGCGGCGACGAGCAGGTTGAGGCCGGAGGCGCGATAGGTCTGGTTCTCGAACCGACGATCGCGCAGTTCGCCGAGCTGGTTGAAGAAGAGCGCGCGGGCGAGCGCGTTGCGGGCTTCGCCTTTGTTGAGGCCCGCCTGGGTGCGCCGGCGCAGGTCGATGTCGCGCAGCCAGTCGAGCATGAAAATGGAGCGTTCGAGGCGGCCCAGCTCGCGTAGTGCGAGGGCCAGTCCGTTCTGTCGCGGATAGGCGGACAAGCGGCGCAGCATTGCCGAAGCAGTGACGGTGCCGGTGCGGATCGACGTGGCGAACCGCAGCAGTTCGTCCCAATGCGCCGCGACATGACCCAATGCGATCGGTTCGGCCGTCATGCCGGCAAGCAAGGGGCCGGATTCTTGGCCGGGAAGGAGGTGTAAACGACGCTCCTTGATGTCGCGCAGGCGCGGCGCGAAGCGGTAGCCGAAGAAGGGCATGAGGCCGAACACATGGTCCGATGCCCCGCCCGTATCGGTGTAGTGCTCCTCGATCGTCAGGCCGGTCTGGTGATACAGCAAGCCATCCAGCACATAGGGCGCTTCGCCAGCGGTCGCCGCGATCACCCGACTTGCGAAGGGGTCATATCGATCCGAGACATGGGTGTAGAAGGCAACGCCTGGTTCGTTGCCGCTGCGCGCGTTGATGTCGCCGATCGCGGCCCCACGGCCCCCGGCATGAAATTGCTGTCCGTCGCTCGACGAAGTGGTGCCGTCTCCCCACAGCGCGGCGAGCGGCATGGCGCGATGGGCGTCGATCAGCCTTCCCAACGCTTCGCCATAGGCGGCTTCGCTGATGTGCCAGTCGTGAAGATGGGCGAGCTGACGCAGACTTGCGCCCCGGCAGGTTTCCGCCATGCGTGTGAGGCCGAGATTGATGCCATCGGCGAGGATGACCGTGAGCAGCGCATTGCGATCGTCGGCTTCCCGGCCCGAACGACGATGGATGAAGCATTCGCTGAACCCGGTCCAGGCATCGACCTCCAGCAGAAGATCGGTGATCTTCACGCGCGGCAGTCGATCATAGGCGGCGCGACGGGCAATCTCGGTGGCGGGCGGTGTTGCCGCCTTCAGCGGCGAGATGATGAGACCGTTTTCGTCAAGCTTAACCTGGGGCAGCTCCCCTTGCCGTGCAAGGACCGTTACCTGCTCGATCGCCGTGTCGAGCCTGGTGCGCCGTTCCTCGATATGGCGCTCGAAATCCGTTTCGATGGCGAGCGGCAACGGCCCCTTCTCGCGCAGCGCCGCAAAGGTCGCCGGCGGTATGAGATAGCTGTCGAAATCGCGAAACTGCCGGCTTCCCGCGACCCATATATCCCCGGCTCGCAACCGCTCGCGTAGTTGCGACAAGGCGCATAGTTCATAAGCGGCACGATCAACGATGCCATCCCGCAGGACGAACGGGCGCCATGCGGGCGGCACAAAGCGTAGCGGCACGCGATCAGGCAAGCGCCGTTTGCCGGTCCGATATAGCTCCGCGATGATGGCCAGCGCTGACAGGAGCCCCTGAACCGCGCCGGCGCCGCGAAACTCGAAGGCGTTGAGAAAAGCGCCGACAAAGAGCTTCACCGTCCGATGCCGCTCGATCAATTCGGCGGTGCGATCGACGGTTTCCGGTCGCCCGAGCACTTCGGCCTGCTCGACGGCCACGGCGAAGTGCTGCCAGTCCAGCGCCTCGATCTGCGCCAGAGAATCCACGCCCTTGCTGCGCGCGTCGATGAGGAGGCGGCAAGACCCCGTGAGCGTCCGGAGGTGGCCTTGCAACTCGCGCACCGTCTTGAGGGCTTTGTCGCGGGTCCGGTTCTCGGCGCGGCGCGCCATGCTGCCCAACAGCTTGTCGAACATCGTCAGGGTGGCGTCGGTCAGGCTTTCCTCAAGCCGGATGCCGGTTGCCGCCAGCGTCGCATGGCGGCGCAGGGCATTGAGTTCGCCAAGGTGCTGGGGTGTGATGCGGCTGCCTTCGTCCGCCAGCCTGTCAAAAGTCAAAGCCGGGATCATGTCGGCACGGGCGCGATCGAGGCCCAGCGCGCGGATATAGGCGAGCCGTTCGATCAGGCGCAGGATGTTGCGCGCTGCCGGCGATTGTGGCGCATTGCGCATCCAGGATAGCCATGTCGCGACCTGCCCCGGTCGTCGGGCCAGCAAATCGTCCAGGCCCTGAAGGGTGTCAGGCAGCAGGCCATTCGTGAGCACTTCATAGGTAAGCTGTTCGGCTTGCTGGCGCGCCCGCCGCAGCACCGCTTCGAGAATCGACGGAGAAGGCAGGAGGATCTGCAGGCGCCGGAGTTCATCGACGATGACGTCTGCCATCTGGCCGGGGTGTATGATGGTCTGCGCGATTGGGACCGAGAAGGCGACAACTTCACGGAAAGCGTTGCGGTCAAAAATCCTGAACCCGTGCGATCGTCGGATTTCGACGAGATGCTCGCGACGGGTCTGGTCCCGATGGGCATAATCCGCGAAGGCTGCCGGCGCGACGCCGAGTTGCTGCGCCACATAGGCGAGCACAGGAGCGGGCGGGACTTCGCCCGCTTCCAGCGCACGGCCAGGCCATCTCATATATAGCATGAGCATCGCATAGCCGAGCCGGGTGGCATCGCCGCGACGGCGGCCGACAATTTCCAGGTCGTCGCTGGTCAGCGTATAATGACGCGCGATCTCGCGCTCATCGAGCGGCGCGCCATAATGCCTCGCCCAGATTTCCAGGCTCACCAGTCGCCGTCTCGCCAAGCATCATCTCCTTCGCTTTGCGTGTCCGTCAGACGGTCCTCTGGCGGCCAACAGGAATATGTCCGTTAACTCTGGACCTGTAACGGCGATTCGGACAAGATCGCATAATGACGGGAAAACGGACAGGATCGGGCATCATGTGGCGCTGATCGGCTATGCGCGCGTCTCGACCGCAGACCAGAAGCTGTCGCTCCAGCTTGACGCGCTGAACACTGCCGGGTGCGACCGTATATTCGACGATCACGCATCCGGGGCAAAAGCCGATCGGCCTGGCCTAACCGAAGCGCTCGCCTATTTGCGCCCCGGCGACACGCTGGTGGTCTGGAAACTCGACCGCCTCGGCCGCTCGATGAGCCACCTGATCGAGAAGGTCGGCGAGCTTGCGGCGCGCGGCATCGGGTTCCGCTCACTCACCGAGAATATCGACACCACCACTTCGGGCGGCATGCTGGTGTTCAACATCTTCGGCTCGCTGGCCCAATTCGAGCGTGACCTGATCCGTGAACGCACTCATGCCGGCCTCAAGGCCGCACGCGAGCGGGGCAACAAGGGTGGTCGCCGGCCTGTCGTTACCCCCGACAAACTACGTAAAGCGCGGGCGCATATCGCAGCGGGCCTCACTGTTCGTGAGGCGGCGGCCCGGCTCAAGATCGGCAAAACCGCCCTATACAAGGCTCTGGAAAACGCGTGAAACCGCTGGCGATCAAGAACTCGTGGGTGCTGGTCACAGGGGCTTCGACCGGTTTGGGCAGAGCGTCCGCCCTCCGCTTGGCGGCATCGTACCAGGCCAAGCCCCTGATTGTTGGACGAAGGCTCGACAACTTGCGGGAGCTACAGACCGAAATTGACGAGCGGTTCAATGTGCCGTGCGAGATTATAGTGGCTGATCAACGTGAAATCGAGGGCAGGGAGAAAATCGCGGCTAAGGTTGCAGAATTGCAAGTAACAGCCGCTTTGTTGGTTGCCGGAATGACGAGCGTTGGTTCATTTGATGCAGGCCGTGCCGACACTTATGCCGAGGTAATTGAAACAAACATACTCGGTTTCACGGATTTGCTGGCTCGCCTGATTGCGATTTTCAGGGAGCAGCCGTTTGAATCCTCAGTAATCGCCGTGTCGAGCCTGGCGGGCGAAACATCCGTGCCCTTCCAAGCGGTCTACGGCGCGTCGAAAGCCTATGTGAGCACCCTCATGCGAGCGCTTTCCGTGGAGCTTGCCGGGACGGGAGTGAGTGTTGGATCTTTTGCACCCGGTGGAATCGACACAGACATGGCTGCCCTCAGCGATTTGAAGTGGGGGAGGTTGGGTTTGATGGACGTTGACCGGTGCGCGGCCCATGCAGTCCACGCTCTGGTTTATCGGCAATCCTTCGCCATACCGGGGATGGGCAACCAGCTCACATATTTGGCGAGCAGGGTTCTACCTCGATCGTTGGTCAATCGGATTGCCGCCCTCCCATATCGGCGCCCGTAGGGCGGCACCACATAAAAGGGGCAGGAAAGCCTGCGAATAGCATCTGCTGGCATCGTACCGGATTTGTTCGCCCTTAGCGTGCAGATACGTCACTTTCGTGTAGTCACCCCTTGTAGCCGGGCACGCCGATCAACTGGCCGTCGAGGCCGTAGGTCCAGCCGTGGTAGGTGCAGAGGAAGGACCGGGCGTTGCCCTCTTCCGCCCGGCACACCGCATTGCCACGGTGGCGGCAGCTGTTCAGCAGGACCTGCAGCTCACCCTTCTTGTCGCGGGTGGCGATGACGCTCTCTTCACCGATGAAGCTCAGGAAGAAGTCGCCGGCCTTCGGAATCTGCGTCTCATGGCACATGAAATTCCAGGCGCGGGCGAAGATCCGCTCGAGCTCAAGTTGATAGATGGCTTCGTCCGCATAGATCGAGCGATCGACCGTCCCGGCCTGAACATCCACCAGACTGCGAAAGGGCCCTTGGGTTTCATAAAGCATTCGGACATCCTCCAAGTTCTGCGGCCGCCTCATTTCGCGACCCTTGCTTTAGCAAGTAGATTGGCCTCGTCGGCCACTTTTGTAAACGCCGTCAGTTAATTTCGCCGCCGGAATCAAAACGCCCGGCCGCTGAGCGACCAGGCGTTCCTGAGTGCTTGCTCGCGGTCCTTACCGAACGCCGTCGAGGGGCGCCGAGGTCGCGATCTGCCCCAGCTGCGCCCAGCTTTCGGCGTCCATCCACTCCGACCAGGCTTGATAGGTCCAGAGTTGGGCGTGTTCGTTGACGTTGGTGTCGACGTAGGAGACGCCCGCCACCCGCTGCACGGGGGCCAGACCCACGCCCATGCCGAAGTTCAGCGGATAGCGTTGGGCGACCACGCCCTTCATGGCGCGGGTCGATTGGTCCCAGTTCTCACCGTCGTCCTGTTCGAGCAGGCCGGCCGCGCCGAAGACATGGTTGGCGCGCTCGATGATCTCGGCCTTCCGCTCTTCGGTTTCCTCCTTCGGGACAAAGGTGAACCACCAGATTTCCGTCGCGCTCGGGCCCTTGGGCAGACGCAGCGAGAGCTGGTAGCCGGTCATCCAGAGGTTCGGGAAGATGTTAGGGTGGCCGCCCTGCTTCAAGCCGACCTCGCCGAGCGCTTCCTGCGCCTGCGGGCGATCACGGAACTGGTCCTGCACCAGGCCATCCAGCTTGTCGCCAAGGATCGCCCGGGCCTCCAGCATCTCTTCGGTGATGCGCGGGCCGCCGACGGCGTGGCCGTACTTGCCCATGGAAACACGGTGGTGGGGACGCAGACCCCCGCCCAGCACACCGGCTTTGGCGGCCATGTCCATCTCTTCCGTCGTCAGCTTGTTCAGCTGCTTGCGGAAGCCCGACATGGTGGCTGAGGCGTGGCTGATCTGCGGGTGGTAGAAGTCGAACAGGTTGTCGACGGCGAGCTTCCAATTGCAGCCGATGACGCTCTTTTGGACGCCCTTGACCGCCACCATCTCCTCGCCCTTCTCGGCGATCAGATCGAGGCCCATGCGGCCGACTTCGCCGAGGAACTCTTCAAGATCCGGCGCTTCCGGGTCCATGGTCGCGAAGACGAAGCCCTTGTAGGAGGCGACCTTCCCGGCGCGGACGAGGCCCCATTGGCTCTTGTCGAGCTGCTCGTGGTAGAAGTCCTTGTAGCCGGGGACGCCGATCAGCTGGCCGTCGAGACCGTAGGTCCAGCCGTGATAGGTGCAAAGGAAGGACCGGGCGTTGCCCTCTTCCGCGCGGCAGACCGCATTGCCGCGGTGGCGGCAGCTGTTCAGCAGAACCTGAAGCTCACCCTTCTTGTCGCGGGTTGCGATCACGCTCTCTTCGCCGATGAAGCTCAGGAAGAAGTCGCCCGCCTTCGGGATCATGCTTTCGTGGCACATAAAGTTCCACGCTCGGGCGAAGATGCGTTCCAACTCAAGCTGGTAAATGCCCTCGTCAGCATAGATCGAACGATCGACCAGGCCGGTCTTGACATCGACGAGGCTGCGGAACGGCCCCCGGATTTCGTGAAGCATTTGCGTCCTCCAGTTTGACCGTGGACGCTTGTCGCCGCGTCCCTTGCTCGGGCAAAAAGTTGGGCCGGGACCTATGATTTGTAAACGTCGACGTCAGTTTTCGGCCAACGCTCAACCTATTTGGCCCAAAATCATAGGGATTGATCCGGCGGCGCCGCAATCGGGCGCCGCCTCACGGTCTAACGGAACTGGCTAGGGTCGGGCGCCGGCCTCGGGCGGGACCGTGTGGTTCTGCTTAAGAGCCGCCCAGCTGTCGGCGTCCATCCAGTCGGCCCAGGAACGGTAAGTCCATAGCTGAGCGTGTTCGTTGATGGGGCCATCCACATAGGCGGTGTTCGAGGCGACCTTCACCTCATCATGGCCCGAGCCCATGGCGAAGTTCAGAGGATAGCGACGAGCGATGACGCCGCGCATGGCGCGGGTCGATTGATCCCAATTTTCACCATCGTCCTGCTCAAGCAGGCCGGCGGCGCCGAACACATGGTTACCCCGCTCGACCCGGTCCTTCTGGCGTTTCTCCGTCGCCGCCTTGTCGATGAAGGTGAACCACCAGATCTCCGTCCGCCCTGGCCCCTTGGGAAGACGCAGGCTGAGTTGACTGCCCTGCGAGGCGACCCAAAGATTCGGGAAGATGTTCGGGTGGCCTGAAGTGTCGATGCCGACCTCGCCCAGAGCCTCCTGCGCCTGCGGCCAGTCGCGGAAATCGTCGTCGATCAGGCTATCTATCTTGTCGGCCAATTGGGTGCGGATCGCTCGGATCTCCGGGGTCAGTCTTGGACCGCCGACGCAGTGGCCATAGGCGCCAAACACGACGCGGTGCGGACGACCGACGCCGCTGCCGCCGGCGATGCCGGCCTTGGCGGCCAGTTCGCGTTCTTCTGCGTTCAACTTGTCCACCTGCTTGCGGAAGCCCGACATCGTCGCCGAAGCGTGGCTGATCTGCGGATGGTAGAAGTCGAACAGGTTATCGACGGCCAACTTCCAGTTGCAGCCGATGATCGACTTCTGGACGCCTTCGACGGCCACGAGGTCCTTGCCGCGCTCGGCGATCAGGTCGATGCCCATGCGGCCGACTTCCCCGAGGTATTCCTCGAGGTCCGGGGCTTCCGGATCCATGGTGGCGAAGACGAAACCCTTGTAGCTGGCCACCTTGCCAGCCTTCACCAGGCCCCACTGCGACTTGTCCAGCTGCTCGTGGTAGAAATCCTTGTAGCCGGGGACGCCGATCAGCGATCCGTCGAGGCCATAGGTCCAACCGTGATAGGTGCACAGGAACGAGCGGGCGTTGCCGCTCTCGGCCCGGCAGACCGCGTTGCCGCGGTGCCGGCACGAGTTCAACAGGACCTGAAGCTCGCCCTTCTTGTCGCGCGTCGCGATCACCGACTCTTCGCCGATGAAGCTCAGGAAGAAGTCGCCCGCCTTCGGGATCTGGCTCTCGTGGCACATGAAATTCCACGCGCGGGCGAAGATCCGCTCCAGCTCCAGCTGATAAATGTCGTCGTCGGCATAGATCGAACGGTCGACGGCGCCGGCCTTAGCGTCGACCAAGCTGCGAAACGGTCCTCTCGTCTCGTAGAGCATTGCTACCTCCCATTGCTAAGGCCGGTCGCTTGTGCCGCGATCCTTGCCGACGCAAAGACTGATCCGCTCGCTCAAAATTGTAAACAACGGCGTCAAAATTTAATTAGGTCGCCAAACGAAAAAGCCTCCGACGCGGCAGCGACGGAGGCTTTCGATATCGGCGAACGATAGACTTAAATGAGGTCGCCAACCTTAGGCGCCGCCGAGTGGTTCTGCTTCAGCTGAGCCCAGCTTTCGGCGTCCATCCACTCCGCCCAGGCACGATACGTCCACAGTTGGGGATGCTCGTTGATATTGGTGTCGATGTAGGCCACGCCCTCGTTGACGCTGACCGGAGTCTGGCCGAGACCCATCTGGAAGTTCAACGGGTAACGGCTGGCGACCACGCCGCGCATTGCGCGCGTGGATTGGTCCCAGTTTTCACCATCGTCCTGCTCCAACAGACCCGCCGCGCCGAACACGTGGTTCGCGCCATGGACGATGACCTTCTTGCGCTCTTCCGAAGCCTCCTTCGGCACGAAGGTGAACCACCAAATCTCGCACTGGCTGGGGCCGCGTGGCAGGCGCAATGACAGCTGGAAACCGGTCATCCAGAGATTCGGGAAGATATTGGGGTGGCCGGCAGTGTCGATGCCGACCTCGCCCAGGACCTGCTGGGCTTGCGGCAGTTCCCGGAACCGATCGTTGTTCAGGATCTCGATCTTGTCGCCGAGCTTGGCGCGGGCGTCGCGTTCGATCTTGGTCAGACGCGGGCCGCCAATGGCGTGGCCGTAAGCGCCCAGAACCGCGCGCTGCAGCTGACGGGCGCCGCCGCCGCCGATGCCAGCGATCTTGGCCAGCTCCTGATCTTCTTGGCTCAACTTCTCGAGCTGGGGCCGGAAGCCTGACATGAAGGCCGAGGCGTGGGAAATTTGCGGGTGGTACCAGTCGAAAAGGTTGTCGACGGCCAGCTTCCAATTGCAGCCGATCAGGTTCTTCTGAACGCCGCCGACCAGCTCCAGGTCGCCCTTTTCGGCGAGTAGGTCCATGCCCATGCGGCCGACCTCGCCGAGGTATTCCTCAAGGTCCGGGGCTTCCGGGTCCATGGTGGCGAAGACGAAGCCCTTGTAGCTAGCGACCTTGCCGGCCTTCACCAGGCCCCATTGGCTCTTGTCGAGCTGCTCGTGGTAGAAATCCTTGTAGCCGGGAACGCCGATCAGCTGGCCGTCGAGGCCATAGGTCCAGCCGTGGTAGGTGCAGAGGAACGAGCGCGCGTTGCCCTCTTCTGCCCGGCAGACGGCGTTCCCACGGTGGCGGCAGCTGTTCAGCAGAACCTGAAGCTCGCCCTTCTTGTCCCGCGTGGCGATGACCGATTCTTCGCCGATGAAGCTCAGGAAGAAGTCGCCCGGCTTTTTGATCTGGCTCTCGTGGCACATGAAGTTCCACGCGCGGGCGAAGATGCGCTCAAGCTCGAGTTGATAGATGCCTTCGTCCGCATAGATGCCGCGATCGACCGTGCCCGACTCGACGTCGACCATCGTGCGGAACGGGCCCTTGGTTTCGTAAAGCATCAGATCCTCCTTCATTGGCCGCGCCGTCGAGGGCGCGATCCTTGCTAGCGCAAGAATATGCCGAAAGACCGTCAGCTTGTAAATGCCGCCATCGACAAGCTAGGCCGCGACAGCAAAGGTGGGACCTAGGGCCTCGCGTCCGCCGCCGGCGCCGTAGAATGGGTCTGTTTGAGCGCGGCCCAACTGTCCGCGTCCATCCATTCCGCCCAGGCGCGATAGGTCCATAGCTGGGCATGTTCATTGATAGTCGTGTCGATGTAGCTGACCCCGCCAGCGACGGCGACTGGCGTGGCCCCCGTCCCCATGGCGAAGTTCAGCGGATAGCGCTGCGCGACGACCCCCCGCATGGCGCGTGTGGACTGATCCCAGTTCTCCCCATCGTCCTGCTCGAGCAAGCCCGCGGCGCCAAAGATCGAGTTGGCCATGCCGACTATGGCAGCCTTTCGGTCTGGAGTTGCGTCCTTCGGCGTGAAGGTGAACCACCAGATCTCAGTCTGATGCGGCCCCCGCGGCAGACGCAGCGACAGCTGGTGCGCGCCCAAAGCGACCCAAAGGTTCGGAAAGATGTTCGGGTGGCCCGCCGTGGTCACGCCGACACCGCCCAGCACGTCCTGAACCTTCGGATCTTCGCGGTAACGATCGTCGAAGATCGGATCGACCCGGTCATAGAACTTGGACCGGATGTCCAGCGCTTCCTCCTCAATCCGAGGACCACCAATCGCATGACCGTACCCGCCGAGAATGACACGCTGGTGCATGGGAGAGAGCCCGCCGATCTGGGCCTTTTGTAGTTGCATCATGTCTTGCTGAGTAAGGTTCTGCGGCTCGCGCACGGCGCCGGCCATGAAGGCCGAGGCGTGGCTGATCTGCGGGTGATACCAGTCGAACAGGTTGTCGACGGCCAGCTTCCAGTTGCAGCCGATCAGGTTCTTCTGGATGCCCTCGACGATCTCCATGTCGCCGCGCTCGGCGATCAGATCGATGCCCATGCGGCCGACTTCACCGAGGTATTCCTCAAGGTCCGGGGCTTCCGGATCCATGGTGGCGAAGACGAAGCCCTTGTAGCTGGCCACCTTGCCGGCCTTCACTAGGCCCCATTGACTCTTGTCCAACTGCTCGTGGTAGAAATCCTTGTAGCCGGGGACGCCGATCAGCGATCCGTCCAGGCCGTAGGTCCAGCCGTGGTAGGTGCAGAGGAACGAGCGCGCATTGCCGCTCTCGGCCCGACAGACCGCGTTACCGCGGTGCCGGCACGAGTTCAACAGGACCTGGAGTTCGCCCTTTTTGTCGCGAGTCGCGATCACCGATTCTTCGCCGATGAAGCTCAGGAAAAAGTCGCCGGCCTTCGGGATCTGGCTCTCGTGGCACATGAAGTTCCACGCGCGGGCGAAGATGCGCTCCAGCTCTAGCTCATAGATGGATTGGTCGGCATAGATCGAACGATCGACCAGACCCGTCGTTACATCGACGAGACTGCTGAACGGACCTCTGGCGTCGTGAAGCATGGTCATCCTCCCAAGACCGAGCTGGGCGCTATTCCGCGCTCTCAAGCTCAGCAGACGCTATCAGCTTCACGTCCGCTGTAAACAGGCGGGCAAGTCACGCTAAGGTTCGGAAAATATGGGGAGGAGCCGACATTGAAAGCCGCCGTCTATTACGAGCCCGGCTCGCCATCCGTCCTTAGCTACGAAGACGTCGCCGACCCTACGCCGGCCGCCGGTGAGGTCCTGATCCGCGTCCAGGCGATCAGCATCGAAGGTGGCGACGTCCTGCGGCGGAGCCGCATGGCGCCGCCGCACACACCCTATGTGGTCGGCTATCAGGCGGGCGGCGAGGTCGCCGCCGTCGGTCCTGGCGTGAGCGAATTTAAAGTCGGCGACCGCGTGGTCGGCTTCAACATCAATCAAGGGTCGCACGCTGAGCTGCATGTAACGCCGGCGGCGGCGACCTACGCGGTTCCGGACAGGCTCGAAATGCGCAAGGCGGCCGCCATGCCAGTGGCGTTCGGCACCGCCCACAACTGCCTGTTTGAACGCGGAAGGCTGCAAACCGGCGAGACAGTGCTGGTCCAGGGTGGCGCGAGCGGCGTCGGCGTGGCGGCCATCCAACTGGCCAAGCGAGCCGGCGCACGGGTGCTCGTCACAGCCTCCAGCGCGGAAAAGCTGGATCGCCTGCATTCACTGGGCGTCGATGAAGCGATTAACTACGCCCGGGAAGATGTGGTTGAGCGTGTCATGGCCCTAACCAACGGCCGCGGCGTAGACGTCGTACTGGACCCCGTCGGCGGCAAGGTCTTGGAAGGCTCCATGCGGGTGCTGGCGCCCGGCGGCCGCATCTCCTGGGTCGGCAGCGCTGGCCGCGAACCTGTGGTTCTCGACCTGGCGCTGCTGCGCGGCATGAACCGCTCCATCACCGCGGCCTTCTTCGAGGGCATGACGCCCAGCGGCCACGCCATGGTCCAGCGGTTGATCGAGGAGGCTGCCCGCGGCGAACTCGAGGTTTGGATCGACAAGGTCTTCCCCCTGTCGGAAGCCGCCGCGGCCCATACCTACATCGAAAGCCGCCAGGCCGTCGGCCGCGTGATCATGGAACCGTAGGTCTCACGGCAGCTGGTCGAGGACGTCGCGCACGCGATTGACCAGTTGCTCCAAGGTAAAGGGCTTGGAGATCAACTGCACGCCCGCCTCGAGCCGTCCGTGGTGGACGATGGCGTTGCGTGAATAGCCGGCATCAGAACGGCCTCCGCTTCGCTGACGACATCGCCAGCCGCGGTGGAACGCGGAAAATGGAGGCGAACCGTCGTGCCCTCCGGGGTTCCCTCACAACATTTCGCCAGCCGCAGGGGTGACATCCGACAGCGCTCCCGCGTATGAGCGGACATGCCCGAGAGACTGAAACCTGAAGCCGGCGCCGGCGGCGGCGCCGTCCTCGTGGCCATGGGCGCCGTGTTCCTGAGCCTCGTGGGCTTTGGCATCGTCGTGCCGCTCCTGCCCTTCTATCGCGACGTCTTCGGCGCGAGCGCGTGGGAAGTCACCCTGATGTCTTCGGTGTTCGCCGCCGGCCAATTCTTCGGCGAGTTGTTCTGGGGACGACTGTCGGACCGGATCGGCCGCAAGCCGATCATTATCGCGACCATACTGTTCAGCGGCCTGGGCTATGTCGCCCTGGCTTACGCGCCGACCATGGGAGCGGCGATCGCCGCACGCGCCGTCAGCGGCTTCTTCTGTGGCAACATCTCCACCATCCAGGGCTACATCGTCGATGTGTCGCCGCGTGATCGCTTGGCGGGACGCCTGGGCATGATCGGCTCGGCCTTTGGTATCGGCTTCATCGTCGGCCCGACCTTAGGCGGTCTGCTGGCGCGGCCTGAGTTAGGCGTCGCAGGTTTCCGTCCGCCGCTCCTCGCCGCGGCCGGCCTATGCGCCATGGCCGTGGTCTGCACATTCCTCTTTGTCCGCGAAAGCGGGCGGCGCCAGGATTCATCAGCCGGCAAAAGCCGACCGGTCGGCGCCGATGTCGTGCGCCGCACACTGAGCGACACCATCCTCAGGCGCTATGTCGCCGCGACCTTCCTGTCCTTTGGCGGCTTCTCCGCCATGTTCAGCACCTTCGGCCTGTGGGGCGCGGCCCGGTTCGACTGGGGCCCGCGCGACATCGGCATGGTGCTGGCTTTCACGGGCATCGCGTCCGCCGCAAGTCAGGGCTTGGTCTCCGGCTGGGCGAGCCGTCGAATCGGCGAGGCCAACACCGCGATCATCGGCCTGAGCGTGGCGGCGATGTTCCTCCTGGCCGAAGCCTTTGGGCCCCCGGCGACGGTCGCGGCGATCATCATTGTCGGCGTCACCATCTTCCACACCCTGTCGCAGCCTGCTGGCGTAACCTTGGTGTCTCGAGCGGCGCCGGATGACGAACAGGGCGCGACGCTCGGGGTCAACAACGCCGCTAGCGCGGCGGCCCGGGTGTTGGGACCCATGAGCGGTGGTCTGCTCTTCTCCCTGTTCGGTGAATCATCGCCCTTCCTTTTGGCGCCCATCTGCATGGTGGCTGCGGCCCTGATGACCTGGTCCGGCAGCCGGGAGACGCGCCGACGCCGTCTCGCAGAGGAAGGTCTGCCGGCAGGCGACTAGCCGCTGGCGCCCATGCTACCGATCAGGAAACGGAGTCCTGGGAGGAACAGGTGGCGATCTACGAACGTGGCGACGTGCGGCTTCACTACGAAGACTTTGGCGGCGACGGCTTTCCGCTGCTCATGATGCCTGGTGGCGGACTGCAGTCGAACATGGAGCGCTGGGCGAACATGCCGTTCTCGCCCGCCGATTTCCGTGACGAGTTCCGCGTCATCACCATGGATCAGCGCAACTCCATCCCGAGATCGATGGGACCGCTACAGGTGGCAAGGCCTTGGGACGCCTTCGCCGACGACCAACTGGGACTGCTGGATCATCTGGGCGTGGATGAGTTCTTCGCCCTTGGGATGTGCATCGGCGGCCCATTTGTCATGAAGCTTTGCGAGCGTGCGCCGGATCTCGCACGCGCGGTCGTGTCTTGCCAGCCTGTTGGCGCGCACCGCGACGACGTCGACACGATGCACAGGTTCAGCCTGCAGTGGGCCGAGGTTTATCGCGGTTGGAAGCCCGAGGCCGATGACGACGAAATCGCCACCTATCTTAATAGCCTCTGGCGCGATCCAGCGGACTTCGTCTTCAGCGTGACCCGAGAGTTCGTCAGTCAATGCCAGACGCCGATACTGGTGATGCCGGACAACGTGGGAGCCCACCCCCTGCACGTGGCGCTAGAAGTGGTGGCGCTCGCCCCGAAGGCCGCCTCGACCCTCTATCCCTGGAAAGACTCGCCCGCGAACATCGCCGAGGCCGTCGCCCATGTGAAACGCTTCCTGCGGGCCAACTTGCCGCAAGCTGAGGGCTAGTCCCGGTCGGGTGCGCCGAGGGGGAAGTACGGGCGAAAGTCTCGCGCCTCCTCCACCGCACGAGCGTAAGACGGACGCGCCAGCAGACGGGCGCGATAGGCGCTGACGGTGGGATAGGCTTCGTCAATCGGATGCACCCAGTCGGCGTAGAAGAGGGATGGCGCGGCGGCGCAGTCGGCCAGGGTGAAGTCTTCGCCCGCCGCCCAGGTCCGGCCCTCCAGAGCGCCTTCCAGCCAAGCGTAGGCGCGCTCCAGCTTCTCGATTGACATCGTCAGGCCGTCTCGGCGCTTCACAGGATCACCGGTCAACGCCCCGTCTACAGCGTGCTGCGCCGCGTTCATCACGTGCAGGTCGAAGAAGCGGTCAAGGAAGCGCACGGACAAGGCGGCCATCGGGTCATCGGGGACGAACCGGACCGCGCCCGGATGGCAAAGCTGGAGATACTCAATGATCACGCTCGTCTCCACGACATCACGTTCTCCATCGACCAGCACCGGCATCTTCGCGAACGGCCAGCGGGCCAGCCACTCAGACGTGTGCTCCGGCTGGTCCGGCCCCAGGCCGCGCAGTTCAAAGGGCGTCGCGTTTTCATAAAGCGCGATCAGCGCCTTCTGGGTGTAGGAAGAGAAACGGTGACCGTAGATCACGAGCGACATCTGGGTCTCTATAAGGCCAAGAGCGACACACCGTTGTCGCCAACCTAGGCCTGGCTGCATAGGCGCAGATCGCCCGATTTTCATGCGGCCAGTTGCGGAATTGCCTCGGAAGGCCCATACTCGGCGCCATCAATATTCGTTTTGGCTCGCCAGACTTCGCCAACCGGCCTTCGGTCCGTAAGCGCATCGACCTCGAACCTCTCCGAAAATTTGACACTCGCGGCCCCACGCTGGGGCTACGAGAACACTTGTCCGGAAAGGGACGACCAACATGCAAATCGGCACCGTGAAGTGGTTTAACGCCACCAAGGGCTTCGGCTTTATTCAACCTGAAGAAGGCGGCGCGGACGTTTTCGTGCACATCTCGGCCGTTGAACGCGCCGGCATGGCCTCGCTGAACGAAGGTCAACGTATCGGCTTCGAGCTTGAGCGCGACAAGCGCAGCGGCAAGATGTCGGCTGGCCAGCTGACCGCGGCCTAAGCGACCGAAACGGCGCGCCGACCGGGCACAACGGCCTGGTCGGCGCGTCCATCGAAACTGGAGACGGCATGGCTAAAGAAGAACTGGTCGAATTCGAAGGGCAGATCGTCGAACTGCTGCCGGAAGGCCGCTTCCGCGTGAAGCTGGAAAACGACCACGAGATCCTCGCCTACACGGCGGGCAAGATGAAGAAGAACCGCATCCGCTCCATGGTGGGCGACAAGGTGACGGTCGAAATGACTCCCTATGACCTCGATCGCGGACGGATTACGTTCCGCCATCGTGACGCGAGCCCCCGCATCGGCGGCGCGCCGCGGCCGGTCTACCGCAAGCGCTAGTCGCTGCTGAAGTCGATCTGAGATTTCCACGTGATTTGATGCGGCGGGCGCCAGTTCTGGCGTCGGCCGCGACCGTGTTTCTGAAATCGTTCGGGACGATTCGACAGGCGCCTGCGCGCCTAATTCTTTTCAAATAGTTCCAGTCCCACGAAAGAGCCGTGGTATGGTCCTGTATGAAAATGATCCAAGATCGGGCGGTCCTGACCGTCACTCAGAAGGACGGCAGCTGGATGGTCGAGCTGGAAGGCGAGGTCTTCGGCGTCTCCACCGAGAAGGCGATCGCCCGGGCGGCCGCCAACCGCCGCGCCCGTGACATGATGGATGCTGGTCGTCCTTGCCTGGTCCAGGTCAGCGGCGAGACCGGCTTCTTCAAGGCCGCCCTGTGAAGCCCGTCGTCACCAGCCGTCGTCGTCCGCCGGCGATCGCCTTTCGCGAAGCCATCGAAAGCGCAACGAGCCAAGGTGTCGATCGCGACGCCATGACCCTGCATCTGACCCGCGCCGACGCGAGCCTGCTGAAGCGCGACGGAACCCTCGCGGTCTCCGACATCAGCTTCGCTGATGGCGTAATGAAATTCCTGGGCGTGACCGTCCAAGAGGGCGGCGTTGTTTCGAGCGAACTGATCCTGCCGAAATAGGCTAGGGGTCGATCGCCATCGCTGCATCCTCCGCCCGAATCCGGTGGCGCAGGACAAGCGCGTTCATGATCGAGAAGACCACCGCGAAGAGCCACTGATCAAAGGCGATCGGTAGAACTGCGATCTCTGCGGCGACGACCAGATAATTCGGGTGCGGAATAAACTGGTAGGGCCCGCGCCGCACGTTCGGCGCGCCCGGCAGGATGATGATCCGCGTCGTCCAGCGTTCTCCCAGTGACGCGATGACCCACACCCTGGCCAATTGCAGGGCCGCGAACACGATGAGCCAAGCCAGGCTGACAGGTTTGTCCCACGTCAGAAGCCACAGGCCGATCAGCCACGCGGCATGCAGCCCGACAATCGCCGGATAGTGCGCCGCCCCCACCTCCACTGCGCCTCGGGCCATGAGGCGGCGGGTGTTGCGGCGCGCAAGCCAGAGTTCAGCGAGGCGTTGCAAGGTGACAAACGCCAAGACAGCGATACTGAGCGTCATGCGGCGCGTTTGAGGCTGACGGCGCTGGCCGTAAAGCCCGGCCCAAGCGCCGTGACCACTGAGCGCTCGGCCAGGCCGACGCGACGCGCGCGGTCCAAGACGAACAGCACCGTAGGCGCGGACATGTTGCCGTGCTGAGCGAGGACGGCGCGTTCGTGATCGAGACCGCCCTGCGTGATCGACAAGGCCGCTTCAATAGCCTCGATCACCTTCATGCCTCCGGGATGGCAGACAAACCGGTCCACCTGGTCAAGGCACAGTCCGGCCCCGGCCAGCATCGATGTCATCGCAGGCCGAAGCTCCGCCCGGGCGAACGGCGGGATCGCCCGGGCGAAGATGACGCCCAACCCCTCCGGATCGACCCGCCATCCCATGATGTCGAGGGTGTCGGGCCAGGTATGTTCAGCGCTGGCCTCGACGACGGCGAAACCGCCCTCCCCGCACTTGAGCACACAGGCGGCGGCCCCGTCGCCAAACAGGGCCGTAGCGACAATGTCGGCCTTGGTCAGGTCGGCCATGCGGAAGGCCAGGGTGCAGAGCTCAACGATGACCAGCAGAACCACGGCGCCGGGACTGCTGCGCGCCAGTCGGGCGGCCAGGCCCAGGCCCGTCGCGCCGCCGGCGCAGCCCAGGCCGAACACCGGGATACGCGCGGCGTCAGGCCGAAAACCCAGCCGGCCCATGGCCCGCGCCTCGAGGCTGGGCGTGGCGACGCCCGTGGACGACACGGTGACGATGATGTCCACCTCTCCGCCTGTAAGACTCGCCTCGTCCAAAGCCTTGCTGGCCGCGGCGACGAAAAGCTCAGTCGCGCCCTGGAGATAGGCCTCCGTCCGTTCGGGCCAGGAGCGGGGCGTCAGATACCAGTCCATCGGCATGGCCGCCTGGCGCGTACGGACCCCGGCCGTGTCAAACACCTTGGCCATGCGATCGTATTGCGGAAACACATGTTGGAAGAGCCCGCGGGCCACCGCGGCGACCTCGGCCTGCGGCAGTTGGTGCGGCGGACTGGCGGTCGCGAGCGACAGGATTGACACAGGTTGCGGCATAGGGCGCTCCATCGGGCGCGTGAAGGCGCGACAGCCAAGCTAACCTGCGGCGGATCGGTCGGTTCCGGAGCTCATTTCCGCAAGCTTCAAGACGGTGTTCCAATTGCGCGACGTAACTGGAGACCCAACGCAGCGGTCCAGCAAGCTGGGCGTGATCTTCGACTTGCCCACGCCGCCGGCGAAGTCCGCCCACAAGACTTCCGCCTGTACGATGAAGCGTTCACCCAGCGTCGCCCGCTCCGCCAGACGTTCCGCGGCGGCGGCCAGCGGCGGGCTCTTGGACAGGCATAGATGAATCTGCGTCGGCCTCGCCTCGCGCTCTGCAGCAAAAGCGGCCGCCGCCAGGAAACTGCGCCACTCTGCGGCGGTCCGCGCGATTGCGTCGGCGTGAAAGCCGTAGCGCTCGGCGAAAATCTGTTCGACTTTCGCCTCGACCTCAGCCGCCGGCTGCGCGGCGGAGAGCACAAGGTTGCCGCTTGCGATGTAACTCTGCACATCCGCGAACCCCACCGCCTCGCAGGCCGCGCGGAGGTCCGCCATCGGGGCATGGCGTGCCCCGACGTTGATGGCGCGCACCAGAACGACGTAGCGGGTCACCCCTGCGCCCTACTCCCACTCGATTGTGCGCCGACACCATAACTAACTGATTTCCTTAATCAAAATATTTTTTATGTTTTGAGATGCCGCTATGCGTGCCGTCAAAAAACCGGGCTGTTGATTTTACTGGAGAATTTCCACCCCTCTCGAGGGTCGACATCTCCATATCAATCGTCATCTTTCGCCCCGTTCATCGCATTTGCGTTCAACACGACGTCAATCGCTTTCGGGGAATGGCGCGGAGAAAATACCGTCAAAACCCGCATCTGTGTCACCTGAACATGGCTCTTACATGAGGGGTACTCTCGTTTGTCTGAATCGCCGAGAGGCAGGTTCTCGCGGATGTAGACAGATGGACGTGCCCAAACGAGTCAAAAACCGTTAGCTCTTGCCCCTCGCTCCCGCCGTCGCGATGGCCGACAGATCGGTGGCAATGTCGATCGGCACCCCTGCTTCCTTCCGCTCCGAATAGCGATCAACGAGCTGGGCCGCGTGCGGACGCATTAGCACGGTAAACCGCACCAGCTCCTCCATTACGTCAACGATCCTGTCGTAGTAGCTGGAGGGCTTCATGCGCCCGGCTTCATCGAATTCGTTGAACGCCTTGGCGACACTCGACTGGTTCGGGATCGTGAACATCCGCATCCAGCGACCGAGGATGCGCAAGGTGTTCACGCTGTTGAACGATTGTGATCCGGCAGACACCTGCATGACCGCGAGCGTGCGGCCCTGAGTAGGTCGCATCCCACCCATGTTCAGCGGTAGGTGGTCAATTTGAGTTTTCATGATGCCGGTGACTTGTCCGTGACGTTCGGGAGAGCACCACACATGCCCTTCCGACCACATTGAAAGCTTTCGCAGCTCGTGGACGGCCGGATGATCGTCCCCATTGACCTGATCGGGCAGCGGCAGTGTGGAGGGATCAAAAATATGCGTCTCGCAGCCGAAGAATTGCAGCAGGCGGGCAGCTTCCTCGACGCACAGGCGCGAATACGACCGTTCCCGCAGGGAGCCGTAGAGTAGCAGGATGCGCGGAGGCGGATCACCAGCACCCAGCCCTAAGGCGGGACGGTCGAGCGCATAGCGGCGATCAAGCGCGGGCAGATGGTCAGGATCGGAGAGCGTGCGAAGCGGCATTACAGACTGAGCCTTATGGCGAGGGCAGCGAGTGTCACCAACAGCACCGGAACCGTCAGCGTCGCGCCGACCTTGAAGTAATAGCCCCAGCCGATCCGGATGCCCTTTTGCCCGAGGACATGCAGCCATAGCAGCGTCGCGAGCGAGCCGATCGGTGTGATCTTCGGCCCGAGGTCGCAACCGATCACGTTGGCGTAGATCATCGCTTCCTTGATCGCGCCCGTGGCGTGCGTCGCGTCGATCGACAGCGCCCCCACCAGCACGGTCGGCATGTTGTTCATCACCGACGACAGCAGCGCGGCGATGATCCCAGTGCCGAATGCCGCCCCCCATACGCCGCCTTGCGCGGTGTGATCGAGCAGACCGGCAAGGTGGTCTGTAAGCCCAGCATTTCGTAAGCCATAGACGACCAGGTACATGCCGAGCGAGAAGATCACGACCTGCCACGGCGCGCCGGCCAGCACTTTGCGCGTCTGGATGACATGGCCGCGCGCGGCGATGATCAGCAAGAGGACCGCGCCGGCAGCGGCAACGGCGCTGACCGGCACGCCGCTGGGTTCGAGCAGGAAGAAGCCGGCGAGCAGCAGTGCAAGGACGACCCAGCCCGCCTTGAACGTGGCAGGATCGCGGATCGCGTCAGCGGGCGCGCGGAGCTGCGCCACGTCATAGCTGGCCGGTATGTCGCGACGGAAGAACAGCAGCAGTACGACCAGCGTCGCGGCGATCGACGCCAAATCGACCGGCACCATCACCGAGGCATAATCGGCAAAGCCGATCCGGAAGAAGTCGGCCGACACGATGTTGACGAGGTTGGAAACGATCAGCGGCAGGCTGGCGGTATCGGCGATGAACCCCGCCGCCATGACGAACGCCAACGTCGCGTTGTCCTTGTATCCCAGCGCGCGCAGCATCGCGATAACGATCGGCGTCAGGATCAGGGCCGCGCCATCATTGGCGAACAGCGCCGACACCGCCGCGCCGAGCAGCACGATCAGCACGAACAGCCGGCGACCATGTCCCCCGCCCCAGCACGCCACATGGAGCGCCGCCCATTCGAAGAACCCGGCTTCATCGAGCAACAGGCTGACGATGATGATCGCGACAAACGTCGCGGTCGCATTCCAGACGATCCCCCACACCACCGGCACGTCAGACAGCGAGACGACTCCGACTAGCAGCGCGATCGCCGCCCCGCCCAATGCGCTCCATCCGATTCCGAGGCCCTTGGGCTGCCAGATGACGAGCGCGATTGTGGCGACAAAGATAGCGAGCGCGATCAGCATCAGGCGATGCGCTGACCCGAGGCGTCCACGACCTTTTCGCCGTCTTCCTTGGCAAACGCGCCTTGTTGAGCCTCGGGCAGCAGATCGAGGACCGCTTCGGAGGGTCGGCACAGCTTCACGCCAAGCGGCGAGACGACCAGCGGCCGGTTAATGAGAACCGGATGCGCCATCATCGCGTCCACCAGCGCGTCGTCGGATAGCGACGTGTCGCCCAGGCCCAGCTCCGCATAGGGCGTGCCCTTCTCGCGCAGCAGATCGCGCGGCGTGATCCCAGCGCGATCGATCAGCTCGACCAGCAGTGCGCGCGAGGGCGGCGTCTTCAGATATTCGACCACATGCGGCTCGATGCCGGCATTGCGGATCATCGCCAGCGTGTTGCGCGACGTACCGCACTCGGGGTTGTGATAGATCACGATATCGACGGCCACGGGGCGTCCTTTCAGCAGCAGGGTGTGAGTTCGGCCAAGAGCGGCGCGCACAGTTCAGGTGCGCCGGCGCAGCAATCCTTGACGAGGAACAGCGTCAGCGCGCGCAGCCCGTCCAGATCCGCCCGGTAGATGATCGACCGGCTATGCCGTTCCGAGCGCACGATGCCGGCGCGCGCGAGAATGCCGAGATGCGCGGACATGGTGTTCTGCGGCACGTCGAGCTGGCGGGCGATTTCGCCGGCCGCCAAGCCGTCCGGTTCGTGCCGTACCAGCAGGCGGAATACATCGAGCCGCGTACCCTGCGCGAGCGCGCCAAGCGAAGCGATGGCCGAATCGTTATCCATATATCCGGCTTAATCGATATATTGGGAGCAGGCAACGGAATCGCGTCGGCAAATTTGGGCCTGCAACGCCTTCCGACTCGGAACAGTGCGTTGCGCGCGGATCGCGCGCCTGGCCTACACGAGAGCTGGCGTGTCCGTCCGCGACGAGCGGCACAGGGGCACTCCGGCCCCGCCGTTGCCATGCATTGATCTAACCGTGATCATAGCGGTTGATCCGCGCCAAACTCAAAAGCCCCTGCGGATCGACCAGCAGGATCTTCATCACACCTTGCTCGGCCGCTCGCTGTTTTGCCTTATGCACCAATTCGAGGGCGGGGAGCTCGAAGCCGCTAAGCCTGCGTGGCTTCGCCATCTGCGCTGTGACCGGACCAACCAGGTTCATTTCAAGTTCGGCGACGATCGATTGCCCAGCGCCTGTAGGACGGTCCACGTAGACCGCGAAATAGGGTTCGCCGGGCGCGATTGCCTGCTCACTCAAAAGAATCTCGGCCAACAACGTACTCCCTCGATAGCGGAACCTTTATAGAACATCTTGCTCGGCGAACAACATATGGGAATAGCTGCCTCAACATTCTGCCAACCTGGAGTATCGACGAGGCTATGTCCGTTCAACGCCTGCGCACCATCGTGAATCTGTCGGTTCCGACCCTCTTCCGCCAGATAGCGGGCGGTCGGGTGCAGTGTGAAAGCGAAGCGACCTTGCAACTCCACCTTGGCAGGATCATTGCCACTGCTGCCGATCTCGAAATCACCAGCGAGCGCGAGACCTTCTCGGTTGAGCTGGAAAAGCCTCTACGCGGCGCCGGCGGCAAGCGCGGCCGCATCGATGTGTTGTTCCGGCTCACTGACGATGACGGTCGACAGTGGCGATGCGCGATCGAGCTCAAGTTCTTCAAGCGGAAGAACCATCGAGAACCCAACAATCGCTACGAGGTCTTCAAAGACATTGCGCGCCTTGAAAGTTGTGGTGACGTCGCGGATGTCGGCTTCATGATCGTCGCGACCGACCACCTGCACTACGTCAGCAACGAGGTGTATTCCCTTGCGACCAGCGATTTCGACTTTCGCAACGGGGCGACATATCAGGCTGGAAAGACTCTGACTTACAACACTGGCGGAGACTTCGGCCCGCCCATCACGCTAGCGCGCGACTACCAGTTCCAGTGGGCGGATGGGACGACTTCGCTACACTATCTCTTGCTCGAAGTGACACCAACGCCATGATCGCTCGCGCATGGCTGTCGATAAACGCATGAGTAAGAACCGATATGGCTGACGATATTCCTTCCGAAATCCTGACCGAGATCAAGCGCGTCGCCCGCGAGGAATGGCCGGGCGATCGGGAGATGCAGCAGTATTCGATCGACGCGGAAACCACCGCTTACCGAGGGCTGGAAGACCTCGATTACGGGGAGGCTGCCGACCAAAAGCCTGCGATTCTCACGGAGGCGAAGGAATACCACACCACTTGGGAAGAGATTTACGGCTTTGTCTCGGAGGAGGTCGAGGCCTTCAGAGCCCTCGCCGCCCTCGCGCCCGATGACGTCCCGACCGACTTCATTGCCGAACACAAACGCAAGGCCGCCGCCGAGCATGACTGGTTCGCCATGCAGCTTGAGACGGTGGAACAGGCGATCGAGGGCTATCGCTACGTTCAGCGCACCCGCGCCAAGGTCGGTCCCATTCGCGACATCCTGGTGCGGATGGAGGCGATCATCGGTTCAGAGTGCTACAATGCCAACATCCAGAACTACAGCGCCTGGGGCGTCTGGGAGGGCGAAGGACGCTCATTCCGATACCCTGTCACCTACATCCGCGACGGCAAGGAGGAGAAGCGCAAGGCGCGCGTCGATGATCTCGAGCCCGAAGCGCTGATCACCGGCCACTACAAATTCGGCGCCAACGAGCTGAGCATTCACCGCGCCCTGGTTCGTATCGTCGATATGCTGAAGGCCGATTATGGCCTGACGATTCCCGCACCCGAGGATCCCGCATGATTGCGGCGCGCCGTGTGCTGAGCCCACCAGCTTTCGTCCTCTGCGCCTTTGCCTTCTCGGTGATGGCGACGCCCGCCCGGGCGGACCCCTGCGAAGGTCGCCTGCCATCTCAGCCGGGGCAGCAGTTTTCGGGAACGGTCCGCTATGTCGGGGACGGCGACGGGCTGTGCGTTGGCAATTCCAGCGATCCAAACACCTGGATCGAAGTGCGCTTGGCGGACTTTGACGCGCCGGAGCTCCACGCCCCTGATGGCCGCCTGTCCAAATCGCTCCTCGAGCAGGTTGCGTTCGGTCAGAATGTAACTTGCGAGGCGCGGCGCGGGCGGCGTGGCCGCGTTATCGTTTTCGACCGGGTGATCGCCGTCTGCCGCGTCCATGGACGCTCGATCGGCGACCTACTCCGCGCGCGGCACGCGCCCGAAGGCGGCAACTGATCGTCGAACCTCAATCCAGAAGGGTCTGGGTCCAGGAGGGGAATGCCTTCCCCTGCGGTCGAGACGACACGTCTCGCCCGACCCCTTCTGCGGGGATCGCCCCGCAACGCCCCCGCGGTGGCAACCAATCCTGAAGGCGGAATCCATTCGCAGCGACGTGCGTTGTCTCTGACCGTCAGCATTAGACTCACGCGATGAAACCCACGCTTCAGGCACATCTGCTCGAACGGGCAGCGAGCTTCCTAGTCATGGCCGATCACGTCGCCGAACCTGAAGCCCGGCTTTGCCGAGAACCGCTTTTACAGAATGTCGGCTATGCGCTCGAACTCGGGCTCAAAGCGCTCCTTGTTGAGCGGGGATGGGACGACGATCGCTGCCGCACCGAGGTGCGGCATGACATCGCCAAAGCCCTCGGCGAAGCGGCGCAGGTCGGATTTGTACCAGCGCATCCCGACCTTGCCACCCTGATCGCCACTATTAGCCCCTACTATAAGCGGCACGGACTGTCCGAATTGGTGGCCACCGGCGGCTTGGCGATGTCGCCCGATCAGGCCTTGGCCCTGACGCGGAGCCTGCTTGATCAGGTCCGCGTGTCGGTCACTAGGTAGCTGTCGGATCCGCCGGCGCGCATGAGAGGGAGAGGGCTGCGGCTGTCGCCGTGACGGGTTTTGAAGGTCGAGAGAGGTTCTCTGGCCGGCCCGTCGCGGAGATACGCGATGACACGCCCAGCTTCCAAAGGCCATGCCCGAACCCAGCGCTCGAACATCTACGACGAGATCACGACCAAGATTATTGCCGAGCTGGAGGCAGGCCGCCTCCCCTGGGTCCAGCCCTGGGGCTCGAGCACGGTATCGGCGCCACTTGCCATGCCGCGGAACGCCGCGACCGATCGTGGCTATTCCGGCATCAACGTCCTGATCCTCTGGGGCGCGGTCGTTCAACATGGCTTCGCCACGCAAGGCTGGCTCACCTTCCGCCAGGCTTTGGGGCTGGGCGGCAATGTCCGCAAAGGCGAACACGGCACCACCGTCGTCTATGCCGATCGCTTCATTCCCGATGACGAGCGTCGCCGGGCACAGGACAATGGTGACGATCCAGCCGCCATTCCCTTCCTCAAGCGCTTTACCGTGTTCAATGTCGCCCAATGTGAGGGCTTGCCCGACGGGCTATCGGCGCCGCCCCCACCCATTCCCGAAGGTCTGATCGTACCAGAGGTCGAGGCGCTCATTCGTGCCAGCGGTGCCGATTTGCGTCTGGGCGGAGACAAGGCCTTCTATGCACCGGGTCCTGATTTCATTCAGATCCCCAGGCCCGAGGCCTATTTCGAGCCGATCAACTGGCATCGCACGGCCCTGCATGAGCTGGGGCATTGGTCGGGCCATCCCGGACGCCTCGCGCGCGACCTGAGCGGTGGCTTCGGGTCGAAGGCCTATTCGCGCGAGGAGCTCGTCGCCGAAATGACGTCGGCCTTCTGCTGCGCGAGCCTCGGCATCGCGCCGACCGTGCGCCATGCCGATTACATCGGCGCCTGGCTCGACGTCCTGCGCGAGGACAATCGCGCCATCGTGCGCGCCGCGAGCGCGGCCTCCAAAGCGGCGGACTACCTCCTGGCCTTCGCGCCCAGTGCGACGGCACGGGAGGAGGATCGGGAAGCGGCGTGACCTCGCCCGCTGCGCGCCAGCTCGGCCGGAGTCCAGGAGAGTAAGAGGGTCGAGACGGACTTCGTGACGGGTCAGGGTCGAGAGAGAGGCTCCCGGCCGCCCGTCACGGAGAATATCCCATGACCCAGGCTTCCCAGAAGATCGTCCTGTCCCCCTCGCGGGACATCCCCTTCAACAAGCTAGTGCTGAGCCAGTCCAATGTGCGCCGGATCAAGTCCGGCGTCTCGATCGAAGATCTTGCCGAGGACATTGCACGACGGACCTTGCTCCAAAGCCTCAACGTCCGCGCGGTCGTCGATGCCGAAGGCAATGAAACCGGCATGTTCGAAGTGCCGGCCGGAGGTCGGCGCTATCGTGCGCTCGAACGGCTCGTGAAACAGAAGCGCCTGTCGCGGACAGCACCCGTGCCCTGTGTCATCCGCGAGAGCGCGGACATCTCGGCCGAGGAGGATTCGCTCGCCGAAAACAGTCAACGTGAGCCGCTGCATCCGCTCGACCAATTTCGTGCCTTCCAGACCTTGCGCGAACAGGGTCAAGGCGACGAGGCAATCGCGGCGCGCTTCTTCGTCACGCCGGCCATCGTTCGCCAGCGCCTCAAGTTGGCGTCCGTATCCGACCAGCTGCTCGCCCTCTACGCCGAGGACGAATTGACCCTGGACCAGCTGATGGCCTTCACCGTCACCAACGACCATGCGCGCCAAGAACAGGTCTGGGAGGCGCTCGCGCGCAACCCCTACAAGGAAGCCTATCAGATCCGGCGCATGTTGACCGAAGGCGCCGTGCGCGCTTCCGATCGACGCGCACGTTTCATCGGCGCGGAAGCCTATGAAGCCGCAGGCGGCGACATCTCGCGTGACCTCTTCCAGACCGATGACGGTGGGTGGTTCCAGGATCCGGCGCTTCTCGACCGTCTGGTCTCAGACAAACTCGCGGCGGCTGCGGAGACCGTCGCCGCCGAAGGCTGGAAGTGGATCAGCGCCGACATCGGTTTCGATTACGGACACACGCGCGGACTCCGCGCCTTGCCCTCCACCAGCTCGCTGACCGATGAAGAACACGCGACCTACGAGGCGCTCAGCCAGGAGTATGCGGCGCTCGAGGAAACCTACGCCGAGGCCGAGGAGCTGCCCGACGAGGCCGACCAGCGCCTGGGCGAAATCGAGGCCGCGCTCGAAGATCTCCAGAACCGACCGGCATTGTTCGATCCTGCTGACATCGCGCGGGCGGGCGCCTTTGTCAGCCTCGACAGCTCTGGCAGCCTCAAGATCGAACGCGGGTTTGTGCGACCGGAGGACGAGGCAGAAGCCGAGCCGGATGCCCCCCGTGGCGATACCGACGATGCCGTCGAGCCTTCCGAGCCCGATGCCGGCATCCAGCGCGCCGTCATCACGATCGGCGGCGCAGCCCAGCCCGGCGGCGAACCCGATGAGGATGACGACACCATCAAGCCGCTGCCCGAGCGGCTGATGACCGAACTAACTGCGCATCGGACGCTGGCCTTGCGCAACGCGGTGGGTGCCGACCCCGACACGGCCTATCTCGCCGTCCTTCATGCCCTCGCGCTGAAGACGTTCTACCGCTTCAGCACCGCGACGTGCCTAGAGATCGAAGCCAAGCACTCCGCCTTTGGTCACCAGGTGCCTGGTCTCAACGACACAGCGTCGGCGCAGGCGATCACCGCGCGCCATGCGAGCTTGTCGGATCAGCTGCCTCAGGACCCTGGTGCGTTGTGGCAGACGTTGACTACCTTCGACACGGATCGACGCGGGGCACTGTTCGCCCACTGCGTCAGCTTCAGCATCAACGCCGTCCACCAGTCCTGGAACCAGGGCGACAGGATGAAACATGCTGACGCGTTGGCGCAGGTCGTCGATCTCGACATGGTAGCCGCAGGCTGGACCCCGACGGTCGAATCCTACCTCGGCCGCGTGACCAAGCCGCGCATTCTGGAGGCTGTTCGCGACGGCAAGGGTGATCGCGAGGCCCAGCTCATCGAGCACCTCAAGAAGGGCGATATGGCCAAGGAGGCCGAACGGCTGCTGGCCGGTTCAGGCTGGCTGCCGGAGCCGTTGCGCACCGCAACCGATCAACCCGTCTTGCTCGAACCGGACGGATCGGAGCCCGAAGCGCTGCCGGCTTTCCTGACCGCAGACGAGGATGACGAGACCGGAGCCTCCGACCCCGAGCCGGATGCAGGGTTCGAGCACGCCATCGCCGCTGAATGAACATCGCGGGGCGGCGTCCGGCCGCCCCGCTCCACTCCCACCTTTCGGCCCGCCTTCTGGCGGGCCTTTCTTTTGTCAGGAGCTTGCCATGCCGATCCCCGACCATGCCTCCCGCAATTTCCAGACTCTCCTACAGGCCGCCCGCAATGATGATCTGGCCCTGATGGAATGCCTAGACGCCGAGACGCGCGAGCTGCGCTACGTCCTTTGCGCCGTCGGCCGAGACGGCGAAGACTATGTCTTCACGCCGTTCGGCCATCTCGCGCCCGGCAATCCCTTCGACGCCTATCTGCCTCCGGTCGACGGCGGCGGCTTTGCAGAAACAGAGTGAGAGCGGGGCCGGGAGGGGGCGAGCCGGTGCGGTCGAGAGAGAGCGCCGATCGGCTTGCCCTCCTCCTGCTCTCCCGGATGACCCGCCATGACATCAACCGCACTCGCGTCCCCAATCCTCACCGTGACAAGCCGCGTGCCGGCCATTCGCGCCCTGGCGCTCCACCGCGCCGCTCAGGATCTCCTTCCCACCCTGATCGCGGGCACGGCGCTCGATGCCCGCGCCCTTCGCACCACTATGGAGGCAGCGTTTGGCGGATCGGACGCCGAAGGGCTGTGGACCTGGAAGGACGCTTATGAGGCGTGCGAAGCAGCGCAGATCACATTCCTGCGCCGATTTGGACCGGCGCTGTGCGGCCGTCCGGCTAGTTCGCAGCTTGCCGTGGTCAGCAAGATTGCCGGCCTGCTCCCCACCCACACCCGACGCTCGATAGAAAGCGAGGCGCTTCAGCAATTCTCGACGCCGTTGCCCCTTGCCTGGATCGCGGCACGCGCAGCCATGATCACGCCAGGTGATCTTGTTCTGGAGCCATCGGCCGGGACCGGATTGCTTGCAATCTTCGCTGAGCTTACTGGCGCCGAATTGGCGCTCAATGAATTGGGCGAAACCCGCGCCGACCTTCTCGGTCACCTCTTTTCAACCGCGGTCGTCACTCGGTTTGACGCCGCCCACATCCATGATCATCTCGACGCCGGGCTCGTCCCTAGCGCCGTCCTCATGAATCCCCCCTTCTCGGTCGCCGCGCAGGTCGAAGGCCGCGTCGCCGACGCGGCCCTGCGGCACATCAACTCCGCCCTGGCCCGTCTCGCCGAAGGCGGTCGCCTGGTCGCCATCACTGGGGCGAGCCTGTCCCCCTACGATGCAGCATGGCGCGATGCGTTCATCGACCTTCAGGCGCGGGGCCGAATCGTCTTCTCCGCCGCGATCAACGGCCGTGTCTATGCTCGGCATGGTACAACGACCGAAACGCGCCTGACCGTGATCGACCGTCTCCCGGCCGATGACCCGTCATGCTTCCCCGTCACACCCGGCATGGCGTCCAGTACGACCGAGCTTCTGGCCTGGGTCGACAATGCGATTCCCGCGCGCCTGCCCATCAGCGCCGCTTTTACGCCGAGCCGCGTCTCCGCAAAGCCGGCTTTGCGGAAATCCGTTGCGTCGCCTGCACGATCTGCGTCGCAATCGATCGACCCCGCAGCCGTGCCGCTCCGCTATTCCGTGGTGGACTGGTCCCAACCCGCAGCCGATCGGATCACCGAGGCTCTCTATGAAGGCTACGGACTGCAATCAGTGGCCATCGATGGAGCTCGCCCCCATCCGACGCCGCTTGTGCAGTCCGCGTCCATGGCTTCTGTGTGCCCACCAAAGCCGAGCTATGTTCCGCTCCTGCCGGAGGGATTGATCGAAGCCGGCCTTCTCTCCGATGCCCAGCTTGAAACCGTCATCTATGCGGGCGAAGCCCATGATGGCCAGTTGGCAGGCGCCTGGACAGTCGATGCGACCTTCGACCAGATCAGTGCCGCGCCTGAAGATGCCGACGGCATGGTCCGATTTCGCCGAGGCTTCATGCTCGGCGATGGGACGGGCGCGGGCAAGGGCCGCCAAGTCGCCGGCGTCCTTCTCGACAATTGGCTGAAGGGCCGTCGACGCGCGCTGTGGGTCTCGAAATCCGACGCGCTCATTGAGGACGCCCAGCGCGACTGGTCGGCCCTCGGCCAGGAGCGGCTGTTGGTGACGCCGCTCTCCCGCTTTCGCCAAGGGGCGCCCATCCGACTGGAGGAAGGCATCCTTTTTACCACCTATGCCACGCTACGGTCGGACGAACGCGAGGGGAAGGTTTCACGCGTCCGACAAATCGTCGACTGGTTGGGCTCCGACTTCGACGGGGTCATCGTGTTCGACGAATCCCACGCCATGCAGAATGCCGCAGGCGGCAAAGGCGAACGCGGCGATCAGGCCGCGTCGCAGCAGGGCAAGGCTGGCTTACGCCTGCAACATGCGCTTCCCGATGCCCGCATACTCTACGTCTCGGCGACCGGCGCGACGACGGTTCACAACCTCGCTTATGCCCAACGGCTCGGCCTGTGGGGTGGCGAAGACTTCCCGTTCGCCAACCGCGCCGAGTTCGTGCAGGCAATCGAGGCCGGTGGCGTCGGCGCGATGGAAGTGCTCGCCCGCGACCTCAAAGCGCTCGGCCTCTATGCCGCTCGCTCGCTGTCCTACGAAGGGGTCGAATATGAGATCGTCGAACACCGGCTGACAGCCGAGCAGACCGGCATCTATGACGCCTATGCCGGCGCGTTCGAGATCATTCACAACAATCTGTCAGCCGCGCTTGAAGCCGCCAACATCACTGGTGCCGGGCCGGATGGCGGAACCAAGACGCTGAACGCTCAGGCCAAGTCCGCGGCGCGGTCGGCCTTTGAGAGCGCCAAGCAGCGCTTCTTCAATCATCTGATTACCGCCATGAAGACCCCGACGCTGATCGCGGCGATCGACCGTGACCTTGCCGAAGGTCACGCCTGCGTCGTCCAGATCGTCTCCACAGGCGAAGCCTTGCTCGAGCGGAGACTCGCCGACATTCCCACCGAAGAATGGGGCGATATCGCCGTCGACATCACCCCGCGCGAATATGTCCTGGACTATCTGGCGCACTCGTTCCCAACCCAGCTCTTCGAACCCTATACCGATGGCGAGGGTAACCTGTGCTCGCGGCCGGTGATGCGGGATGGCCAGCCCGTGCAATGCCGCGATGCGCTCGAACGCCGCGATCGTCTCATCGAGCATCTCGGCGCACTGGCCCCGGTGCAAGGCGCCCTCGATCAGATCGTCCAGCGGTTCGGCACCGAGCAGGTCGCCGAAGTCACCGGACGGTCCCGCCGCGTCGTCGCCCGCATCGGCGCGGACGGCGAACGGCGTCTGTGTGTGGAAAATCGCGCGGGCAGCGCCAACCTGGCGGAGACCGCTGCTTTTCAGGACGATGACAAGCGCGTCCTCGTGTTCTCCGACGCGGGTGGCACGGGCCGGAGCTATCATGCCGACCTTGGCGCCAGGAACAGGCGGCTGCGCATTCACTATTTGCTCGAGGCAGGCTGGAAGGCGGATACGGCCATCCAGGGGCTCGGGCGCACCAATCGCACCCACCAGGTTCAGCCGCCCATCTTCAGGCCGATCTCGACCGACGTGAAAGCGGAAAAGCGGTTTCTATCGACTATTGCGCGGCGGCTCGACACGTTGGGCGCGATTACCAAAGGACAGCGGCAGACTGGCGGACAGGGTCTCTTCCGTGCCGAAGACAACCTCGAAAGCGCCTATGCCAAAGCGGCACTGCGCCAGCTCTACACACTGCTCCTGCTCGGCAAGGTGCCGGGCTGCACGCTACAACGGTTCGAGGACGCCACGGCCCTCAAACTGACCGATCGCGACGGCACCCTGCGCGAGGAACTGCCGCCAATCACGCAATTCCTCAACCGGATGCTGGCGCTGACCATCGACCTGCAAGGCACGATCTTCGACGTATTCGAAGGTTTGCTTCGCGCCAAGATCGAAGGCGCGGTCGCCGCCGGCGTCTATGATCGCGGCGTAGAGACCATCACGGCGCACTCGCTACGCGTCACCGAGCGCCGCACACTCTATACCCACCCTGCGACGGGCGCCGAGACCCAGGTCTTTACGGTCGTCGAGCGAAACCCGACCCAGCCGATTTCACTTGTCGAAGCGGTTGAGCGCGGTGCCGACCGCGACAGCCGCTTATTGATCAATCACCGTTCGAAGCGGGCAGCGGTACAAATTCCGGCCCCCAGTCTGACGCTCGATGACGGCGAGGTGGAGCGCCGCGTCCGGCTGCTCCGCCCAGTCGAGCGCATGGCCATGGCGCAAAGCGCTCTTGAGGAATCGGCCTGGGAAGAGGTCGACGCGGAGCGCTTTGCCCACGCGTGGACTGCGGAAATCGCCGAATTGCCGGCCTTTACCGAAGTCACCTCGCACATCGTCACCGGGCTGCTGTTGCCCATCTGGCGACGCCTTCCCGGAGAAGGATGTCGGGTTTACCGGCTTCAGACTGACGATGGCGAGCGCGTGATCGGCCGGCAGGTCGCGGCAGCATGGGTGGCTCAGGCCTTCGGAGAAGCGCCTGTAAGCATGGCTGCAGGTGATGCGTTTGCCGCCGTGCTGACCAAGGGGGATACACTTCACCTTACCGATGCGATGTCCCTGCGGCGTTCGCTCGTCATGGGCGTTCAACGGATCGAATTGGTGGGTTTCACCAGCGCGATGGTCGCGCGGCTGAAAGCCATCGGCTTAACCTCCGAAATCATCGCCTGGAAGCTGCGCCTGTTTATCCCGACGGGCAGCAACGGTCCTTCGATTACAGCGGGTTTGCTCAGTCGGCACCCTATCGAACGGATCGCCCCTCGGGCGGCAACCCGCCATGCCGCAGCGTGACCGGAGACCGGCAATGCACGGCCCTGCTGCTGAGCTGGCCGACCGTCTCGCGCGTAACGCCGAGGCGGTCTGCCGACACTATTTGTCCAATGGACGCCGCGAAGGCCGATACTGGCTTGTCGGCGACATCAACAACAACCCAGGCCGCAGTCTCTATGTCCGGCTGCGCGGCGTCGAAACCGGCAGCGGCGCGGCCGGCAAATGGACCGACGCCGCGACGGGCGATCATGGCGATTTGCTCGACCTGATCGCCGCCTGCCGAAATCTGCAAAGCCTGCGCGACACCTTGGACGAGGCTCGCCTGTTCCTCAGCCTGCCACGAACCGAGTCTCATGCCGACAGGCGACCGGCCGCGCCGGTGCCAACAGGGTCGCCCGAAGCGGCGCGTCGCCTATTTGCGATGTCGAAGCCGATCACGGGCACAGTCGCACATTCGTATTTGCGCCGACGCGGCATTACGGATGTGCGGCATGGCGACCCCCTGCGCTTTCATCCTCGCTGCTGGTATCGCGGTGATGACGAAGACCCGCGTGATCGCCTGCGCGACGCCTGGCCAGCCATTATTGCAGCGGTCACCGATCTCGACGGCACGATCACCGGAGCCCATCGGACCTGGCTCGATCCTTCAGGCTCGCACAAGGCCGACATCTCCACCCCCAGACGGGCCATGGGGCAGCTCTTGGGCAATGCAGTGCGGTTCGGTCATGCTGTGGATGTGCTCGTTGCCGGTGAGGGCATCGAAACAATGCTTTCGGTTCGTCAGATCCTGCCAACCCTACCGATGGCCGCCGCCCTGTCGGCCAACCACCTCGCGGCGTTGATCCTGCCCCCCACGCTCCGTCGGCTCTATATCGCTCACGATGCCGATCCGGCCGGTGATCGGGCGCAGGAAACGCTGGCCGAACGCGCGATCGCCCTGGGGATCCAAGTCATTCCCCTGAAACCCAACCTCGGCGACTTCAACGACGATCTGCAGCGGCTTGGACGCGATGCGGTCACGCGCGAGCTCCGCGATCAGCTCCTGCCCGACGATATTGTCCGATTTCCTTGATCGATGGTGATCGGCAGGAAGACGCTTGTTGTCCGTAAAGCGGGAGGAACGCTCGGTCTGGCCTTTTCTTTGAGGCGCGGCGCCCACGGCCTTCTGAGAGGGCGATCGGACCGGAGCCGGTTCGGGTCGGCAACGGCTGCGGCGGGCTATTTTCCGCCGGTCCTGCGGACCTTTGCATCGCGAGCCAAAATAGCCCGCCTTTGCCGTCCTACGCTGCGCTGCGGCCGCTCGGTCCTTCGGACCGGCGGTGCAGGCCCGCTCCGCCCCCGCTCTTCATCGCCTGCGAAGGCCGCGATGGGCGCGGCCGGCAAACGGACAGGCAGGACACCATGAGCACCGATCCCGATTTCGAACCGCTGCACGAGCAATCCCCCACCTCCAGCCTCCTCGATGAGCTGCAGCTCTTTGGACACAGGCCCTTCGAGGATGAACCCGATCCCAGGCCGTTGCCCGAAGAACGCCACGTCCGTGGCGCGATCGCCGACATCTTCGACGCCCTGGCTTCCACATTCCAAGACACACGTCTTGAACCCGACCTCGACGACCTGCTGTGGTCGACCGTGAACCTCTTCCACCGCGCCGCCGAACGGATCGAACGCGAACTCGATGATAACGAGCAAGCCCAAAAGCGCGGACAGCGCGAGCAGGACGGCTCGGAGGTCAAATCCGTCGAGCTGGAGCGTAAGATCGCCGAAGGCATGACGCTCATTGAACGCCGCAACGCCTTTGAATTTATGCGTGATCAGGCAGCCGACCAGTTCGAGACCCACCTCCGGTCAACCTGGCGCCCGCGCTCAGGCTCGATGGTCAATCGCAAGGCGCTGACCTCGGCAATGATCGACAGCCGCGACTTCATTGCCGCCCGCAAGCGCGCCGAGAACGAGGTGATGCTCCCCGCCGGTGCCAAGGTCGCCTTTACGGGTGGCTCCGACTTCAACGATCATCAGGCGGTCTGGGCAGCACTTGATCGAGTCCGCGCCAAACACCCAGACATGGTGCTGTTGCACGGCGGCTCCCCCAAGGGGGCGGAGCGCATCGCGGCCTGTTGGGCCGACAATCGCCACGTCGCACAGGTCGCTTTCAAACCAGACTGGACCCGCCACGCCAAAGCCGCGCCCTTCAAGCGCAATGACCAACTCCTCGACATCCTGCCGATCGGGGTCATCGTGTTCCCAGGATCGGGCATTTCCGACAACCTTGCGGACAAAGCTCGCAAACTCGGCATCCCGCTGTTCGATTTCCGGAAAGGCGGCGGCGCGTGAGCGCCGCCGACCAGCCAACGCTAGCGCCCGTTGTGGGGCGCCAGACCGAGCAAGGCCTCGATACTGCGTTCGGCAATCACCCATTTGCCGTCGAGAAATTCAGCGCTGTCGCTGACAATCGCAAATGACCACTTCCCGATCTGGCCCGTTGTCTTGTTCACGCGGTGGCCGCTCGCCGCCCAAAGGGTCGGGGCGCCCACCACCGGACCAAGTAGCTCTGCAGCAGACATGGCATGACCGACATGCTCGACCACACCCTCGTAGGTCTTGCCGCCATCAACGATCGTAACCGTGTCCCCGATCTGTATTGGGCACTGAGCCACCGCGATCTTTTGTCGGAGGATGTCGACGTCTCGCTGAGCGTCGAGGAAGCGCTGCTTTGCTTCGGAGAGAAGATCTTCGTCTGACATTCTTCCCTACCCCGTCGTTGCCCACCCCGCTCTCATAGCCGCTTTCCTTGGTCCGGGCCCGGCCTTCCACGGTCAACCCGTAAAGGGTCCGCTAAGCGGAGCTTGCGGCCGCTGGGCTAACGCCTGGCGCGGTGACCGCGGCCGTGTCCCGGACACTTCGGGCGCCTGTCGAGCGGGGATGGTCCCCGCCTCCAGACAGGAGCCGGAACGATGTCGCTTTCTCTCGCCCAACGTAGCGCCTGGAACCTCGCAAAGACCCTCATGGTCTGCGTCACCCTTTTCAAGGCAGGATCCGAGTTCGGCGTCATGCCCTCGGCCGAGTTTGACGGCGACCCCGACAGCGTCGTCCATGAATATGACCCCTGGTCGTGAGCCACACCTGTTGGGCGGAAGCGCAAAAACGCGCTCCCGCCCAGCCGACTTTTGGGCTATACTCGACGCTGCGCCGTGGTGGTGGTGGAGGCGCGACCGTTCCTGTTTGCAACGGAGTACACCGCCATGATCATTCTGGGCATCATCATGCTGATCATCGTACTGGGTGCGATGTGTTGGTTGCTGTTCAACCTCGCCGTTTTCGCTCTTCCGCTGTTCGCCGCTGTGTCCGTGGGGCTCGCGACGACCGATACCGGTGCCGGTCCAATCGGCGCTATTTTTCTCGGTCTTCTAGCTGGCATCGCCACGCTTACCGCAGGCCAAATGGTCTTTACGCTCGTCCCGTCTACGTTGGTCCGCGTCGCAGTCGCAGGTCTCTTCGCGATCCCCGCCGCGATTGCGGGCTATCATGCCACGCACGGGCTCGCCGCGCTGGCGATCCCGGCTGAGGGATGGCGCCAAGCCTTTGCCCTTTTCGGCTCTGGAGCGATCAGCCTCACTGCCTTGGCTCGGCTTGCTTTGCCCCGCGGGGCAGGCTTTCGAGCCACTCCTTCAGACGCGCGTCTATCAGGGCAATAACGTCTCGCCAGAATGATTCCCCGCCCGGACCGACCCGAGCAGGTGCAGCAGCTCAGGTCATCACCATGACGCACCGGGCGCGAACGGGGCTGGAGACTATGGCCCCCTTCTTGTCTGAGATTGGCGATTAAGCGCGGTTGTCGGTTAAACGAGCCTGCCCATTGCCGCTTTCGTTCAGGGAGCCTCCCACGGCGACTCGGCGAAGATCGACAACCCTCATGAGCATTTCACTTCTCTACTGCCACCCCGACAATCGGGCCGTGCGCGCCGTTTTGTACGCTGGACTATCCGACAATGCGCCGTCTGCGTTTTTGCCTTGCTTGGAGCCAAGGACATTCGCCAGGTCTCCGGTTGGATCGGCTATCAATGCACACACCCAAGCGGTCTCTTGATGGACTGATCTGGCCGAAGGCCGGCTTCGCCTCGATCGCCTCAGCCGCAACGCCTGTCGTCCGACTTTCTTCCCCGGCCCGGCGGGCCTCCTCGCGGGACAAGAAAGTCTCCCGACCGACATCCTCCGCTGCGCTGCGGCCCTGAAGGGTGCGGCGTCGATCGCCTCCGGCCCCTTGATCACCATCGAGGCCGCGATGGGCGCGGTGCTCGAAATAGCATCCAAGGAGACTTAACATGGCGACCATCGGCACCTTCAAGAAGAGCGGCAACGAGTTCAGCGGCGAGATCGTGACGCTCAGCGTCCAGGCCAAGGGCGTCCGCATCGTCCCCGAGGCGAACCGCAGCGGCGACAACGCGCCGAGCCATCGGGTTTACGTCGGCCGTGCCGAGATCGGCGCCGCCTGGAGCAAGACCTCGAACGAGGGCCGCGAATATCTGGGCCTCAAGCTCGATGATCCCAGCTTCACCGCTCCGATCTACGCCAATCTCTTCGACGACGAAGAGGGCGACACCTTCAGCCTGATCTGGTCGCGCGCCGCCAAGCGCAACGGCGACTGAGCCTCTCACCCCGCCCGGGCTAGCCCGGGCGGGGACTCGCCCCGCCGCGTATTCTTACCGGTCTTGGCTTAGGTCTTAGAAGCCGGCACCGGTTCCGCTCCGGGGTCGGGCCGACGCAACAGATCGGCCGCTTCGACACCTAAAACGTGCGCCAACCGATCCAGCACATCGATGCTGGCGGCATAAACACACCGTTCCAATGAACTGACATACGTCCGGTCGATCTCGGCACGGTGCGCGAGCTCTTCCTGCGAAAGCTCTTGAGCCTGCCGGTAATTCCGCAGGTTAAGCGCGAGGACCTCTCGTATCTCCATGAACGAGACAGCACTGGCTTGTAGAGTATTTCACCACGGAGTATTCTCTACAGACCATTGGCTTGAAGGCTGTGAGCGTGCCACCGCGTCCCATTTTCAGCAGTGCCGCAGTGCAAAAAACTGCTTGTGCGGCAACGCTTGGCGGTTTCATTAACCTCGTGATTCAGCCCCCTCTCAGCCGCGCTCGCCCGTGATGGCCAACTCGCCGATTTCAGATCTCGCTCCAGACGGTCCCGATCTCACCGCCTATGATCGTGACCAGATGCCCACCTATTTGCGTCTGATTGATGCCGCCGACGACGGCGCTGATTGGCGCGAGGCGGTGGAAATGATCTTTGGCGTCGATCCGAACGCCGACCTTGAGCGGGCGCGTGCCACCTACGACAGCCACTTGGCACGGGCGCGGTGGATCAGCGCGCAGGGGTATCAATCGCTTGTTTGGCCCAAAGCCTGACGTCCGTGCTGCCCGCCATCACGCGATAAAATATCCATTTCGGCGTGATCGGTTTTCACGAACACCATGCCTAGCTCACCGGGGTTCAATCCCAAGAATGCCATCCCGAATCCTATAGCGGCGCGCAACCGTGGCGCGTCCTGTGCAAGGAGTTCGCGATGTCGAGTAAGCGTAACTGGCGAGATTCTGAGCCTTATCTTCGGGCGAAAGAGCTTCCGGCGGCCGATCTGGCCTGGGAATTTCTGCGCCGCAATCCAGCGTACCAAAGGGCCTATGCGTCGGTGATGCGCTCCTCGGCAGATGCCGCTGACCTGATGGCGCAGCGCTGGGGCCTGCGATTTCGCGGTGGATCCTCGCCGGGCGGCGGAAGAGACCGAAGTCTATTGGCTTGCCAATTATGATCCCCGCCTGATCCAGCTCGTCGCCGATACTACCGGGCTAGGCGACGTGACGGCTGGGCAGCTCCCGCTGCGCCACGATATCGCCAGCGATGATGGCGCTTACGCAAAGATCGGTGCCTCTAAGGCCTCGGGCACGGCAAAGCTCGCGCCCGGCCTACCGCTTGACGCGCCGCTGATGGCGATCGTTCCGCTCGATGCCAACATCCCGACGCGGATCGAGGCGATGGCTCGCCTATGGCGTGCGCTGACGGGCCAACAGAGCCTTCCCTATGCACGCGAGATCCCAGCGTCACGCCGAGAGCGTCTGGCGATGAGCCTGCGCGCCGTTGACGCCCGCCATGCCGGCGCCACACGTCGTGACATCGCAGAGACCATATTTGGCCCGGAACAGGTGCCAGAGGGCGTCGCATTCGACGACCATCATCTGCGCAGCCGAACCGCCCGCCTGATCCGGGACGGCCTGGCCCTCACAGCCGGCGGATACCGCAAGCTCCTGAAATCCTGACACGGCGCCCGGCTGGGCCGCGAAAATGTCCGGCTGACGGGTCGGAAACAGGGGGCGTCGTTTGCGACCCGCCTCGGCCTTTTCCTACTTCGCCACATTCGCCTTCGACCGTCGGCAGCTCGCCAGAGCCGCCGCAATCTTTCGGAGGTTCGATCATGTCCTCATCCGCGACCGCGACATTACCACCCCGCTGCCTTCGTACACCCGAGGCCGCGCGCTTCCTCGGCCTTTCAGGCCGCACGCTCGAAAAGCACCGGACCTACGGAACTGGCCCGCGATACTCCAAGATCGGCGGCCGCGTGGTTTATCGCGTCGAGGACCTCCAGATCTGGGTTGATCGCGGCGCGAAGTCTTCCACGACAGACGAGACCGGAAGCGTCGTCCTTCCCGCCAAACGGCACGCGGAAGAAACATCCTTCGAGCGCCGTCGATGAGCTCGCGACCGAGCGCCCAGCCGGGGCGTCGCCACCCGACGCCCGAGCGCGACCAGCTTGAGCTTTTCCGCGCCATCCCTGGCGATCTGGCGCCGCGTGATGCCCAGGACTTGATGGCCTACCCATTCTTCAGCCTGGCGAAATCAAAGCGGCTCAAGCCGATCGACTTTCAGGCAGGCTCCGTCGCGATCCGCGTCGAGGCCGTGCCCGAGCATGGTATGGCTACGATCTGGGACGCCGATGTACTGATCTGGGCAGCCAGTCAGTTGGTCGAAGCGCGCGACCACGGCTTTCGGACATCGAGGCTGGTTGCGGCGACGCCCTATGAGATCTTGACCTTCGTAGGCCGTGGCACGTCAGCGCGAGACTATGATCGCCTGAAGGCCGGCCTCGACCGTCTTCAGGCAACGACCGTCGCCACAACAATCCGCCAGCCCAGTGAACGGCGTCGGCACCGCTTCTCCTGGATCAACGAGTGGAAGGAAACGTCCGACAGCAAAGGCCGCCCTTACGGGGTCGAACTTATCCTGCCCGACTGGTTCTACTCGGCCGTCCTCGACGATGCTCTGGTCCTGACGATCGACCGCGCCTATTTCGATCTGACCGGCGGGCTAGAGCGCTGGCTCTATCGGATCGTCCGCAAGCATGGCGGGCGCCAGCCCGGTGGCTGGAGTTTCGACCTCACCCATCTGCACGCAAAATCCGGCTCGCTGAGCCCGCTCAAGCACTTCGCTTATGACCTGCGCGACATCGTCCGCCGCCAGCCCCTGCCGGGTTATAAGCTGACGCTTGAACGTCCCTATGGCTTTGATCGCCTGGTCTTCGTCCCCACCACCGACCCGCTTGATTTTGCGATCCCTCGCCGGCTGCGCGGCGCTTTCGCTGGGGATAAGCTGTGAATTGCGTCGTGCTATCAAGGACCGCCGCTATCGTGCCATCGGGGACCGCCGCCTCGTGCTATCGAGGACCGGAATCGCCGATATTCGTTGCGATTTCAACGCGATACTCCGCCCTTAACATCTCTAACCTAGAATCCTTCGGATTCTTTCTAACGCAGTTGGCGGCTCCGCACGGCCTGCAGCGCGCGGATCGGAGCGCGCGATGATCGTCGCCTTCCTCAACCAGAAGGGCGGCGTTGGAAAGACGACGCTCGCCTTGCATCTGGCGGGCGCCTGGAGCGCCCGTGGCCGGCGCGTTCTGGTCGTCGATGCGGACCCACAAGCGTCGGCGCTCGACTGGGCCGATCAGCGGCTGCACGAAGGTCTGCCGCGACTTTTCGGCGTCCTCGGGCTTGCACGCGAAACACTCCACAAGGAGCTTCCCGACCTTGCCCGCGAGACCGACCATCTGATCATTGATGGCCCACCGCGAGTCGCCGGCATCGCGCGTTCCGCACTCCTCGCAGCCGATCTGGTGCTCATTCCGGCTCAGCCTTCGCCATTCGATGGCTGGGCTTCCAGCGAGATGCTCAGGCTGCTCGACGAAGCCCGTATCTTCCGACCGGAACTGCGCGCCCGGATGCTCCTCAATCGCTGCGCGGCGCGCACCGTCATTGCCCGCGAAACCGCAGAGGCACTGGCTGACCAGGATCCGCCGATGCTCGCGAGCCGTGTCGGCCAGCGGGTCGCATTCGCCGACGCGGCACGCACCGGCCGCCTCGCGTCGGAGAGCGACACCGGACAAATGGCGACACGCGACATCGAGGCGCTGGCCGATGAACTCGATGGATTGGCGCAATGACCGATCCTCGCAAGCCGGCCTTCATCCGTCGTCCCAGCGACCCAGACGCTTGGGTGCGCGCGCCTGATCGACCGTCATCCGGGCTGCGTGACAGCTATACGGCGCGCCTCACCATCGACGTGACGCCGGCGATGCGCGGCCGACTCAAGATTATCGCCTTTCGGAACGGCCAAACCGTCGCCGATATGTTGCGCGCGCTGCTCGATCGCGAATTTCCGGACGACGAAAGTTCGCCCGGATGACCGATACCGTCCTCAGAACACGCGTTGAACTGCTCCATCTTGAGGGCAAGATCGAACGCTGGATCCGCTTCGGCCATGTCGCGGACGAAGAGATTCTCGATCGTCGGCGTCGGGCCTTTTGGTTCAGGCCCGACAGCGTGTTCGCCTTCATCCGGTGGGCCGCCGGGGACCACGGAACCCTCGTCTCCCGCATCGATATTCTGCGCGCCTGCCATGCGAACGAAGCCTACACGACCATCCCCGGCGTCGCGCCAGGGGGTGAGGTTCTGCTGCGCGCAAACGGTTGGGCCAAAGTCGAGCGCGTCCTGCAACTGATCGATCAGGTCGAGGCGCTTGGCGTGCAGCCCGCCGACGCCTGTCCGGACCACTGGCGACACATCCACAACCGCCTTGCCGCTGCCGAGGAGCCGCGTCCCTACACGGTTCGACGGCACGCGGCCTGGCTTTCACGGCGGAGTCTGAACCGATGAAATTGCCATGGAAACCTCTCGCCGCAGCGACGGCGGCGATCGGCATTCTTGCCATAACCGCCGTCATCCACCCGCTCCCGCGCGTGATCTGGAATGCCAGCGCAAGCGTGCCGATCGGCCTGTATGCGGTTGATCCGCGCCGCTCACCCGAGCGCATGGATATCGCCGTCGTCCATCCGCCAGAACCACTCGCGCGATTTCTGTCGGAGGGCGGCTATCTGCCTGAAGGGGTGCCGCTTCTCAAGCATGTCGCGGCCCTTCCAGGGCAACGCGTCTGCCGGCGTGATCGCACCATCACCGTCGACGGCGTCATGATAGGTGAGGCCCTCAGTCGGGATCGACGGGGTCGCCCGCTGCCCGTCTGGCGCGGCTGCCAAACACTCGCCGCCGATCAGGTTTTTCTGCTCAATCCTGACAGCACCGGATCGCTGGACGGTCGGTACTTCGGGCCACTTCCTGCCAGTGCCATCCTCGGGGTCGCTCGACCGCTCTGGACCGCGGAGGATCGGCAATCATGACATTCCCTCGCGCCAGCCGACTCGGTTTGACGACGGTCGCGCTGCTCTTGAGCGTGACAGTCGGCGCTAACGCAACGCCCGCGAAGGAGCCGGTAGCAGCACAGAATGCGGGAGATCCGATAGCGACGGCCATCGACGAAGCCTCCCGGCGGTTCGGCATTCCCGAAGCTTGGATCCGCGCCGTCATGCGCGTTGAAAGCAATGGCGATCGCCGCGCGGTATCGCGCGCCGGCGCGATCGGGCTGATGCAAGTCATGCCCGCGACCTACGCCGAATTGCGCCAGCAACTCGGGATTGGCATGGACCCTTTCGACGTCCGCAACAACATTCTCGCGGGCACGGCCTATCTGCGCCAGATGTACGATCGCTACGGAGCGCCCGGCTTTTTGGCGGCCTACAATGCTGGGCCAGGGCGCTGGGAAAGCCACCTCAACGGAAGCCGTCCCCTACCTGCAGAGACCGTCAATTATCTGTCGAGGCTGGCCCCGGCGCTCGGATTCGCCGCGGTGGATAGCGCCAGCGAACCTGCTGCCAGGCGCCCACCTTCCCCCTTCGAGGCCCCATTGTTTGTGCGCGCTAATGGTGTTTCGGTCGCACAGTCTGCGCCCAGCGACGCAAATCGAATTCTTGAAATTCTCGTCGCCAATCCAACGCGCGTGGGGCGTGACCAAGCGCCATCGCCTACCGCTTCCAATGCACCGCCGATGTTTCGAGACGATCCATCTGTCGCCACCGGGGCTGCACAAACGTCGTCTTCGCCAGCGCCTTCCCGTCGGTCGCTCCTCCCGGCCGAAAGCCCCCTTTTCGTTGCGCGGAACGAAGCCCGGTCCGCGCAATGAAGCACCGCCTGCGAAATCGTGTGCTGGGCGGGCATCGGCGGCAATTGCGTATTGTCGGCGGTGACGGGCAAGTTGGTCGGGGTAGAAACTGTCGGAAACAGAGCAGAGGGCAAGATAAAAGCCCTGCCTGCGGCTTGGGTCTATGCGGTTGGTATTCTTGGATTTTTTTGTCTGGCTCCCGCCGATACCCTGCCAGACATTCTCGGATTTTTCGATTTCATTTCATTTGCTTAGACGCCAGTAAGCGCTTGCCGCAGGACATGAGCCGATGAAGCGGGGTGACGACGACCTGCGTATCCGGCCCGGTCGAAGCCGTGACGGTGGAACACCTGGGGGCAAAGCCAAAAGCTTCGTGGCCAAAGTCATGCGAGCGGCCAGCCGGGCCGGACATGGCGGACGACGGTTTTCCAGCGTCAGCGTCCGGCAATCTTCGTTCGGCCGTGGCCGCGCTGCGACCGCGCGAGCGGCGCTACGCAGTCCCTCACGCCGGGTGCTGATCAAGACGCGCGTCGCACGTCACCGTGGCAGTCACTTTCGCGCCGCCCCGCTTTCCACTCACCTGACCTACCTTCAACGCGACGGGACGAACCGAGACGGTCGTCCCGGTCAACTGTTTGATCGCGCGAGCGACCATGCTGATGGCCGAGCCTTTGCCGAACGGTGCGAAGAGGATCGCCACCATTTTCGGTTCATCGTCTCACCCGAGGACGCGGCGCAGATGAGCGACCTCCGAGAATTCACGCGCGACCTCATGGCGCAGGCCGAAGCAGATCTGGCAACCAGGCTCGATTGGGTCGCGGTCACACATCACAACACCGACAACCCTCATGTCCATCTCCTGGTACGCGGGCGTGATCAGGATGGCGCCGACCTCGTTATCAGCCGGGACTATATCAGTCGCGGTCTGCGGGGTCAGGCTGAGCGGCTCGTGTCACTTGAGCTTGGGCCGCGAAGCGACCAAGAGGTCAGCGTGACCCTGCGGCGTGAGGTCAGTGCGGAGCGGTGGACCCGCCTGGATCGAACCTTGCGCGACTATGCGGACGACACCGGCGGCGTCATCGATCTCCGTCCTGGTGGGCACGCTCACGGCGACAAAGACCTGCACGATCTATTGGTCGGCCGTGCCCAGCATCTGCAGCGCCTCGGCATCACCGATCAGATTGGCCCCGCGCAATGGACCATCGCACCCGACGCCGAGACGACTCTTCGGGCGTTAGGCGAACGCGGAGACATCATCAAAACGATGCATCGGGCGCTCGATCGGCAAGGTCAATCGCGCGGCGTCGCCGACTTCGCAATTCACGGCGAGGGCTCGCCGAACGTCCTCGGTCGCCTCGTTGATCGCGGCCTCCAAGATGAACTGGCAGGAACCGGCTACGTCGTCATCGATGGGATCGATGGCCGAACCCATCACGTCCGGCTACCGAGCATCGAAGCCACAGGTGATGCCAAGATCGGTGCAATCGTGGAGGTGCGTCCCTTCACCGGCGCGGACAATCAGCGGCGTCTCACCCTCTCGGTGCGATCGGATTACGATCTGGCCGAACAGGTGTCCGCCACCGGTGCGACCTGGCTCGATCGTCATCTCGTCGGCCGAGATCCGCCGCCAGTCGCCAGCACAGGGTTCGGCGCCGAAGTTCGCGAGGCGCTCGATCAGCGCACAGACACACTCGCCGCAGTGGGTCTGGCCAATCGACGCCTCCAAGGCGCGGTCTTCGCACGCGACCTGATTGATACGCTGAGACAAAGCGAGCTGGCCAATGCCTCAGGTCATCTGGCAAACGAGACCGGCCTTCCCTATCGGCCCTCGGAGCCGGGCAATCATGTCGCCGGCCTCTACCGCCAGCGCGTCAACCTCGCCTCAGGCCGCTTCGCCATGATCGACAACGGCCTGGGCTTTGAGCTCGTGCCCTGGAAGCCTGCCCTCGATCAGCATCTCGGCCGCCAAGTCACAGGCGTGATGCTTCCTGGCGGGGGCGTCGATTGGTCGATGGGTCGCAAGCGAGGGCTCGGCATCGGCTGACCCCGCCGTTCTGCACGACAGCCTAGCCGATCCTACGACGCGACTGACAATGCCCTTGCAACGCCAGACGCTCACCCCACCGTCAGCGCCTGCGCTGCGGGAGTTTCCTTATGTCCGCGACCAAAATCCTCTGGGGCCAGGTTCTGATTGTCGCCCTCATTGTGCTGGCTTCGGTCTGGGGGGCCACGCAATGGACCGCATGGCAGTTGGGTTATCAGCCCGAACTGGGACGACCATGGTTTGTCCTTATGGGGCATCCGATTTACGCGCCGCCCGCGTTCTTCTGGTGGTGGTATTTTTTCGACGCCTACGCCCCCAAGATCTTTTATCAAGGCGCTGTCATCGCCTCCGCAGGCGGATTTGCGTCGATCGCGGTCGCGGTCGGCATGTCTGTATGGCGTGCCCGTGAGGCGAAGAATGTCACGACCTACGGGTCGGCGCGCTGGGCGACGCCTGGCGAATTGCGAACCGCCAAATTGCTTGGCGACGACGGCGTCATTCTCGGTCGCTTTCACCAGCGGTATCTGCGCCATGATGGTCCCGAGCATGTGCTTTGTTTTGCGCCGACGCGGTCCGGTAAGGGGGTCGGCCTCGTCATCCCGACCCTGCTTACCTGGCCGGGCGCCTGTATTGTTCACGACATCAAGGGCGAAAATTTCGGACTGACGGCGGGGTGGCGCAACCGGTTCAGCCACGTCCTGCGCTTCGACCCCACCGATATCAGCTCGGATGCGTACAACCCTCTGCTCGAAGTCCGGCGCGGCCCCTCCGAAGTGCGCGACGTGCAGAACATCGCCGATATTCTAGTTGATCCCGAGGGCGCACTCGAGAAACGCAATCACTGGGAAAAAACCAGTCACGCCCTGCTCGTCGGCGCGATCCTGCACGTCCTCTATGCCGAAGCCGACAAGACGTTGGCGGGCGTTGCCAACTTCCTTTCGGATCCCAGGCGTCCCATCGATACGACGCTGCGCGCCATGATGACGACTCCGCATCTTGGCGATGACGGCGTTCATCCTGTCGTTGCGTCGGCCGCGCGCGAACTGTTGAACAAAAGCGAAAACGAGCGATCGGGCGTGCTGTCGACCGCGATGTCGTTCCTCGGCCTCTACCGCGACCCTGTCGTCGCGCGCGTGACGCGCCGATGCGATTGGCGGATTTCTGATCTTGTTGATCGGCGAGACCCGGTCACGCTCTATCTGATTGTCCCGCCATCCGACATATCGCGCACCAAGCCCCTGATCCGGCTGATCCTCAATCAGGTCGGGCGACGCTTGACCGAGGACCTTGCCGCCAAGGGACGGCGCCACCGCCTGCTGCTGATGCTCGACGAGTTCCCCGCACTCGGTCGCCTGGACTTTTTCGAGTCGGCGCTTGCCTTCATGGCTGGCTACGGCATCCGCAGCTTCCTCATCGCTCAAAGTCTCAACCAGATCGAAAAGGCTTACGGGCCGAACAATGCGATCCTCGACAACTGCCATGTGCGAGTGAGTTTCGCGACCAACGACGAGCGCACGGCCAAACGTGTAAGCGATGCCTTGGGAACCGCGACCGAGATCCGCGATGCCCGCAACTATGCCGGCCATCGTCTGTCGCCCTGGCTCGGCCATTTGATGGTTTCGCGTCAGGAAACAGCGCGGCCGCTGCTGACCCCGGGCGAAATCATGCAGCTCCCGCCGAGCGACGCGATCGTGCTCGTTTCAGGACTCTTCCCGGTCCGGGCGACGAAGGCGCGCTACTATGAGGATCGCCAACTCAAGGCGCGACTACTGCCTCCTCCCACCGAACCGACCCAGCGCGAGGAGGTTGGCGCGCAGAGCGATGATTGGAGCGCGCTGGCGCCGCTGCCATTTGCGCCGACCGCGGCAAGAACTTCAGGGGATGATGCCGTCGATGGCGACGCCGACGATTCTGCCAATGCCGGAATCCGGCGGGAGCCGGAAATTCCCGCGCATGAGGCAATCGCGCCGGAGACACCGCTGCCCGTGCGCGAGTTCGACGCCCTGGACGACGAACCTGACGACAACGCCCTTCGCGCTCAGACGCTGCAGGCGCGAATGCGTGGCATGGCGCGCCAGGCTTCACTCGATCCTGATGATGGGATCGTATTGTGAAGCCGCCTCCCAGGATCAAACAGACATTCCGCCTTCCCGCTGAGCTGAGCCGGGATTTGGCTGACTATGCCCGGCGCCGGCGGGTCGCCCAGGGCGACGTGGTGCAAGCCGCATTGTCATCCCACCTATCACCAGACGGCGCCGACCGCCTGGAGGCGGCGCTGGCGAGACGGCTCGATCGCATGACCCGCCAGATCGACCGGCTTGAGCGCCACATCATGATCAGCAACGAAACATTGGCTCTTTTTGTGCGCTTCTGGCTGACGGCCGTGCCGCCGCTCCCCGACACAGCTCAAGCGGCAGCTCAAGCAAAGGGCCGCGAACGCTTCGAGGGCTTTGTTGAAACCCTGGGGCGACGCCTCGCCAAGGGGCGCAGCTTCGCCGACGAGATCGTTCAGGACGTTCCGGCAACCACGAGCGCAGATCCCGACGAGGAGTGAACCGCCGTTTCCCTGCCATTGTACGCTACAGCCCTACTACGCCCTCAAGCCTATTGAATCAGTACGATATCGCCGCTTCTTGCTCGTCCCGTTGACAGTCTCGCCTCCGGCGAGACGCGAAAACGGGACGACGTTCGTGACCACAGTTGCTTTCCGGTCCGAGAGTTTCGCACGCGGCGCACGGATGTTGCGGACCGCGCTGGGCGCCGACATCGCCGGGTATCTCGATGACCCGGGCGTCGTCGAAGTCATGCTCAACCCTGATGGCCGTCTGTGGATTGACCGGCTCGCGGGCGGCCTGGAGGATACCGGCGCACGCATCAACGCGGCAGACGGCGAGCGCATCGTCAGGCTGGTGGCCCACCACGTCGGAGCCGAGGTCCATGGCGGCAACCCGCGGGTCTCGGCCGAACTCCCCGAAACCGGCGAGCGCTTTGAGGGCCTGCTGCCTCCCGTCGTCGCCGCGCCCAGCTTCGCCATCCGTAAGCCCGCCGTCGCCGTCTTCACCCTGACCGATTATGTCGAGGCGGGGATCATGACCGCCGAGCAGGCCGAGAGCCTCCGCGCTGGCGTTTACGCCCGCAAGAACATCTTGGTGGTTGGCGGTACGTCCACCGGCAAAACGACACTCGTCAACGCCTTGCTCGCCGAGGTCGCCAGAACCGGCGACCGGGTGGTGCTTATCGAAGACACCCGCGAATTGCAGTGCGCGGCCCCAAATCTGGTCGCGCTACGGACCAAGGACGGCGCAGCGAGCTTGACCGACCTAGTTCGCTCGGCGCTGCGCCTGCGTCCTGACCGGATCCCGATTGGTGAGGTGCGCGGCGGCGAAGCGCTCGACCTGATCAAAGCATGGGGCACAGGCCACCCCGGCGGTGTCGGCACCTTACACGCCGGCTCCGCGCTTGGCGCTCTGCGGCGTCTCGAACAGCTCATCCAGGAAGCGGTGATCACAGTGCCGCGCGCGCTGATCGCCGAGACCATTGACCTGATCGCTGTTCTCTCCGGCCGCGGCAACACCCGCCGGCTCGCCGAGCTCATGCGCGTCGAAGGGCTGACCCCGGAGGGCGACTACCGGCTCATCCACCACCTCCAACCTTCGCCAGGAGACCTGCCATGACCATGTTCCGTCGCTGCTTGACCGGCGCAGCAACCTTCGCGCTGCTCGCGATCACAACCGCACCTGCCTACGCCGCCGGCTCCAACATGCCGTGGGAGGCGCCGCTCCAGTCGATCCTGGAGTCAATTCAGGGACCGGTCGCCAAGATCATCGCGGTGATGATCATCATCGTCACCGGGCTCACGCTCGCTTTTGGCGACACCTCGGGCGGTGCTCGCAAGATGGTCCAGATCGTCTTCGGGCTTTCGATCGCCTTCGCGGCCAGCTCGTTTTTCCTGTCCTTCTTCTCGTTCGGCGGTGGGGCGCTGGTCTGATGCTTGGCGCAGATGAACCCGCCGTCGGCTTCTATGCACCGGTTCGGCGCAGCCTGACCGAACCGATCCTTCTCGGTGGCGCTCCGCGTTCGCTGGCCATCATCAATGGCACGCTCGCCGCAGCTCTGGGGCTGGGGTTGCGGCTTTGGCTGGCTGGCCTGCTGATCTGGCTCGTCGGACACATGGCCGCCGTATGGGCAGCGCGGCGCGACCCCGCCTTCGTCGACGTGGTGCGCCGCCACCTTCGCTACCCGACCCATTTCGGCGCGTGAGACCGGTAGTGCTGAATCTCTCCGAGTATCGCGGGAAATCCCAAGCTCTCTCCGATTTTCTGCCGTGGGCGGCATTGGTTGCCGAAGGCGTCATCCTCAACAAGGACGGCAGCTTTCAGCGCACTGCTCGGTTCCGCGGTCCGGATCTCGATAGCGCAACACCCGCCGAGTTGGTCTCCACGACCTCACGGCTCAACAATGCCTTGCGGCGCCTTGGCTCCGGATGGGCGATCTTCGTCGAGGCGCAGCGCCATCCGGCCAGTGCCTATCCGCCTGGCACGTTTCCGGACGGTGTCTCCAATCTCGTCGATTTCGAGCGCAGAGCACAGTTCGACGAAGCCGGCGCACACTATGAATCGTCCTATTACCTGTCACTGGTCTGGTTGCCGCCGGCCGAGGACGCGGCACGCGCCGAGGCCTGGCTGTACGAGGGCCGCGAGCAATCCGGTATCAACGGTCACGAGCAACTCGCCACCTTCATCGATCGCACCGACCGCGTCCTCAACCTCGTTGACGGGTTCATGCCCGAAACCGCGTGGCTCAGCGACATTGAAACCCTGACCTATCTGCACGCGACGGTCTCGACCCACCGGCATAAAGTCCGGGTGCCCGAATCCCCCATGCTCCTCGACGCCATCCTGGCCGATCAGGTGCTCACTGGCGGGCTAGAACCTCGCCTGGGTCAGGCTCACCTGCGCACGCTGACCATCATGGGCTTTCCGTCCCAATCCTGGCCGGGTCTGCTGGACGTCCTCAACCGCCTCGCCTTCGATTATCGGTGGGTCACCCGGGCGATCTGCCTCGACAAGACCGACGCCGCGAAGGTCCTGGGCCGTATTCGCCGCCAATGGTTCGCCAAGCGCAAATCCATCGCCGCGATGCTCAAGGAAATCATGACGAACGAGGCCTCAGCCCTCATGGACAGCGACGCCGCCAACAAGGCCGTGGACGCCGACATGGCGCTTCAGGAGCTCGGCTCTGATCTGGTGGGAGCGGCCTATGTCACCGCAACCGTGACCATCTGGAACGATGACCCTCGCATCGCCGATGAGCGGCTGAGGCTCGTCGAAAAGGTGATCCAGGGCCGCGACTTCACCTGCATGGTCGAGCGCGTCAACGCCGTCGAGGC